>JBBCGG010000001.1:643333-965000 GCA_037200525.1 Methylocella sp. | reverse complement strand
GCACGCGGCAAAGCGGATGCTCCCGAGGGTCCTCGCCGCGCGATGAGGCTTTTGGCCAGCTTAAAAGTAGTCCTTCAAACACAGCAATCCGTTGCGGCTCAGCTGGCTAAGGAGTACGATTGAGGGGTTGCAAACTAAATAAAATTAGGCCGCCAAGGTCATTCATTCCGTTCGATTTTAGGCGGCGCCTAAGAGGAGTGGGGAAATGTCCGCGACAATCATCAATTTTATTATTCAGCTCTTGGCCGGCGCTGTCGGCGGCAACCTTGCCGCGAAGGCTAAGGATTTTGGCCTCGGCCCAGTCGGCAATACGATCAGCGGGGCCATTGGCGGCGGCCTCGGCGGTCAAATTCTCACAAGCCTGATTCCCGCTTTGACGGGCGCAGGCGGCGTCGACATCGGCACGATCCTTGGCCAGGCGGTCGGCGGCGGCGTCAGCGGCGCAATCGTCACCGCGATCGTCGGCCTCGTAAAAAACGCCATGGCGAGAACGAAATAGCCCGACCCGCTCTGGCGATAGATTGGATTGTTTTCCGGGAATATCGCCTCGAAAAAGCTCGCGCTTTTTTGACGTCATGCGTCGACCCACGCCGGCGACGTGCGGTCGCCGGATGCTCGAGCACCGATCAGAGCGGCCGTAAAGAGAAGTTGCTCATGGATATTTGCCGGTTTTGATCCTGACCCATTCGCGGGCGATTAATTTTTGGGTCGCAGGGTCGGCGTTCGAGACCGCAAAAAGCCGGCTCATCATGTCCGGCTCGGGATAGATCGCCTTGTCATCAAGGATATCCTTCGCGATCCAGGATTTTGACGCTGGAACGCCATTGGCGAATTTGGTCGTATTGGTATTGCACGCGGCGATCTCAGGACGCAGCAAGAAATCGATCAGCGCATAGCTGTTTCCGGTATGCGGCGATTCTTTTGGAATGGCCAAATTGTCCAGCGATATCAACGTGCCTTCTTTTGGGATGGCGTAACCGATGTCGACGCCGTTTTCCGCTTCGCGCGCCCTCGCTCTTGCCTGGAAACCGCCCCCGGTCCAGCCAACCGCCAGGCAAATATCGCCGTTGGCGAGGGCATTGGGGTAGTCGGAGGAGCTGAAGGCCTTCACGTAACGGCGGAGGCCGCTCAAAAGCTCGGCGGCGCGCCTGAGGTCGTTCGGATTCTTGGAGTCGGGATTAAGACGCAGATAGCGCAAGGCGATGGCGAACAGATCTTCGGGGCTATCGAGGACGTCGATGCCGCAATCGGCGAATGCCTTGAAAATGTCCGGCTTGAGGATGGTGTCCCAAGATGCGACGAAGCCGGCCTCAGTGGACGCGGGAGCCAGCCTCGCCTTGGCTTTTTCGATGTCATAGGCGATGCCCGTCGTGAACCAAAGATAGGGGACCGCATACTGATTGGCCGGATCATAGAGGGCGAGACGCGCCATCAGCTCGGGCGAGAGGTTGCGGCTATTTGGCAATTTCGCCTTATCGAGTTTTTGCAGCGCGCCCGACGCGATCAGCCTTTGCAAGGATGCGCCGGGCGCGACCACCATATCGTAATCCGTTTTTCCGCCCCGGAGCCGCGCCTCGAGTTCGTCGCTCGACGCATAAGTATCGTAAACGATCTTGATTCCAGTCTCGCGAGTAAAATCCTCGAGGATTTTGGGATCGAAATAATCGCTCCAGCTCAAAATATTGACGATCTTCGACTCGGCGAAGGCGGGAGACGCGAGCGTGAAGAAAACAAGCGCGAATGCCCAGAATGTGATGCGGAAGGATCTCATTCTCACCCATTGTCGCAGCGCCGTCGCGGATTTCCACGACGATGCGACGATAGGGCAACTTCTTCGCGCGAACAATTGCGCCCGCAAGATGTTACCGAATTGGCTGTAAGAATGGCCGCGAGACGTGTTACTGCGGATTTATCCGGGGTTGAATTGCGCGCCCCGCGCCGCCGGTTTAATGATGCCGCGGGGATGCGCCACGGCGCTGGAATCGCAATAAGGGAGGCGAGCGAACATGCATGTTACCATCGCGCACGCGGAGGCAGCCATAGAGGCCGCGCGGAAGAAGGCCGTCGAGCTCAAAACGCAAATGTGCATCGCAGTCGTCGACTCGGGCGCCAATCTCAAAGCCTTTTATCGGATGGACGACGCCTGGGTCGGCAGCATCGACATCTCCATCAAGAAAGCCAAGACCGCTCTCTTTTTCGGAATGCCGACGGGCGCGATAGGCAAGCTGTCACAGCCAGGCGGCTCGCTGTTTGGCATCGAACATTCCAACGATGGGCTGATTACCTTCCCCGGAGGGCTGCCGATTGTCGATGAGGAAGGCGTCCTCGTCGGCGCAATCGGCGTCAGCGGCAGCGCGGTCGAGAACGATCATAAGGTGGCGCAGGCGGGCGTCGCGGTTCTCGGCGTCAGCGATCTGCCCGACCATCCGTGGCGGACCTGACGCGAATATTCGCCGCGCATAGGCTAGGTCGCGACGCTGCGTCATGTATGCGACTGTCCAAGATGAGGCCGCCTTCGCCAATTTGGCGGCCTTATCGTCTTATGCCTTTCAACGCTGCTTCAAAGAGCCTGCGGGTCGGTAACGCATCATGCCGCGTCTCAATCAGCCCGCCAAAAATCTCCTCGTTTTGGGCGGCGCGCGATCCGGCAAGAGCAGTTATGCGCAAAAGCTTGCGGAAACCTCGGGGCGTCGCCCGGTCTTGATTGCAACCGCGCAGGCCCATGACGCGGAAATGGCGGCGCGCATAGCCCGCCATGCCGCTGAGCGCGGCGCCGACTGGGGCCTCATCGAAGAGCCTTTGGAGCTCGCTCCCGCATTGGTGCGCGAAGCCCGCGAAGACAGAATAATCGTCGTCGACTGCGCGACGCTCTGGCTCAGCAATCTGCTGTTGCTCGAGGCGGATCTCGCCGAGGCGACAGACCAACTGGCGCGGAGCGTCGCGCGCCTTGGCGGCCCGGTCATTTTCGTCTCGAATGAAGTTGGCGGCGGCATCGTGCCGGAGAACGCGCTGGCGCGCACCTTCAGAGATGCCCAAGGCTGGTTGAACCAGGCGCTCGCGGCAGCTTGCGACTCCGTCGTTCTCATTACCGCCGGGATTGCGCTTCAGCTAAAGCCCTTAGAACAACCGCAATTCCGTTTCTGACCGGTTCGGTCTCCCTCGCGACCCGGGCGGGCGTTGCAAACGCAATAGCGAAGGAATAAATGGCGTCTCACGCTACGTGAAATCTTGCGTATTACAGGAACTATACGTGAAACAAGCCGCCTCCCCTCATCTGCGCCGCCTCGAAGCGGAAGCAATATTTATTATGCGCGAGGTGGTCGCGGAGTTTGAGCGGCCGGTGATGCTCTATTCCATCGGCAAAGACTCCGGCGTCATGCTGCATATCGCGCAGAAGGCGTTTTTTCCAACGAAGCCGCCGTTTCCGTTGCTTCATGTCGATACGACCTGGAAATTCCGAGAAATGATCGCCTTTCGCGACGAGATGGCGCGGCAGGTTGGGATGGAGCTTCTCGTCCACATCAATCAGGACGGATTGAACCGGGGCATTTCGCCGGTCGCATCGGGCTCCTCCGTGCATACGCAGGTGATGAAGACCGAAGGCCTGCGCCAGGCTCTCGACAAATGGAAATTCGACGCGGCTTTTGGCGGGGCGCGGCGCGATGAGGAGAAAAGCAGAGCCAAGGAGCGCATTTTCTCGCATCGTTCGGCGGCGCACGCCTGGGACCCGCGCAATCAACGGCCCGAACTTTGGCGTCTCTTCAACACAAGGATCAAACAGGGCGAGTCGATGCGGGTATTTCCCTTGTCGAATTGGACCGAACTCGACGTGTGGGACTATATCGCCGCAGAGGATATCCCGGTCGTGCCGCTTTATCTCGCCAAGGACCGGCCCGTCGTCGAGCGCAATGGCGCGCTGATCATGGTCGATGACGATCGCCTGCCCCTGCGGCCGAGCGAAACGCCGCGCATGGAGAAAATCCGCTTCCGCACCTTGGGTTGCTATCCGCTGACCGGAGCGATGCGGTCGGACGCCGAAACCCTGCCCGAGATCATCGCGGAAATGCGCGCCTCGACCATGTCGGAGCGCGAAGGCCGCTTGATCGATCATGACGAGTCGGGCTCTATGGAAAAGAAAAAGCGCGAGGGTTATTTTTAATGCTGGAGGCTGTGCAACAGCGCCAACAGGCGCCAGACTCGCAACAATCGCCGGCGCTTCCGACGTTGCGGCTGATCACCTGCGGCTCCGTCGATGACGGCAAGTCAACGCTGATCGGGCGGCTTCTGTTTGAGCAAAGCCTCATTCTCGACGATCAGCTCGCAGCGCTCGAACGCGATTCCCGCCGGCACGGGACGGATGGCGACAATATTGACTTCGCTCTCCTCGTCGATGGATTGGAGGCGGAGCGCGAGCAGGGCATTACGATCGACGTCGCCTATCGCTACGTTTCGACACCGCAGCGCTCCTTCATCATCGCCGATACGCCTGGCCATGAGCAGTATACGCGCAACATGGCGACGGCCGCCTCCGGCGCCGATCTTGCGATTTTGCTCGTCGACGCCCGCAAAGGCCTGTTAACCCAGACCTGCCGTCATGCCGCGATTGTCTCGCTCATCGGCATCAAACATGTCGTCCTGGCGGTCAACAAGATCGATCTCACCGGTTTCGATCAGGCTGGATTCGACAAAATCGTCTCCGCCTTCAAGACATTCGCCGCCCCGCTCGGATTCAAGACGATCGCGCCGATCCCGATTTCGGCCCGCCACGGCGATAATATTTCAGAAAAAAGCCAGAATACGCCCTGGCATAACGGTCCTGTCCTCGTTTCCTATCTCGAATCCATCGATGTCGAGGAAGACACCAGCGGTCAGCCCTTCCGCCTTCCGGTGCAATGGGTCAATCGCCCGCATCTCGATTTTCGCGGATTTTCGGGAACGATCGCGAGCGGAACGATCCGCCCCGGCGACAAAATCGTCGTCGCTGGTTCAGGCAAAACCTCGCGTGTCGAGCGCATCGTCACCGCCGACGGCGAACTTCCCGTCGCTGCGGCGGGCGACGCCGTCACTCTCACCCTGGCTGACGAGCTCGACATCGCGCGCGGCGATGTATTGTCGGAGGTGAAAAACCGGCCCGAGGTTTCCGACCAGTTCGCCGCCCACATCATATGGATGAGCGACGACAAATTATTGCCGGGCCGATCCTATCTCTTGAAAGCTGGGGCGAAAACGGTCCCGGTCACCATCACGGAGCTCAAACACCGCATCGACGTCAACACGCTCGGCGAATTGCCGGCGCGGACCTTGAGCCTCAATGAAGTCGGGGTTTGCAATCTGGCGACGAGCGCCCCTATCGCCTTCGACCCCTACGCGGAAAATCACGCGACCGGCGCCTTCATTCTCATCGACCGGGCCAGCAACGCCACGGCGGCGGCGGGCCTTATCTCGTACGGTCTGCGCCGGGCGACAAATATCCACCGCCAGGGGCTAAATGTCGCCAAGATCGACCGCGCCCGGCTGAATAACCACGGACCGGCTGCGCTTTGGTTCACCGGCCTCTCCGGCTCGGGTAAATCGACCATCGCCAATCTGGTCGAAGCACGGCTTTACGCGCATGGCGTCCACACTATCCTGCTCGATGGCGACAATATCAGGCATGGGCTGAACAAGGACCTCGGATTCACCGAGGTTGACCGGGTCGAGAACATCCGGCGCGTCGGCGAAGTGGCCAAGCTCATGGTCGAGGCGGGGCTGATTGTTTTGTGCTCGTTCATCTCGCCGTTCCGGGCTGAGCGGCAGCTTGTGCGCGACCTGTTCGATGACGGCGAATTCATCGAAATATTCGTCGATACGCCGATCGCCGAATGCATAGCGCGCGATCCAAAGGGCCTCTACAAAAAAGCCATTGCAGGCGAGATCAAGAATTTCACTGGCATCGATCAACCTTATGAGGCGCCCGAGGCCCCGGATCTGGTTGTCGCGCGCAAGAGCCAAACAGCCGAACAGGCCGCGGCTGCAATTGTCGCGACGCTGATCAAACGCGGCTTCATCGACAGGATTGAAGAGCCCCGCGACGATTGGTCGATCTGAGATAGACACAGACCCATCTTGCGTCAAAGAAACGCGCTCCGGTGGGGTCATCCACGGCCCTACGACGACTACGCGGCGCCTCGTGGCAACGTCAAACTTGGTCCGCCTGCTTGGAACATCACCACGCTTGAACCTCAGTCTGGACAGGTGGCCGGCTATCTGCGTCACGCGATTCAAGATGATATTTTTGCGCTCTGATCAATCGCCTATTGGATTTTGACAAACTAATCTCTCTGTCTGGCATGCGTTGAAGCGTACAAGGCCCACAACTTTTCTTTCATGGACCAAGATGATGAAGGTTATTCGCAGGGAATTTGCCTGTGATGATTGTTGTGTATTAACAGCTGTTATGTAACATAATGAATGTGGATAATTTTTTGTTATAATGTGGCATTTGCCACAGACAGAAGCGTAGCCATGACAAAATATGCCGGAGTTAAGGCGATCAACAAAAAACTAATTGGACAACTCTAGCAGCCGTATTCAGGCCCAACGAGGGTGATAAGCATGTACGTCTTATTCATACGCGGAATACGCAAACAATATAGATGACATAAAAGATACATAATAGAGTAGCGTCAGAGTTTGTAAGGCGTTAGGGAACCCCATGACACACGATGTATTGTCTACGGACGCACCGGATGAGATTCAACCTGCACAAAACGCGCACATAACAACCCAAAATACATTAGACTATATCTCGTCATTAACAAACGAACTGGCGCAACTCGCATTCGAGGGACGCCTAGGCTCAGGACTCATTGATTGAGATAGAAGAGGACGGCGGCTGCGATGCAGATGGCGGAGAAGAAAGTATGGGCGCATCGATCATAGCGGGTTGCGATGCGGCGCCAGTCCTTGAGCTTGGCGAAGAGGTTCTCGATTCTGTGGCGCGTTCGATAAAGCGTCCTGTCATAGTGGAGCGGCGCTTTGCGGCTTCTGGTTGGCGGGATGCAGGGCTCGACGCCCCTGGCCTTCAGCGCGGCGCGGAACCAGTTGCTGTCGTAGCCCCTGTCGGCGATCAACATTGAAGCGGGCGGTAAAGCCTTGAGCATCAGCCGCGCGCCCTTGTGGTCGCTCATCTGGCCCTCCGAGAGCAACATGACGAGGGGCTTGCCGGCGCCGTCGCAAACGACGTGGAGCTTCGAGTTCAGTCCGCCTTTCGTGCGCCCGATACGGCGGGGAAGAGCCCCTTTTTGAGCAGGCTCGCCGCTGTGCGATGCGCCTTCAGATGCGTGGCGTCGATCATGATGCGCTCGGGCTTTGGACCTTCGCCAGCGAGCGCGGCGAATATGCGGTCGAAGACGCCGAGCCGGCTCCAGCGGATGAAGCGATTGTAAAGCGTCTTGTGCGGCCCGTAATCCTTGGGCGCATCTTTCCATTGCAGGCCGTTGCGGATCACATAGACGATTCCGCTGACCACCCGACGGTCGTCAACCCGCGGAACGCCATGCGACAGAGGAAAATGCGGCGCAAGCCGCGCCATCTGCCGCTCGCCCAACAAAAACAAATCACTCATCCCAGCCTCCCCATGCGGAGACCAGGAATCACATCTCAGGCAAATTTAATAGGTCCTGAGCCTAGATTTGTTGTGCTATCTCCTTCGAAAGGCACAAACAGAAGCGGATCGCCTTATGGCTCACACGTCGTGACCCCTTCGACCTTGTCAATAATATGCGCAATTTTGGGGGCGGCTCCGGCTCTCAGAGCGCTGTTCCGCTAATCGGCGCCGATGCGGCGGGGATGAGAAGCTCCGCCGCATCAATCTAACTCACGGCGCCTCGCGAAGCGCTGCCTTGCGTTTTGATTGACGCTGATCTCAGCAAAAACCCGCGGCGGCGGCCTTCTTCAGAACTAGACAAGCTTTGGCAACATAGGCCTCGGCGCTTGTTCAATGCGAAAATCTCCCTACCCTGCAATACTTACGCCTTGAACGTCGAATCAGTTTGACACAAGATCCGTCCGGTATTCCTGCTCTGTGAACGTCACCCAAGTCTTTTCGCCGATCAGGAGCCTCAATCAAACCTCTATGCCAAAATTGCTCCAGCCCATTGTGAGACAAGATGGACGCCAGTCCGAAACCGCTCTCTTCGTCGCGCGCGGAACGCGGCGGCTTTTGCGCCGATTGAAATTCTCGACCCTCACCGAACTTTCCCTGCTCTCGGGGCGACGGGCCGACATTGTCGCGCTGGCCGATGATGGCGCGATCCACATTGTCGAGATCAAATCCTCGATCGCAGATTTTCGGGCGGATATGAAATGGCGCGACTATCGCGCCCATTGCGACCGGCTTTATTTCGCCATTCCAGAAACTGTGCCAGTCGAGATCATGCCGCCGGACGCCGGCCTCATCATCGCCGACGCTTATGGCGCGGAGATTGTGCGGGAGGCGCCCGAACATCGGATTGCCGCGCCAACGCGGCGCGCCGTGCTGATGCGCTTCGCCCATGCGGCGGCGCATCGGTTGCATGGCCTAAGCGACCCTGAGGTTTTGGCGCTGGAGCCGCTGGGCTGAACCAATCTGGCCGCCCTCGCCCGCGGAGAGGATACTGCTATCCCCACCTTGCATCTTATCCTGCGTCAAAGCCTCGTGATGACTGCGCGAGGCCCTATCCACCGATCGCGAAATTTCATGTACAAATTGGCGACGTCAAACGTCTAGGCGCTTGCTTCGAATAGAGCGCAAAAAATTGCTGACGCAGTTCATTTATAACCCCGTAGCACTCGCATACTGACGATTCCAGGCCGGGACGATCTTGAATTTGGATCTTACCGCGAGAATAGCTAATCAATCCTGCCATCTGAAGACCTTGTGCAGCAAGAGTCACCGATTTCCGATCGACGCCAAGCGCGTGAGATAGAGTTTCATGCGTAAAAGGAAGATGTTCGCTTTCGGCGCAGTCAGGCATGATGAGCAGCCAACGGCAGAGCCTTTCATAAACAGTGTGCACGGTATTGCATGCGAGAGTCTGCTGCATTTGTGCGAGCCGCATGCTTAAGTAGTTCATTAGCACACGTCGTAATGTTTCGCTTCTCTCAAACTCCTCTCGCAGGACCTCAACCGGGATTCGGAATATCGTCCCTTCCAGCAGTACGTGACAGTGGCAGTATGTGATTTTGCTATAAATGCCAGCGAAGCCAAATAGGCCTTCATTGCCTATGTTTCCCGTCTCAATTGCAGATCCTCGCTCTAAAACGGTCGACAGCGTAAGAATTGCGCTTTTCGGAAAGTAGACATATTCGAAAGGCTCATGCGCCTCAGCAATAACATCGCCAAGCTTGGCCTTCATTGTTTGAACATGTCGCTCAAGCCGTCGGCGACTGTCCGCATCAAGCGACTCAAAGATGATATTTTTGCAGTCCGATCGATCGTATATCGGATTTTGCTGGACTAATTTTTGTTCCGAATGTCCGTAGATCGCCATATCGAGGCCACAACTTTCGTCTGCGCCGATTCGGTTGTGTATAATTTTATATTGACAGTTGTCAGACAGCGAATAACTATTGATAATCAAGTGTTCTTATGTGTCAATTAGCCACAGGCGAGAGCGGAGCCATATCCATCTATGGCCCAGATAAGTCGCTCACAGAATTGGCGTTTGCGGCGTACCTGGGTTTACTGCACTAACTTCTTAGAATGGCTCAAACTGAAGCTGATCCAATTGCTCGAGGCCCCAAGGCCACCGTTTGTCGCCCGCGGAGACCACGAAGTTTTGGCGTTAAGGCCGTTCGACCGAACAAATCTAAGCCACTCCCGCTAGCCCCGGCGACGTGGCGGCCTCGCCAGCCCGCTCTTCTGCGCCGGACCGGCCCACAGAAGATTGGTCCGGCGCTTGAGCCTCCTGCACGCAAAATGTTACGGCGTCGACAAGGCGCGTTGCGCAGAAATCGGCCTTCGTCTGGGCGCAAAGATCGGACGCTTTGTCCGTATCCCCCTGCCAAAAGCCGGCAAGAATCTTTGCTTCCGGCAGGCGGCGGCGCAAACGGCGAACCGCATAGCGCGCGCCCGCCGGGCTGACGTCGGCGTCAAGATAAGACAGGCAAATGATCTGCGCCCCCGTCCCCGCAAGATGCATCACCCCGCCGATAGTCAGCATTTCCGGCGGCTCGATTTTGGCCTGCACGCCGTGTTTTTCGAGGATTTGCCCAAGCAACGCCGCCGCCGCTTCGTCAAGCGGACTGCGGCCGGCGATGCAAAGCACCGGTTTGCGCGCCGATTGAACCGAAGGAAAGGCTACCGGCGCCTGCCCCGGCGGCTCGTCGGCAAGAACCGGCGAGTCGGACGAGGTCAGCAACGCATAAGGCTCCGCTTTCTCCGAAGCTGGCGCATCCGGCTTTTCATCCGCTTGATCGGACAAATTCTCGATGACTTCCTCGATCGTCTCCTTGATCCGGTTTTGTCGAGGCTCATCAAGCACGCCGCGCCGCAGATCGGCTTGCGCCATCAACAAGGCCTTCAGCGCAACGTCGTCATAATAAGCGATGAGCGAATTGGTTTTCAAAAACCGCTCGGCCTGATCGGTGACTTCAGACGCATCGCCAACCAGCATGCGCTGGTAAAAGTTTTCGACCGGCGTCAGGGCCGGCGCATCGCCCAAGATCACGTCGAGAAAACCAAGCTGGTCCACATGCCGGCCAAGAACGAGAAGGCAGACCGTGAGGGGCGTTGACAACACAAGGCCAATCGGCCCCCAGAGCCAAGTCCAGAAGGTCGCCGAGACTATCACGGCGATCGGTGAAATTCCGGTGTTCTGGCCATAGAGCCAAGGCTCGACAATGTAGCTAATCGCATTGTCGACAATGAGAAAGAGGGCCAGAGTTTCGAGCGCCATCCCCCAGCCCGGATCGACGGCCCCAGCCAATGCGATGGGGAAGGCAGCGGCGATAAACGACCCGATATAGGGAATGAAACGCAGCAGAAACGCGGCGATGCCAAACAGGATCGGGCTCGGAACCCCGATCAGATAAAGCCCCAACGCGACAATGACGCCGAAGCTGGCGTTGACCAGCGTCTGCACCAGAAAAAAGCGGCTCAACCGCCCGGCGGCGTCGTTCATGGCGACGGTCGTGCGTTGCAGATCCTGCGATCCAACAAGTCTTATGAATCTGTTTCGCAGATCCTCGCGTTGAAAAAGAACGAAAATCACGAAGATGACGACGATGCCGATCGTCTCCAGCGGGGAGAGCGCCGTTCCGGCGACCGTCCGCAGCACGGTGAAAGGTCCGGGCGAAGGCTCATGCACCTCAACCGGCACCGGACGCGCCCCTTCTTGCGCCTGCGTCAGTATATTTCTCTGCGCGTTCTGCGAAGATTCCTCGCTCGCGAGCGTCCGATTTGGACTTTCGCCAATGCTTTCGAACGCCGTCGCGCCCTTCTTGAAAAGCGCATTGCCCGTCACCGCATCGCGCAACCGCCCGATCTTGACGTTGATCGTCGTCTCATATTTCGGCAAGTCGACGGCAAGGTCGGAAACCTGTCGGGTCAAAACGGCGCTGATCGTAAAGGCGATCAAAAGACTGGCGATAACCACGATCACGACGGATACAGCGCGATGGAGGCCCAAGCGCCGCAAAAGCAGAATGGGCGGCGATAGGACGAAACTGAGCAGAATGGCGATTGCGATCGGCACGAAAATGTCGCGGCCGACATAAAGCGCGGTAACCGCCAGTGCGCCGACAAAAAGCGTCGCGAGCATTTCCAGCGTCCGCGCCGGGTCGCGCCCCGCGTGCCTGCGAGCCACGGACCTTTCGAGCAAATCGCTCATCTGCTCCTCCACAACCGGTCCGGGCAACTCTCCATGGGGCTCAAGGTTCCGCATGGCGTCCCGGTCGAAATTACATAGCATATTGAAATAACGTATTTTTCAGAAACAGAGGGTTCTCGTCGCGGCGAGCGATTTCGCAGCGCCCCTCGCTCTTTGCGCGCCGCTCAGGCGCAGTTTTTAGAAGGTTCAGCCGCTTCGCTTCGTCAAATGTCTGGTCCGATCACGGCGAATCTGCTTACACTCGGGAGAGAGCAGGATCGCATCGCCAGAAAGCGATTCTGTTCCCTATCTGGCTGTTTTAACGCATGATCTTGGCCGAAAGGCCGACACGTTTTCAAAGATCATGGTCAAAGGATCGGCGCAATGACCATCGCGGAAGCGCTTTTCGACGGCCTCTCTTGCGCAGCAGGTGATCGACATGGGCCCTTTGATCCACACGAGGAATGACCGTCCCGGCCAGCTATCTGCGCCGCTCATCTTCCTTGTGCGTATGCTGGCGTTTCTCATCCTAGCCGGTTTTTGCGCGCTCATTCTGCATCGCCAGATCATCACCGCCTTCATGGCCAATCCCGGCCTCAACGGCTTGATCATAGGAGTGCTCGCGTTCGGCATCATCATGGGGCTGCGGCAGGTCATCCGCCTGTTTCGCGAAGTCCGATGGGTCAATGCGCTGCTGCGCGGCGAAGCCGGGCGCGTCAAGCCGCCTGTTCTTCTGGCCCCCGTCGCATCGCTCATTGGCGACAAGCCCCTGGCGACTGCAATGGCCCCGGCGCCTTTGCGCGCCGTTCTCGACACGATCGGAGCCCGGCTCGACGAGGCGCGCGACACGGCTCGCTATCTGACCGGCCTGCTCATTTTTCTCGGCCTGCTCGGCACGTTCTGGGGCCTGCTTGAGACCGTCGGATCGATCGGCGGCGTCATCAAGTCGATGCAAACCGGCTCCGACGCCGCCGTTATGTTCGATGATCTCAAAAACGGGCTCTCGGCCCCAATCGCCGGCATGAGCATTTCCTTCACCTCGTCCCTGTTCGGCCTCGCCGGCTCGCTGGTGCTCGGCTTTCTTGATCTCCAGGCCGGGCAGGCCCAAAACCGCTTCTTCACCGAACTCGAGGACAGCCTGACCGCAATCTCCGTAGCCTCCCCGCTCGAGACTTTGCCAGGACTCGAGGGCATGTCCGTCGAGCTTCGCATCGCGCTTGAAAAAATCGCCGCGGGGGCCGACCAGAGCCATGCGAAGGCGACCTCGATCGCAGTAGCCAATCTGGCGGAAGGCGTTCAGTCGCTGGTTCAGCATATGCGTTCTGAACAGCAGATCATCCGCGATTGGGTTGAGGCTCAGGCCGAACAGAACCGCGAGGTTAAGGTCGTGCTGCAAAGTCTCGCCGCCGAATTGAAGGAGCGCAACTGATGCGCCTCCGCTTAAGGGAGCGGCTCTGATGGCCTCCCCCCGCGCGCGTCAGCGCATGCGCCAGATCGATTATTGGCCGGGCTTCGTCGACGCTCTGTCGACCATGCTGCTCGTGATGATTTTCCTGCTGTCCGTTTTCATGCTGGCGCAATTCTTTCTCGCCCGCGAGGTCATCGGCAAAGATACGGCATTGCAGAAACTCAATCGCCAGATCGAGGAATTAACCTCTCTGCTCGCGCTTGAGCGTACGAGCAAGACCGAGGCGGAGGGGACCGCGGCCACGCTTTCGGCGAATCTTGAGGACGCTCAAAAAGACAATACGCGCTTGCAGAGATTGGCCGATTCCAGCAAAGCCGCGGATGGGGTCGACGCCGCCAACGCGCGGATCGCCGACGCGCGGCAGGAACTCAATGCCGAACAACAGATTTCCGCCCGCGCCCTGGCGCAAGTCGAGATCCTCAACCAGCAGATCTCGGCCCTGCGACGCCAGCTGGCCGCGCTCGAGGACGCCTTGTCTGCGTCAGAAAAATCCGGACAGGAATCGCAGGCGAAAATCGCCGACCTTGGTTCTCGCCTCAACGTGGCTCTCGCGCAGAAAGTCCAGGAGCTCGCCCGCTACCGCTCCGATTTCTTCGGACGCCTACGCCAAATTCTTGGCGACCGGCCGGGCGTCAGCGTCGTTGGGGATCGATTTATTTTTCAGTCTGAGGTGCTCTTTCAGTCGGGCCAGGCGAGCCTAGACCCGGCGGGGCGCGACGAGCTCGACAAGCTGGCGGCCGCCTTGGTTGAACTCGAACATGAAATACCGCCAGATATTCCCTGGATCATTCGCGTCGACGGCCATACTGACAAAAAGCCGATTCAATCGACGCAATTTCCCTCGAACTGGTCATTGTCCGCCGCGCGCGCCATCGCGGTAGTGCAATATCTCGTCGGCAAAGGGGTGGCGCCGCAACGGCTCGCCGCCGCCGGCTTTGGCGAATTTCAGCCGCTCGACTCCGGCGATAGCGACGATGCCAACAAGCACAACCGTCGAATCGAATTGAAGATTACGGAAAGATAGCGCCGCCGCAGTGCCGCGGGACTCGCAAAGCGCGGTCAAGGGCCGAAATCGAGGGAGCCGGTCAGGTCGCCAAGCGTCTGTCCTCCGGCGGCGGACATAGCCTCGTCTCGCGCTCGCAGGCCGCTCAGAACCGGCAAATCGAAGCGTCTGGTAATGAGGCGCAGCATTGAGGTTGTGTCGTAAAGCGTGTGGTCGACAAAGCCTTTTTTGGCGTAGGGCGACACGATAAGGGTCGGAATCCGCGTTCCTGGGCCCCAACGGTCGCCCCTTGGCGGCGCGACATGATCCCAGAAACCGCCATTCTCGTCATAAGTGATCACAACAAACATATGTCCCCATTGCGGGCTGTTTTCGAGATGCGCCACGAGATCGGCGACGTGCTGGTCGCCGGATAGCACGTCGGCGTAGCCAGGATGTTCATTAAGGCTGCCCTGCGGCTTGTAAAAGCTCACCTGCGGCAAAGTCCCGGCGTCGATCGCTTCGATGAACTTCGCCCCATCGATTCCGCCATCGCGCAAATGTTCGGCGCGCGCGGGAACGCCGGGCGCGAGGCTGGCGAAATAGTTGAACGGCTGGTGATGGAACTGGAATTTCGGATTGGGCGTGATCGCCGCGCCATCAAGGGCGGCCCCCCAGGCGCCGGCATACCACGCCCAAGTCACGCCCTTCGCGCTCAGAAGGTCGCCGATGGTGGTTTCTGTTTGCGGCGGAAGCGTTGTCGGCCGGTTTCGATCGGCATAGGCCGGGTCGCCGCCAGGCGCGGGCTTGTTGCCGCTCGGCTGATAGGGCGGCTGCATTGTATTGATGGCGTAGAAATCCGGCGAGATGCTTCCGTCGTTGACAAATTTCGGGATGCCCTCGAGCGCGGACTTCGGCGAATTCGGCGCCAGCGTCAGTGAAACTCCATCGGGCTCGACGGCGGCGATCAAACCCTTGGCGGGACTTTGATCAGCATTGAGATAGCGCGGCGTACAGGAGCAGATCAAATAAAAGTGGTTGACGAAAGAACCGCCGAAGGCTCCCATGAAGAAATTATCGGCGAGCGCATAGCGTTGCGCGATCGGCCAGAGCGGCAGATTGGGGCCGTCGGAATAGTAGCCCATGACCAGAGCGCCAGAGTCGCCATAGGCGACGAATTTGTCGTTCCTGCCGCCATCGATCTGCATCTGATTTTGATAGAAGCGATGCCAAAGGTCGATCGTCGGGACGCTGATCGGCGTATTGAGGCCTTTTGGATCGTCGATGGCGAATGGGGCGTTTGGCATATGCGCCGCCAGCTGCTCGCCGCCTTCCGGCCTATATTTCTTGGCGGTGAGGCCGCCCCAGATCGGCGGCAGTTCTTTTAAAGGCGAGCCGTCGCGATCGACCTGCATAACCTGATCGGGCGTCACGTTGTCGAGACCATTGGCCCCTGGAAAATGACCATAGAGATTATCGAAACTGCGATTTTCCGCGTAGATCACCACAATCGTTTCGATCTTCGAAAGCCCCTTGGACCCGCTCAGGGCTTCATCTGCGGCGGCGGCTCCCGCCAGAGCCGACGCAAAACCACCGCCGACCAGAATGGCGAGACGCCCAAATTTTAGGTTCATCATTTTTCCTCAACGCGGTCGCGATGGCTCCGACAGATCCGAATGCCTCGTTGCAATTGTCGGCCTTTTGCATTTCGTTTTCTTGACGCTCGAGCGCAAGCCTTCGCATGATCGAGGCCAGTTGACACCATCGTCGTCGAGAGCTGCGGCGCTTTCAACGGCTGACGTTTGGCGCAAGGCGCGACGACGCAATGGAGCACGAGCCAATGGATGAGGAAAATCCGCCAAGCCTCCCCGATCTCGTGCGCGAGGGCCTCAACGTGATCTTCATCGGCATCAATCCTTCAATCTTCTCGGCCTCGCAGGGACATTATTTTGCCCGCAAGACCAATCGCTTCTGGCCAGCTTTCTCACGCTCGGCTTTGAGCGGGACGGCGCGAGAGGCACTCGGCGTCCCGCTTTTGGGTCCCGAGCACGACCGCCTGCTGCTCGATTACGGATTCGGCTTCACCGACGCGGTCAAGCGCCCGACCGCGCGAGCCAGCGATCTCAATCCAGTGGAATTCATCAATGGCGTGGCGCTTCTCGTTGAAAAACTTGAGCGCTATCGTCCAGATGTCGCGTGTTTCCACGGAGTGACGGCATATCGGGCGGTTCACCGCGCGCTGGCTTCTCCCGCAACGGAGGCTAACCTCGGGCCGCAGCCTTTGCGCATCGGAGGAAGCCGCGTGTTCGTCGTCCCGAACCCAAGTCCGGCCAATGCGCATTCAACGCCTGCGGATCAGGCTCTTTGGTATGATCGCCTCGCGGCGTTTCTGACGACACGGAAAGTCAGCGATCCCAAAGCGATTTAGAAGCCCATTTTCAATCTTGCTGACCGCCGCCAGTCGCGGCGTCCAAAAAAATTGCGACCGTAGCTCGATTCTCCGACAGCGTAACGATCGCGTAAGGCGCTATCTCTAGGCGATCGGCAGGACCGGGTTGCGGCGGAACTCCGTCGCGCCGTCAGACCGCGCCACTCCTCTTCCGCCAGCCTTAAAACCCAGCCTTGAAACAGAGAAGCATTATGAGCGCAGAACGCAAAGTCGCATTGATCACCGGCGCGTCACAGGGGATCGGGGCGGGCTTGGTCAAGGGGTTCCTCGATCGCGGCTATTGCGTCGTCGGCAATTCCCGCACGATCAAGCCCAGCGATTGTCTGGATGTGGCGACCGTCGCGGGCGACGTCGCCTATCCAGAAACCGCCGACCGCATCGTCGCCGCGGCTATCGATCGCTTCGGCCGCATCGACACTCTGGTCAATAATGCCGGCGCGTTCATCTCAAAGCCATTTGTCGATTACTCCGAAGCTGATTTCGCGGCGCTGGTCGCCACAAATCTGGCGGGCTTGTTCCACCTCTCGCAGCGCGCTTTGGCGCAGATGCTGCGCCAGGGCGGCGGCCATATCGTCAACATCACGACGAGCGTGGCCGACCAGCCTATCGCAGGGGTGCCCGCGGCGCTGGCGGCGCTGACCAAGGGCGGCCTCAATGCGGTAACCCGGTCGCTGGCCATCGAGTATGCCAACCACGGCGTGCGGGTGAACGCCGTCTCGCCAGGCATCATCAAGACCCCGATGCATAGCCCCGAAGCGCATGGCTTTTTCGCGACGCTCCATCCTTTGGGGCGGATGGGCGAGATTGAAGAGATCGTCGAAGCCGTGCTCTACCTTGAGAGTGCGGCTTTCGTGACCGGCGAGGTCCTGCATGTCGACGGCGGCGCTCACGCCGGCCGATGGTGAGTTTCCGCTAAACCGCCCTGAAATCGAACACGTCGTTGACGGCCCGCCTATGCGGCGAAAGACTGTTTCTAGGCTACGGCGCCGCCATCCAGCGCAGAGGGAAGAACAATGACCGATTGGCCCGACCGCCGAATCCTGGATCTCCTCGGGATTGAACTGCCGATCATTCAGGCCCCTATGGCCGGGGTGGTCACATCGGCGATGGTGGTCGCCGTTGCGGAGGTGGGCGGACTTGGCTCGCTGCCCTGCGCGGTTTTGAGCCCGGACCAAATTCGCAGCGAGATTAGCGCCACCCGGCTGCGCTCGTCGAAGCCCATCAATGTGAACTTCTTTTGCCACGTTCCAGCGTCGATCGAGCCTGCGCGCGAGGAAGCATGGCGGCGACGTCTAAAGCCCTACTATATTGAGCTTGGCCTCGATCCTGGGATGCCGGTCCCCGTCTCGGCCCTCGCTCCGTTCGGCGACGCGCATTGCGATCTTGTGGAGGAGCTAAAGCCCGAGATCGTCAGCTTCCACTTCGGCCTGCCAGGCAAAAACCTGTTAAGGCGGGTGAAGGATGCGGGCGCAAAAATTCTATCGTCGGCGACTACTGTCGATGAGGCCATATGGCTCGAAGACCATGGCTGCGACGCGATCATCGCCCAGGGTCTCGAAGCCGGCGGTCATCGCGGAATGTTTCTCTCCAATGATATTTCCGCGCAGGTCGGCATTATGGCGCTCGCGCCGCAGATTGCCGATGCGGTCAAGGCGCCCGTCATCGCGGCCGGCGGCATTGCGGATGCGCGCGGCATCGCCGCCGCCTTGGCGCTCGGCGCTTCGGCGGTGCAGATTGGAACGGCCTACCTATTTTGTCCCGAAGCGAATGTGGCGCCCCTGCACAGACAAGCCTTAAAGACGGCTCGAGATCATCAAACGGCGATCACGAATGTTTTCACCGGCCGTCCCGCGCGGGCGGTCGTCAACCGGCTCGTTCGCGAGATCGGGCCGATCTTCGAGCAAGCGCCCGGCTTCCATCTCGCCAGCGGCGCTCTCGCGCCGCTGCGCGCGAAATCGGAGCCGTCTCGATCGGATGACTTCACGCCGCTGTGGTCCGGTCAGGCCGCGGGCCTCGGCCGGGAGCTCGCAGCCGGGGAGCTGACGAGACGATTGGCTGAAGAGACCCTCGCGAAGCTTGCGGGGCGGTGAGGCGGAGAGAACCCATCTTCCCCCGCTTCGCTGTTGACGGCGTCATCGGCCGTCAACAGCGGGGCGCAGCGTTACTGCGCCAGAGTCGGGACCTTGCGGTGTTTCGTGGCGCTCTCATAGTCGAAGGCGAAGGACAGCAATGTCGCCTCGCTCCACATCGGCCCGACAAAGATCAGGCCAAAAGGCGCCCCGGAGGCGTAATAGCCGGCGGGGACGGTGACGCCGGGCAGACCGGCTATGTTGATCTCGCAGACTGTGGTTTCATGGATCGTCCCCGCGCCGACCAAAGGCGGCAGTTCATCGCGCATTTGCGGGAAGACCAAGCCATCGAGCTTTTCGCGCGCCATGACCTCCTTGAAGATCGAAAGGTAGGCTTCCTTGGCGGCGATGAACTCCGAAAGGTCCGGCGGCGCAAGAGGATCGACGATGCCGGCCTCAAGTTGCGGCAGATCCTTCATATAGAACAGCACGCCCGTCGGCGCGAACGGGTCCTCGCTCGCGACCGCCTTCGCGAATGCCTTAAATGACGGGATCGCAACATCGGGGCCCATTCGTTCCAGATAACGGTCCATATCAAAGGGAACGCATTCCATGCCGCGCGCATCGAAATGGTCGAGGCCCTTGGCGGGGCGGCCGATATCGGCAAAACCGGTGCCCTCGAAAGGATCCGCGACCAGCGTCGCGCCGCGCCTTTCCAATTCGCCGATGGCCCTCTGATAAAGAGCGGCCGCCTCTGGCGATAGCGGCCGATTCCGCCAACCGCGCCCATAGAGCCCAAGGCGCTTTCCCTGTAGCGAGGAGGCGTCGAGATTTGCTGCGTAGCCGCCCTTCGGTTTGTTGCCGATGCCGGCGACCGTCTTCGGATCTTCCGAACTGAATCCCGCGAGCGCGTCGAGCGTCAGGGCGGCGTCGCGCACACAGCGGGCGATCGGCCCCACCACGTCGCGTGTGCTTCCGGCGAGCGGCATGACGCCGGCGTTGGGGACCAAGCCGAAGGTTGGTTTGATCCCAACCAGATCCTGAGCCGAGGCGGGATTTTGGATCGAGCCGCCCGTCTCCTCGGCCAAGCCCAATACAGCAAGGCTGCCGGCCACAGCCGTCGCGGTCCCGGCGCTGCTGCCGCCCGGGAGCCGGCTGGGGTCGACCGCATTAAGGGTCACGCCGGCCCAACTGTTGCTGGCGTGACTTCCCGTAGCGCTCAAAATCGGGACGTTGGTTTTGCCTAGAATGATGGCGCCCGCCGCCCGCATTCGCGCCACAACCGGCGAATCTGTAGCGGGGATAAGGTCGACGCCGCCAGCCCGCGCGCTGAGCAGCCGCCAACCGCCCGTGCTCGGAAGCCCGGCCATGTCCATCGTATCCTTCACCACGACGGGGACGCCTGCGAGCGGTCCGAGCTTTTCGCCAGCCGCGCGGCGTTTATCGATGGCGCGCGCATCGCTCAGGGCGTTCGGGTTCATCGTGATCACCGCCACGTAACGCGGATTATACAGCGCGATCCTGTCGAGATAGGCCTGGGTCAGCGCCTCGGAGGTGAGATCGCCCTGCGAAAAGGCGGCCTGCACCTCCGCGACCGTCATTTCGACGGGGTCGATCGCGGATTGTTTCCTCGCGGTGGAAGCTTGTAGCGTCACGGCAACTCCAATCGGTTGATATATTCGAGAAACGCCGGCGATTTCAGCCGGCTACGCCCCAGGGAGCCACCCAGTCCCCGCCCCGCGGCGAGCAAGCACGGCGGCGCGATCCCGAGCGGCCAGACCAGCGTTCCAAGAACCGACAGCCTTCGGCGGCCCAGGCCGGGGCGCATGGATAAAACAGTCGCGGCGGATAGGGACCTAGCCCACCCGCCGCGAGGAAAAAGCCTATTGATAGCCTTTGGGAAATGGATTCGGCTCGATCAGATCGGTCGTGTCGACGATCTCGAACTGTCCGTCTGGGAGCGCCCTGGCGACGCGGGCCTTCGACCAGAGATGATGATTTGGGTGAACGCGAACTATTCCTTCTGGCGCATCCGGGAACTCGAGCCCAGGCGAGGCCGCGACGACCTTATCCACGTCGAAGCTATTGGCTTTTTCAACAGCCAGCTTCCAGAGATACGGCATGAGGTAGGCGGCCTCCTGCGGGTCGCCGATCACGGCGTCGGGCCCCCACATTTTCTTATAGGCGGCGACGAACGCTTTATTGGCGGGCGTATCGATGGATTGGAAATATTTCATGCATGAATAGGCCCCGGCGATATTCTCGGCCCCGATGCCCTTGATCTCATCTTCCGTCACCGCGATCGTCATCAGCGTCTGCTTGCTGAAATCGACGCCCGCCGCCTTCAATTGCTTGAAGAATGCGACATTCGATCCGCCGACGACGGTGACATAGATCACGTCCGGCTTCTTCAGCTTGATTTTATTGATGACCGAATTGAACTGCGTGTTTCCAAGCGGAAAATAATCTTCGCCGGCCACTTCTTTCTTCAGCACATTCTCGATGTGCTTACGCGCGATCTTGTTGACGGTCCGCGGCCAGATGTAGTCGGAACCGACGAAATAGTAGCTCTTCGCGCCCTTCGCCTTGTCCAGCCAGTTCAGGCTGGAGAGAACCTGCTGCGTCGCCTCCTGGCCCGTGTAGACGACATTTTTGGATTGCTCGAGCCCCTCATAGAAAGTCGGATAATAGAGCAGGCCATTATATTGTTCGAATACCGGCAGAACCGCCTTGCGGGATGCCGACGTGAAGCAGCCGCAGACCATCGCGCATTTGTCGCTTTCGATCAGCTTCTTTCCCTTTTCCGCGAAAGTCGGCCAGTCGCTCGCGCCATCCTCCACGATGATCTTGATCTGGCGACCAAGGACGCCGCCCTTGGCGTTGATCTCGGAGATGGCGAGTTTCTCGGCCTCGACGGCCCCCGTTTCCGAAATAGCCATCGTTCCGGTCAAGGAATGCAGAATGCCGATCGTGACGCTATCATCAGTCACCGCGAGGCCGGTGGTGTCGACCGCGTTGGTCGCCGTGGCGCCAAATGCCTTCGGCGCAAGCAAACCGACCATTGGAAGGGCGGCCATGCCCTTCAGGATCTGACGGCGATCAGCGAACTTCGGATCGTTGTTGTTTGCTTCAAACTCGTTCTTCAACACAATAACCTCACGACATTAAGTTCCACAGGCCGCGAGGCAGCCGCCCTCAAGGACGATCGCGCGCTCTTGGCGACTGCCAAAGCGCAAGCACATTCTGTGCCGCGCGGCGGCATTTCGGAACCTTGGCCGCCGCGATCGCCGCGTTTCCGACAACTCATCATGCTGGTCCAGCGCGCCGACCGGCCGGCGTGGTTAGCTCCACGAGCGGCAATTCGGCGCACCCGCATCGCCCAAGGCGATGCGGCGCGATGTCGTGGCTGTAAGGTGCGTCCAGCCGCCTAACGGGCGCCCACTTGCGAATTCGCTGCCGCTACCGTCCCGACGGCTTCTACGCCGCTTGCAAGAATGCTGGCGAGAACCTTATTGCCCTTTGCCTTGGGGTGCGTCGCATCGCTCGCATAAAGATCTGCCGTCCACCTATCGTCGGCCGCGACGTCGATGCATTGAATCGCGAGAGAGCGGCACATTTCGATGATGTCCGCCGTCGCCGCCGTCCAGGCGGGCTTGTTCAGAAAGAGGGTCTTTGTCGGATATAGGAAAATCAAGACCTCGCGCGTCGCAGCCATGTTTGAGATCACGGAGGCGAAACGTTTCAGCTGTCGGGGATCCGCTTCGCCCGTTGGCGGCAGAGAACCTGATTCATTCAAGACAATATTGCCGATAAGGCGGGGCAGCACGTGTTTGGTGAAAATATAGGACGTTAAAATTGGGGGATTGTGGTCCGGGAAGACATAGTACCCCGGCCATTTCGCTATCTCGGAAAGACCTCCCGCCATATATTCCACGATTACGACATCGCTGTTCTGCAAAACATCCTTATTCTCGTCGAGATAGTTCATCTCATTAACGTCGGTCCATCCTCCGGCGGCGGCGGACCATACCGCATACTCTGCGCCAAGCACGGCCTGTAACTGCGGCCCCAGCTTGTCGGCTTGATCGTAGGTGTTTCCGCCAAGGACTATGCTGTTCCCGAGCAAAAGAATGCTTGAATGTTTATCCGGGTTCCAGTTTACAGCGTTTCCCATATGGCGATCATTGAACACCCATTTGTTTTCGTTCAAAAATGCTCCGCTTTGATTGGAGCGAGGAACATATTTAAGGTTCGCATCCAATTCATATATTGGGAAAGAACCAAAGCCGGCGATGCGAAGGTAAAGCTCTATTCCTGCAAATGACGTCAGTATAATTCAATGGGAAGCGATCGACCTTCGCGATCAAGAGCGGTCCGCAGCCTTGATCGACGCGGATCGATGGGCAAGCGACCCTCCGCAAGGCCCTTGCAGCCATTAGAAGCCTCGCCGCTTGACGCGACATTTGCAATAGTTGATAAAGTTTATGGATTGATGGAGCTCGGCCGAGGCTCCACTGGCGTTCCGGGGCATCGATGAGCACAATTTCCAGATCCCGCAGTGCGACTGTGTGGACCAATTTGGCTGCGGTCGCGGCTGTCGCCATCGCGGTCGCGCTCATCGCCGTCAAGAATCTGCGGACCGACGTCGCGAGCGAGACGCCCAGCGTTTCTCATGAGTCGATGCGCGAACTTCATCGCGGCCTGGACCAACAATTCAGCGGAGCCTATGAGAACGAGGCTGGCGAACCGTTGCGCAGCCAATCGCGTAGCGTCATCAATGCCGTGCTGAAACCGTGACGCGTTGAGCTGCGCTCGAGAACTGAACGCTAAGGTCTAAAGCCGATGCTCGGTCCCAATTCTCGAGATGCCGTGGCAAGTCGCTTCAGTAAAATTTTCAGCCTGAATTATAGCGGCGATGAATGGCGCAGGGATCTGCTCGCCGGATTGACCGTCGCCGCGATTTCCCTGCCGCAGGCGATGGCCTATGCGCTGATCGCCGGCGTCGATCCTCGTTTTGGACTTTACTCGGCCATTGTGGTGACGGCGGTCGCCGCCTTGTTCGGATCGTCGTCCCATCTGATCAATGGACCAACCAGCGCCATTTCTCTTGTCGTCTTCAGCGCCTTGGCCGCTTTCGATACGAATGCGCGCGCCGCGGTTTATGAAGCCATGTTCCTCCTTGGCGTCATGGTCGGCATCCTCCAGATTTTCATTGCGGTTTTCAAACTCGGAGATCTGACGCGCTATATTTCGGAATCGGTCATTCTCGGCTTCATGACCGGAGCCGCGCTTCTGGTGGGCATTGGCCAGATCTCCAATTTCCTCGGCGTTCACGAGCGGGGAACCGGACATCAGGAAGTCTTGCTTCGTCTGTGGATGACACTGACCGGGGGCGATCAATTTAACGTCAAGGCGATCGGCGTCGGCGTCGCAACTATCATCCTGGCCTTGAGCTTGCGGAAGTTGGTTCGCGCCTACAAGCTGCCGCAGATGGATATGCTGGCGAGTCTCGTGCTGGTCGCCGTCGCCGCTTTCCTGCTCGGCTGGTCGCAACCCGATTTGGGCGGCAAAACTTTGGTGGCGGTCGTCGGCTCCGTGCCGGGGAATTTGCCTTCGCCGCATATACCCGAGATTAAATTCGCCTGGGTAGCGCAGCTTTCCTCAAGCGCTTTGGCGATTGCGTTCCTCGGCTTGATCGAGGCGCTGGCTATCGCCAAATCCATCGCCACCCAGACGCGTCAGCCGCTCGATTATAATCGCCAATGCCTCGCCGAGGGTCTCGCTAACCTCGTCGGCGGCTTTTTCCGCTGCCTGCCAGGCTCTGGCTCTCTCACGCGCTCGGCGATCAATTTCCAGGCTGGCGGCGCGACAAGATTTGCCGGCCTCGTCGCGGCCGTTTCGGTGGCGGTCGCCGTCGTGATTTTCGCGCCCTTGACGCGCTATATTCCGAAAGCCGCCCTAGCCGGATTGTTGGTCATCACAGCTGCGCGTTTGATCGATATTCCACGCCTGCGCTATGCTTTTCGCGCCTCACGGTTTGACGCCGCGCTGGTCGTCATCACCGCCTTGACCGCCATTTTCATTGGCGTCGAATATTCAATTCTCGTCGGCGTCGTCTTGTCGGTTGTGCTTTTCGTGCCGCGCGCCTCGAAATTGAAGGGCGTCGAATTGATCATCACCCCTGAACAGGTGATCCGCACGCGAACGCCGACGGACCCGCCTTGCGAGGCGATGATTCTATTTGATCTGGAAGGCGAGCTGTTTTTCGGCGCCGCCCCGGAACTCGACCGCTATCTCGAAGGATTGACGGAGCGGGCGACGCAGCAAGGAAGCCGCTTTATCGTGCTCCGGCTCAAGCGCGTGCGCCACCCGGATGTGGTCTGCCTCGAGCGGCTCGAGCATTTCCTGCGCGAGGCGGGAAAACGCGGAATCACGGTCTTGCTCGCCGGAGTCCAGCCCGACCTTATGGCCGCGATGAGGCGCCTTCATTTTCAGGATTGGCATCCTGCGGACCAGGTCTTTGCGGAGGAGGATGATTTCGATTCCGCCACGCTCGAAGCGGTGCGGCAGGCTCTTCGACTTCTCGGGAAAGGCAGCGGCCGCATCAATGGCGGGAAAGACGAGACCGTCGAAAGCCGCCCGCTGAGCTTGTATTATTTAGTCTAAATGTTTGGTGGCGAAGCAGCGCTCACCCTCCGGAGGGGCTGATGCGGCCACGCGCCTTCGACACTATCGCTAGATCAGCGCGCATGGACTGGAGCCGACCCCTGCCCGTCCGCGGGGAAAATGCGCAGCAGGGTGATCCGGTTCTTCGCCTTGCGCAGCACCTCGAAGCGGAATCCATGAAAGCTGAAAACCTGCCCGGACTCGGGAATCGCGCGAGCCTCGTGAATGACGAGACCCGCGATAGTAGTCGCCTCCCCGTCGGGCAAGCTCCACGCCATGACCCGATTGAGGTCGCGGATCGGGACCGAACCCTCAACGATTACCGAGCCATCCGCCTGCGGGCGGACGCCATGGACGACAAGATCGTATTCATCGGAGATATCGCCGACGATCTCTTCGAGAATGTCCTCAAGCGTGACGATGCCCATCACGACGCCGTACTCGTCGACGACGATGGCGAAATGCGTCTTGCGTTTCAAAAACTCCTGCAGCTGGTCGTGAACCGACGTGGTATCCGGCACGAACCAGGGTTTTAGCGCGATGCTTTGGACATCCAAATTAGCGAAATCGCCGCCCGAGGCGTCGAGCGCCCGCAGCAGGTTCTTGGCGTGCAGCACGCCGACGATATTGTCGGGTTCGCCGCGCCAGATCGGCAGGCGCGAATAGGGCGAGGCGCCGATCTCGCGGATCAGCTCTTGCGGCGGCAGATCCGCATTGTGCATGACCATCTTGGTGCGATGCACCATTACGTCGGAAACTTCGAGATTGCGAAGATCGAGAAGGCCGCCGAACATATCGCGATCGGACCGGCCGACGCCGCCCTCCTGATGCAGAAAGTCGACCGCGCTTTTCAATTCCTCATGCCCCGACAGAATCGATCGCTGCCGGCTCGTATCGACGCCGAAAAGTTTTAGGGCTCCGAGCACAATCGCCTCGACGGCGACGAGCAGCGGCCCGAATATGGCGACAAAGAACGACAGGATCCGCGCCACCAGAAGCGACACGCGGTCGGGAGAGTTGATCGCCACCGTTTTGGGCAGGACTTCCGCAAAGACGAGAAGCAAAACGGTCATGATCCCGGTGGCGTAGACGGCGCCGCGATCGCCGACGAGCGCCACCAATATGCTCGTCGCGAAGGCCGAAGAGCCAATATTGACCAGCGTATTGCCGAGCAAGGTGGCGCCGATCAACCGGTTGCGGCTGGCGAGCAGGCGGTTAACCAAAGCCGCGCGGCGATCGCCGTTCTTTTCCAATGAATGCATGCGCGCGCGGGAGGCCGCCGTAAGCGCGGTCTCGGAGCCCGAGAAAAAGGCCGATAGGGCAATGCATAAGAGGATGATTGCGATCGCGAACCAAAGGTCGATCGGCGAAATTCCGGCGCCTTCGCCGTGCATGGTCTAATATCCCGTGTTCAGTTCATCTTGAAGAAAACTGCGGATCTTGCCGGCGTCGATATTCTTCGCCACGAAGCAATCGCCAATTCCGCGCGCGAGGATGAACGTCAGCGCGCCTTGCTCAACCTTTTTGTCCTGATGCATCGCCTCGACGATTTGATCGGCGTCGAGAACGTCGAGAACAAGGCCTGCAATGTGGGCGATCCGAACGGGAAGGCCAACCTCGCGCAAATGGCGCTCGACGCGCAGGGAATCCTCTTGCGGGCAAAGCCCCAGCTGCGCCGAAAGCCGGAAAGCGCAAGCCATGCCAATTGAAACGCCCTCGCCGTGCACCAGCCGCGCGCCATCATAATGGTTGATCCGCTCGAGCGCATGACCGAAGGTGTGCCCGAAATTAAGCAGGGCGCGGTCGCCCCGCTCATGTTCGTCGCGCGCGACGATCGCCGCTTTCGCTTTGCAGCTGATCGCAATGGCGCGGACCCGGTCATCGCCGCCGGCGAATATTCCGCGCCAATTGGCCTCGAGCCAGCTGAAGAACGCGGGATCGCCGATGAGGCCGTATTTGACGACCTCCGCGTAGCCCGCGCGAAATTCACGCGGCGGCAGGGTTTCCAGCATCTGCGTGTCGGCGAGAACCAAGGAGGGCTGATGAAAGGCGCCGATCAGGTTCTTGCCATGCTGGGAATTGATCCCGGTTTTGCCGCCCACGGACGAGTCGACCTGAGCGAGAAGGCTCGTTGGAAGCTGGATGAAACGCATTCCGCGCCGCACCGTCGCGGCGGCAAAGCCCGCGAGATCGCCGATGACGCCGCCGCCAAGGGCGAGGATCAAATCGCCGCGCTCAAGCTTTGCCGCGATCAAGGCGTCGCAGACTTCGGCATAGCTCGCATAGGATTTCGACGCTTCCCCTGGCGCGACGATGATGGCGGAGTGGCGAATCCCAGCCGCATCGAGCGATTTTTCCAGCGCCGGTAGGTGCCGTTCCGCGACATTGGCATCAGTGACGATCGCGCAAGCCGCTCTTGGAGCAAGGCGGCGGACGTGGTCGCCCGCCAGAGCGATCAAGTCGGGCCCGATAAAAATGCCGTAGGATCGCTCGCCGAGATCAACTTCGACCGTTGGCCGTGTCGCCTCACCGGATTTAGCGAGGGCGGCAGACTCTGCATTGAATGAAAGCACTGGGTTCGCCGTCGAATTTTGGTTCAAAGTCGCATTTCTGGAAGCGTTCATCGGTCTCAAACAAGTTAGGGGCGGCGGTTCGGGAGAAAAACGCAGAAAGAACTCAATGCCCGCAATGATTTCCTCGACCGCAATCTCATGCGGCCCGTCTCGCGAGACGACCGTGACATCGGCCCTCGCATATATAGGGTAACGCTGTTCGAGCAGCGTCCGCATGGTTTTTTCCGGATCGGGGCTTTGCAGGAGCGGCCTGTGGGAGCGTTTGCGCACCCGGCGCCACAAAACATCGGGATCGGCCTTCAGCCAGACCGAGATCCCGCGCTCGGCGATCCTCGCCCTTGTCTCCGCGTGAAGAAAAGCGCCGCCTCCCGTCGCGACCACCCGGGGGCCGTCCTCGAGAAGGCGCGCCATGACCCGGCGCTCTCCGTCGCGAAAATAAGGTTCGCCATGCCGGGCGAAAATATCGGAAATCGACATCCCCGCGGCTGCTTCGATCTCGACGTCGGCGTCGACAAAGGAGAGGCCGAGCCGCTGCGCCAAACGACGCCCGGTCGAGGTTTTGCCTGACCCCATGAAGCCCACGAGGACGACCGAACGGGATCCGAGCGCCTGCGTGAGTGACGTGATACGCCGATCCCGCGACTTCTCGTCCTCCTGTGGCATCGGCTCAACAGCGCTCATCGCGCGACTGTAACATGCGTGCAGATCTCATTTAAGCGGCAGTATGCAATTTGGCTCCGCCAAAATCTAGCGCAAGGCGCTCCAGGCGGCAAAGCTCTTCCACAGGAAGGAGCCGCCCATCAAAAGCAACAAAAAGAACGCGGCCGAGCCCAAAACCTCGATCAAAAACGAGAGAACGGCCAAAATCGTGCGGGAAAAGGCGGCCTCCCCACGCGACAGGCGTAATTGACTCTCCGCCAGATCTGCGGAGCCGCGCGGCTTTTTCGCCGGTCTCTCGCCTTTGGCCGCGCGACGCAAACGGCCCGCCCGATCGGACCTCACACCGGATGCAAGGGCTTTCTCGCGCTCGATGAGGCGGTGAGCCATATAATCGGCGATCGCATCGATCATCTCGTCGATATCTGCGCTTTCGGCCAGAGCGGTGCGGCCATGCCGCGTATCCTGAACAAACCGATAGGTGCGCCGGTCGTGCGCGAGTTCGACGAAGCCGATCATGTCGATAAACAGACGGGGATGCGCGCCCGGCATGATAGCGACATCGAAAAGGTCAATAGTTTCAGGTATTTCGGACAGGAGCGGAGCCAATTCCTCCTGCAGCATCTCAAGCCGGGCGATTTCGGCGCCGCGAAGATCGGCAATCACTTCCGTACGCTCGGCTTCATCGAGCCGAGCGCGGCGCAACGCACGCTTGAGACTCGAGCCGGCTTGCGCGCGGGTCGCCCATGCTTCTTGGCGGGGCAAATCGTCTTGCCCCAAGGATGTCTCGTATGTAGATCGCGCGCCGGAACGGGGCCATGTCGTCGCCGGGTCATTCGCCGCCGGATTGCGCGACGGGTCATCCAAAGTCGATCTCCCCTGATCGAGACTTGAGCAATTCGCGCCGAATCGCCTCTCGCTTCGCTATCGCGCGAGGAAACGGTCAATCGCTGGCCTCGCCCCCAGCGAAGCCCTGGCCGATATGCTGACCGTTTCTTGACACGAATGCGTTAATTTATTGCAATTTCAGCAATTGGGGAATCGCGCAAACTGAGACGCGCGGAAGCGCGATCTCATTTGACCAGCATCACTTTCACATCGCCTTGCCTCTCCAGCAAATTGAGGGTCACGTCTTCGCCATGACGCTGGAGCTTCAGCTTTACGCGTGAGTCGCGGAGGGTTAAGTGCGTGATGTTCACCGTGTCGAGGAAGGCCGGCATGACCGGATCGACGAAGCGGATCGAATTGCTTTCGTTGTTAAGCTCCATGCCAAGACAGGCGCCGAGCATCCCGATCGGCGCCGCGGCGGCCCAGGCTTGCGGCGCGCAGGCGACAGGATAGGCGGTCGGCCCCCGACGCGGCTTGCGGATAAAGCCGCAGAACAGCTCCGGCAACCGGCGCAACTCCTGCTGCAAAGCCGCCTCGAAAATGGCGGTGAAGATTTGCGCCGCCTCCCGGCCTAGCCCATATCGCGCAAATCCGAGCGCGATCATCGCATTGTCATGCGGCCAGACCGAGCCGTTATGATAGGAGATCGGATTGTAGCGCGCCTCGCCGCTGGCGACGGTTCGAATGCCCCAGCCGCTGAAAAAGTCCCGGCCAAGCAGAGTTTGCGCAACGCGCACGGCTCGCTCGGGCGCAGCGATGCCCGTGAAGAGAGCATGTCCGGCGTTCGAGGTGCGCACGCGGCAAGGTTGCTTTCGTCCATCAAGCGCCAAAGCGAACGTGCCAAGGTCCTCACACCAAAACGCCGCGTCGAAGTTTTCCTGCAGTTCCCGCGCCTCGGTCAGCAGTTTGGTTTCGAGATCGAATTCGGAAAGCCGCCGCGCCAGCTTCGCCGCGTGGGTTTTGGCGCTGAATACATAGCCTTGCACTTCGCAAAGCGCGATCGGCCCCTCGGCTAAAGACCCGTCGGCGTGGAAGATCGAGTCATAGGAATCTTTCCAGCCCTGGTTGACGAGGCCGTTTTCCGCCTCGCGCGCATATTCGACAAAGCCGTCGCCGTCGACATCGCCAAATATATCGATCCAATCGAGCGCCGCCATGATGTTCGGCCAGATCGCCTTGATCGTCTCGATGTCGCCGGTCCGGTCAAAATACATTCCAGCCAGCATGACGAACAACGGCGTCGCATCGACCGCGCCGTAGTACAGCCGAAACGGCACCTCGCCAAGGAGCGCCATTTCTCCTTTGCGGGTCTCGTGCAAGATCTTGCCGGGTTGCGCGTCGGCGCTGGCGTCGAAGGCTTTGGCTTGCATCGCGCTGAGAAAATTCAGCACGCCTTTGGCGACAGCCGGATCCAGCCATAACAACAGCATGGCTGTGATGATCCCATCGCGTCCAAAGGCCGTGCTATACCACGGAATGCCCGCATAAGGATAAAGGCCATGCGGGGTTCGCGAAATCAGCATATAGAGATCGGAGGTAGCTCGCCGGCAAACCTCGTTGAAAAGATCGTTGGAGCTGTCGATTGTCGCGATTGCGGCGGTTTTGGCGCGAATCGCACGCCGCCGGTCCCGAAACGCCAGCGCGAAATCGCTGCAATGCGGTTCATTTCGATCTTCGCACAGGATCGAGATGAATAGCGACGCGCCCGCCCGGGGGGCCAAAGTGAAGGAGAACGTCGCGCGATTTTGGTCAACCTCAATGGGCTCAGGCGAAAACAGCAGCTTGGTTTTGCGCTTCAGCCCGTCAAGCCCTTGATAATGAAACTCCGCGCCGACGTCGGTGCGAACCCATCGGACCTGCCCGCGCTTTGCGCGCATTGAGCCGCGCACTTCGAACAAGTCGAGGAAATCTGCGCCAAAGCAAATATCGATGCGGAATTGTTTCTCGCTGTCTGCATAGTTGCAAAATCCAATCCGCTCGTAGCAGACCGCCTGCCAAAGAAACTTGGTTCGTTCGATCGAAATTATATCGCGCGGCAACGAAATGGCGCCATGGACATGAACGTCCGGATTGGCGAGATCGACCGAGAGAGCCGCATTGTCATCCTGAACCACAGAGCTCAAGAGCAGCGGTCGCTTGCCTTCAATCCTGAGTTCGCATCGGGACAAAAAGCGGGTGTCGTTGAAGTACAACCCTTCCGGCCCGGCGGCGCCGACGCCAATGTCGCCGTAATCATCGAAGACAGCGAACGCATCCCCGTGTTTCAGGCTCCGAAGGCCGCCCTGAAGCAGGGACGTTTCGGTCTCAATATAGTGTTCCGGCAGTTCTACTATGGCGTCCATGACACGGCCCCATCGCCGGCGATGCCGCGCGGCCCCAAATATTGAACACGCCTCTGGCGGCCGCTTGCCGCTCCAAGCCCAAGACGGCTAGCTTGCAGCGCGCCCCCCAGCAAGCGCCCCGCCGCCATCCGCGTGCGGCGAGACATGCTCCCATGCTGGAGCTGCCAGAGCCAATTTGACCGTGATCGAGCGCACCGGGGGCGCCGGAGTTTTCACCGCAGCGCGCGCCAAAAGGGAACGATAGGCGGCAAGATGAGCGCTCGCCATCCGCTCCGCCGTAAAGCGCGCTTCAAATTCGGCTCGAACCGCGGCGCGACTCATCATCGAGACCCGCTTTACCGCCGCGACGGCATCATCAATTGAGTCAACGATGAGTCCATTGACGCCATTCACAATCACCTCGGGGACGGAGCCATTGCGCCAAGCGATGATGGGCGTTCCCGCCGACATGGCTTCAATCATGACGAGCCCAAACGGCTCCGGCCAATCAATTGGGAACAAAAGCGCTCGCGCCTTGCCAAGAAACTGGGATTTTTGCGCTTCGTTGATTTCGCCAATGAATTCAATCAAGGGATGATCGAGCAAAGGCTCGATCTCAACCTTGAAATACTCGAGGTCGGCGTTGTCGACCTTGGCCGCAATCTTCAACGGCGTCCCTGAGCGCTTGGCGATTTCGATGGCGCGATCCGGACGTTTTTCCGGAGAGATGCGTCCGAGGAACGCCAGATAATCGCCTCCATCCGCATCGAAAGGAATGACTTGCGGCGGCAAGCCATGTTTGACCGTAGCAAGCCAATTAGAGGCGGGCGGCATGGGGCGGCGTTGAGCGTCTGAAATGGAAATCAGCGGCATTTCCGGATAGGCTGCATAGACCGGCATATAATCGGGCAGATCCAGCCGTCCATGCAAGGTCACAAGACACTTATCTACAAGATCATGGAACAGCGCCTGGGGCAGAAGATCTATGTGAAAATGAATGATGTCGAATTCATCGGCTCGCATGCGAACCTGCCGCAACATGGCGAGCGTCGCGCCGATATGATCGCGAACACCCGCCAACCTCAGGCTCTGCGGCGCGCAAACGACAAGCTCGGCGGCCGTTTGTGATTCCGCGCTCGCGAACAAAGTCACCTTGTGGCCTTGTCGAACAAGCTCCTCGGCCAACCAGGAAACCACCCGCTCGGTGCCGCCATATAGCTTCGGTGGAACCGCTTCGGCCAGCGGAGCAACGAGCGCGATTCGCATTGGCTTATCCTTTCAAGGTGAAGTGCTTGCGGTTGAGCAATGCTTTAACCAAGCCGAAGTTCCCACTCCTGTACTTAGCCTCCGCTTTGGCGGACTCCCGCGCATGCGGACAAAATTCTGACTTTGCTTGAATACGGACACAGTCAGGCATCGCCCGACTACAGCCTAATTGAGACCCAATCGAGCTCATGTAATGTATCGTTCAGCAAAAGACAAGCGCGGTAACTTTTCGAATAATTTCCCTAAGCGTAAGATTTCTCCTCGATGATCGCTGAATTAAACAACAGGTTGAGCTGCTTCTTCAAAGCCGCGCGCCGATCGTTTGACTTGTAGACAAGCCTTGCCAGAGACACGAAACCTTCATCGAACTGCGAACGCGCCTCGCGCTCGCGCAAAGCATCCTCGACATCCCAGAGAACCGTGTTGGCGGTTTTGAGTTCGGCCTCGAGTTCGGCGAGTCTTGGACCACTGAAACCAGCCTCGGACTTGAGCTTGCGCAGGAGGTCCAGCTCGAATCTTATGTGGTCGAGTTTTGCCGCATCATCGACGTGGCTTTCCTTGATCTCCAGAATGATGATCTTGTCGATGAGCTCGCCGATTGCGATGGGAACGGCGAGGAGACCAGCGTCGCTTGTCGCCGCAGCCGGCGCTTCCGGCGAGGGCTCCGTTCGAGAGGCGCGCATTTGAACGCAACTTTCGACACATGCGGAAATCTGGTCGAAAACGGATGTCCATTCATCTCGTTCGCTTTGCCGAAAGAGCCGCATGGTCGGGTACCAGGGACAATCGGTCCGCTGCATCAGCCAACGCCAATCAGGCACGCGCTTCAGGGCGACGAATACAGGGCGCGCCAAAGCGCCGGCCAGATGCGCAATCGCAGTGTCCGAGGTGACGACGAGATCAAGACTAGCCATCGCGGCCGCGCAATCGACGAAAGAATCGGGACCCGCGTCGAAATCATCGCCTAGGCTCTCAATGTGGAAACCGCCATTTGGCGTCTCAACGTCAATTGGACCTTCGCCCTTCACAAGGCTGATCAGGCGCACGCCTTCAATCGCCGCAAGGGGAGCGAATGAAGGGAGCGGAACCGTCCGCTTGAGATTGATCGAGGCGTTGCCATGCCAGCAAATCCCGATCCGAAACCCTTCCCCTCCGATGCGTTCAGCCCATTTCGAAACGAGGTCCGATTCTGGATAAAGATAGGGCGTCGCCGCCGGGATCGTCTCCAGCGTCGTCCCGAACCCGCGAGGCAGACTGAGCAAAGCGCTCTGGAAAGCGAAGGTCTGATCTTTATCGAGAGCCTCGATGAATCGCACAGGCTTCGGCAAGGAGCACAAAAGCCGCCGCATGTTTTTGCGGCACAGCAGCGTGACATCCGCGCCGGCGTCGATGAGGCCGACGAGATAGCGAGAAAATTGGATGAGGTCGCCAAGACCCTGCTCATCCCACACGAGGATGCGCTGGCCGTTTAAATTCTCGCCGCTCCAGCGTCGCGCGCCTTTGACAATTGTCTTCGGCGGCGCGTTGGAACGGTCCCACCGGCTTTCGAAATCGTCAAAGCCCGCTTTCAGCAACCCTTTGAGAAGCAGCGCGCCAGCCCGGTTGTTGCGCGCGTCAGGATAATTGGGCTTGTGCAACAACGCCTCATTAAAGCGCGTCAACGCTTCATCAATTTGGCCCACTTCCTTCAAGCCGACGCCAAGGCTGGACAAAGCTTCGGGATAATTGGGACGAAGGCGCAACGCTTCATCATACGAGGACATTGCTTCAGGCAATCGATCCAGCTCTTGCAGAACATTGCCGCGATTGAGCCACGCTTCCGGCGCGGCCTGGTTGAGCGCAACAGCTTGGTCAAGCGCGATCAAGGCCTCCTCAAGCCTGCCAAGTTTATGCAGGGCGGCGCCGCGGATGCCGGGCGCCTGAGGATGCTTAGCATCGCGCCGCAACGCCTCATCGCAACTCCACAGGGCCTGATCGAGGCTTCCCCTTTGCAGGAGAATATTGGCGCGATTGGTCAGCGCCGGCAGAAATCCGGGCCGGATCTTCAGCGCGTCGGCGTAAGCTGCGAGGGCCTCGTCGAGACGCCCGAGTTCGTGCAGAACATTGCCGCGGTTGCTGCATGCTTCGCAATAACGCGCATCCTGCGCGAGAGCCGCGTCATAGGCCGCAAGAGCATCGATAGGGCGGCTGAGCGCCTGCAGCGCTATGCCTTTGTTATAGAGGGCTTGCGAATAATCCTGGCGGCATTGCAGAGAGCTGTCATAGCAGGCGAGCGCTTCTTGAAGGCGGCCGAGCTTTTGCAGCACATTGCCGCGATTGAGTTCGGTTTCTGCATCAAGCGGACCAATCCGAGCGGCTTCCTCATAAGCGGCGAGCTCGTCTTCGTTGCGCCCGAGTCTTTGCAGGACAGAGCCCGTGTTAAACAAATTCTCGGCATCATCCGGCCGGATCGCTGCGATCGCTTGAAAACAAGCTAGCGCCTCTTCAAATCGGCCAAAACGCTCAAGCAGGGCCCCGCGATTGGTCAAAGCCTCGCGGTGATTCGGGCGCCAACGCAGCGCGTCCTCATAGGCGACGAGCGCCTCTTTCATTCGCCCGAGGCTCTGCAAAATAACCCCGATGCTGAATAAGGTATCAGCGTCGTTCGGCTGAAGCTTGAGGATCTCATCGAAAGCCGCAAGAGCGTCTTGCGGTTGACCAAGCCTCTGGAGCACGACGGCGCGCGCGCCCAACGCCTCGACATAGGTCGGCTTCAAGGCGAGCGCCCGCTCCAACCATACCAGCGCATTGCGCAAGTCGTCGGCGTTGAAATAAACTAAGCCAAAAACATAGTAAGCCACATCGCTCGGCGCGATAAGGGCCGCCCATCGCTCGAGATGCGCGATCGCCTCTTGCGGCTCGCCAGCGTTGAGAAGGGCGAAAGCTTCCGTAATCGCTACTTGGAGGAGCGCTTTGTCGCGAATTTCGGCATGGCCTTGTATGCGGTCAATTCCTTCGGATTTTTGGGCACTCATTCGAACGCTCTTCAAAGGCGCCGCCGAGAACGCCGGCTAACGCGAGATCTAAATGAGGACGCCTGCCGCTCCGAACGAAGGAAACAGCCTGGGGGCCAATCTTCCGGCGCGCCTTGCAGGGCATCCAATGGGATTGAAGCCGAAAAATCTTTCGCGGGCCTGACGACTCCGCCGGTTTGACGAGCCCGCGAATTTCGCAATCGATCATGCCGGAGCGCCAAAAATTCGGACGAGATTTAGGAACCAACTTCGCCGTGAGCGATTTTACGCTGCGACTGTCCCTCATCGAAAAGGCAGAATGTCTTGAGAATGGAAACTGACTTCCGGGTGCTTGTCGTCGAAGACGAAGTGCTCATCAGCATGTTGATCGAAGATATGCTGGCCGATATTGGGTGCAAATGCGTCGATGTGGCCCCTTCAGTGGAGGTCGCCCTTGAGGCGCTGAAGAAGGAACAGCCGCATTTCGCTATGCTCGACGTCAACCTCAATGGCAAACGGAGCTTTCCTATCGCGGACGTGCTCAAAACCCGCGCGATTCCGTTCATTTTTCTGTCGGGCTATGGCTCACGGGGCCTCGATGGAGAATACCCCGACGCCAAAGTCCTACAAAAGCCATTTCGCCTAGGCGACCTCGAAATGGCGCTAAAGGATACGTTTGGCTGCCTCGACAGACAGCAACAACCTAACGATTGAGCTTGCATCCGCGTATCGGGGGCTCCATTCTGTATCTATGGCGGCGCCATTAGATCATTCACGCGACATCGGGCGGCTGGGCGGCGGCAATCTCACGAGCCTCAATGAGCGCTCGAGGGAGATCTTCCGGCATATCGTTGATTCCTATCTCATCAATGGCGAGGCCGTTGGCTCGCGGCATGTTGCGCGTCTTTTGCCTATGTCGCTCTCGCCGGCTTCGGTCCGCAACGTCATGCAGGACCTCGAAGAACTCGGCTTGATTTACGCCCCCCACACCAGCGCGGGGAGACTGCCGACCGAGTTGGGCCTGCGCTTCTTTGTCGACGCCATGCTGGAACTCGGCGACATCGGCTATGGCGAGCGCGAGCAGATCGACTCCCAGGTCAAAGCCGCCGCGCAGGAACAATCCCTCGAGGGGCTGCTCGGCGACGCCATGATCATGCTGTCGGGTCTTACGCGCGGGGCCGGCGTAGTCGTGACGACCAAGGAAAACCCACGGCTGAAACACATCGAATTCGTCAGGATCGAGCCGGAACGCGCGCTCGCCGTGCTTGTGTCCGAGGATGGATCGGTTGAAAACCGCATTCTTCATATTCCGGCTTGGCTGCCGCAGTCATCCCTGATCGAAGCCGGCAACTTTCTCAACGCCCGGATTCGCGGTCGCAACCTGCTTGAGGTCAAGGTCGAGATCGAAGCCTCGCACAAGGCGGCCGAAGCGGAGCTTGGCGAATTGACGACGCGCCTCATCGACGCCGGCCTCGCGAGTTGGGCTGACACCTCCGGGAGCGAACCACAGCTAATCGTCAGAGGTCAGGCCAATTTGCTGCAGGATCTGACTGCCCTCGAAGATCTCGAACGAATCAGGCTGCTTTTTGCCGATCTCGAAACCAAAAAGGACGTGATCGACCTTCTGAGCCGGGCTGAAGGAGGCGAAGGCGTCCGCATTTTCATCGGCTCTGAAAATAAGCTGTTTTCCCTTTCAGGCTCCGCGATGATCGCAGCGCCCTTTCACGACGAGCAGCAGCGCATCGTCGGCGTGCTTGGCGTCATCGGACCGACCCGGCTGAACTACGCGCGCATCGTGCCAATGGTGGATTACACGTCGAAAATGGTCTCGCGCATGCTGCAAAGGCGATAGATCGCGGGCTCAGAATGAGCCGAGCCTCGGTTCGGACTTTTCGCGCTTGCCGAGCAAAGCATTGCGGATCCGACGCAGCTCTTTTCGCAAGGACTTCAAATCGTCATTGGAGCGTCCCATCGCCCGAGCGATCTGCGCTGGAATTGGCTTGGCTTCGCGCCGCAGATCCGCTCCCTTGGGGGTCAGCTTTATCCGCACCTGCCGCTCGTCTTTCGGGTCCCTGGCGCGGAGGAGGAGCCCGGTCGATTCGAGGCGCTTCAACAGCGGGGTTAATGTGCCGGAATCAAGATGCAGGCGCTCGCCTATGGCTTTGACAGTGACGTCGTCCTCCTCCCACAGCACCAGCATGACGAGATATTGCGGATAAGTCAGGCCGATGCTGGCCAGCAAAGGCGCGTAGGTCTTATTGACCGCGTGCAAAGTCGAATAAATTGCAAAGCAAACCTGTTGATCGAGCCTTGGCATTGCGTCATCTTCAGACATCTGGATGCGCCTTTTGCATGAGCGTTTTCCGGCGCCGGGCTTCTTGCGGCTGACGCCATTAAATTTTGTGCAATTTAATGGCTATCGCGTCAATCGCTTTTTGTTCGCCGCAGCTGTTTCAGCCGGTAAAGCGCGTCCATTGCATCTCGCGGAGATAATTCATCGGGATCGAGCGCGTCCAACGCTTCGCCCAAGACGTCGATTTGAGGCGCGGCGGCTGCCCCGGAGGGCGCTGCGGCCGGGACAGGCGAGGCCGTAAAAGAGGCTGAAAACAAAGGCAGATCGGCGACAAGGCGATCGCTATGGCTCAGCCGGTCGGCAGCCTCGAATTCGGCGAGCAGATGCTTCGCCCGGGCGACGACAGGGGCCGGCAATCCGGCGAGTTTTGCGACCTGGACGCCGTAAGACCGGTCTGCGGCTCCGGGCACGATTTCATGCAGGAACACGACGTCGCCGTTCCAGTCGGTCACGCGGACGGTGAGATTGTCGATCCGGTCGAGGCGTTTGGCGAGCTGGGTCAGTTCGTGAAAATGAGTGGCGAACAGCGCTCGGGCGCGGTTCTTTTCATGCAAATGCTCCATCACCGCCCAGGCTATCGACAGACCGTCGAAAGTCGCCGTACCGCGACCAATTTCGTCGAGAATGACGAGGGAGCGTTCCGTCGCCTGATTGAGAATGGCGGCCGTCTCGACCATCTCGACCATGAAGGTCGAACGGCCGCGCGCAAGATCATCCGCCGCGCCAACGCGGGAGAATAAGCGATCCACGACGCCAAGATGGGCGCGCTCCGCTGGGACAAATGAACCCATTTGCGCCAGCACGGCGATCAGCGCGTTCTGGCGCAAATAGGTCGATTTTCCGGCCATGTTCGGGCCCGTTACGACTGCGATCCGGCCGCCTTTGGCGACGACGCCGGAGAGATCGCAATCATTTCCAACGAAAGCCTCTCCGTTAAGGCGCAACGCGGCCTCGACGACCGGGTGGCGCCCGGTTTTGATTGCGAAAGCCAAGGAATCATCAACTTCGGGCCGAGTCCAATCGCAAGCCGCCGCCAATTCGGCGAGGCTCCCTGCAACATCGATCACGGCGAGCGCATGGGCGGCGGATTTGATCGTCGCTTCCTCCGCCAAGACCAAACCCGCGAGTTCGGCGAAAATTTTTTGCTCGCGGCTCAGCGCCTCTTCGGCCGCCGAAGAAATCTTGACTTCGAGTTCAGCGAGTTCCCGCGTCGAAAAGCGCATCGCGCCCGCCATCGTCTGACGATGGACAAACATCGCAGCATGTGGCGGCTTCAACAGCCGCTCGCCTTGCGCTTGCGGAACCTCAATGAAATAGCCGAGGAAATGGTTATGCTTGAGCTTTAGCTGCCGCGTCTCGGCGATATCGCAATAGCGCGCCTGGAGAGCGGCGATCACCTTGCGCGTTTCGTCTCGCAGAGCGCAGAACTCATCGAGAGCGCCATCAAAACCCGGGCGGACGAAGCCGCCGTCGCGCCGTTGCAATGGCAAAGCCTCCGCGAGGGCTTCGCCCAAACGCTTGGTCAGCGCCTGATCGCAAGCGCTGGCGCCTCCGCTCGCCTCGACCAGTTCGGCGGGCAGCGCCGACTCGCCAGCCAGGGCTTGCGCCACCGCGAGCGCAGCATCCATTCCATCGCGCAACGCGGCAAGGTCACGCGGACCGCCGCGATCGAGCGCTATGCGGGACAAAGCTCTGGTCAAATCCGGGGCCGCCTTGAGCTTTGCCCGCACGTTCTGGCGCAACGCCGGCTCGTCGACGAAAAATGCGATGGCGTCGAGCCGCCGGGCAATGGCTACAACGTCCGTCAGCGGCGAGGCGAGACGCTCGGCAAGAAGACGCCCGCCAGATGCTGTAACCGTCTTGTCGATCGCGCCGATCAGCGAGCCCTCCCGCGCTCCAGCGAGGGTCCGGGTCAGTTCGAGATTGGCGCGCGTCGCGGCGTCGATCGCCATATGGATCTCGCGTCCAAGCCTTGCGGGCAAGTTCAAGGCAGGCCGCGCCCCAAATTGCGTGCGTTCGATATAGAAAATCGCCGCGGCGGCGGCGGCGATTTCCGCGCGGGACAGCGCGCCCAAACCATCCAGCGTCGCAAGGCCAAAATAATCCTTAATCCGGCGCTCGGCCGAGAAACCATCGCCGCTCTGACGCCCAAGCGGGGTCAAAGGAAGCTTGGCCTCACGACAGAGGCGCACGAAATCAGGCAAGGCCATCAGCGCCTCGGGAGCGACGATTTCGGCCGGGTCGATCCGCGCGATTTCGGCTTCCAGCAAAACCTTCGTCGCTTCGCACACCGCGAAGGCTCCGGTTGAAATATCGAGAGCGGCCAAGCCATAGGTCCATTCGCCGTCCGATTGCTGCGCCCGGGCGATCGCCAGCAGGCAATTGGCGCGGGAAGGCTCAAGCAAAAGATCTTCGGTGATCGTCCCCGGCGTCACGAGGCGTTTGACTTCACGCCGGACCACCGATTTGGCACCGCGCTTGCGCGATTCCGCCGGGTCCTCGACCTGCTCGCAGACGGCGACGCGATGGCCAAGCCCGATCAGCCGGTGCAGATAATCCTGCGCGCGCTCGACCGGAACGCCGCACATCGGAATGTCATCGCCCTGATGTTTGCCGCGCTTGGTGAGGACAATCCCCAAGGCTTTTGCGGCGACTTCGGCGTCCTCGAAGAACAATTCGTAGAAATCGCCCATCCGATAGAACAACAGCGAACCCTGATTGGCCGCCTTGATCTCGAGATATTGGGCCATCATCGGCGAGATTTTGGCCGGCCCCACCCCGTCTAGGTCGGGCGCGCGCGGAAGAATTTCGGCGCCCTCTTGCGAGATCGATGCATTTTGATCGGAGGATAAGGGCTGGCCCGCGCGCTTTGGCATCGGCGCAACCTAGCAAAGCCAGCTGGGCGATGCACCGTTTTGCGTCGATTATTCAGAGCATTTTCGCCCCGGCCGGATACGCCGGACCACCTCGCGGCGGCTTGGCTCAAACCGCTACTTGTTCACCGAGTTCGACGACGCGGTCCGAGGGGATCGAGAAGAAGTCGGTTGGGTTCGCCGATTGCCTGAACAAAGCGATGAAGAGCTTGTCCTGCCACAGCGGCATGCCCGAATTCTTCGCCTCCTTCAGCCTTCGCCGCCCGACGAAGAAGGAAGTCGTCATGATATCGAACTTTAGGCCAGCTCTGCGCAGGCTCGCCATCGCTGCGGGAATGCGCGGACTCTCCATGTAGCCATAATGCAGGATGATGCTCGTGAAATCCTCGGAAAGCTTAGTGATTTCAAACCGTTTGGCTAGCGGGACGCGGGGCGTATCCTCGGTGTGCACCGACATCAGCAAAACCCGTTCATGCATGACCTTGTTATGTTTCAGATTGTGCATGAAGGCGGAAGGAGCGACCTCGGGCGTATTGGTCAAGAATACCGCGGTCCCGGCGACTCGGATGGGTTTCGACTTCTCCAGCATCCGAATGAGATCTTGCATCGAGATCGAATCGCGGCGGGTCTTGCTGGCGAGAAGATCGGCGCCGCGGACCCAGGTCCACATCACGACCATAGCGCAGCCGCCGATGAGGAGAGGCACCCATCCGCCATCGACGATCTTCATGAGATTGGCCGCGAGAAACGCGAGGTCGATGATAAGAAATCCGGAAATAAAGAGAGAGGCGAGCCAGAGCGGCCATTTCCAGAGCTTCCAGACGACGATGAAGGCGAGCGAGGTGGTGACCACCATCGTCCCGGTCACCGCAATGCCATAGGCCGAGGCGAGAGCGCTCGAATTCTTAAACATAAGCACGAGCAGCAAGACGCCGATGAGAAGCAGGCGATTGACGCGCGGAATGTAGATCTGGCCCTCCTGCGTCTCCGACGTGTGCAGAATGAGCATGCGCGGCAGAAGTCCGAGCTGGATCGCCTGGCGGGCCAGCGAAAATGCCCCAGTTATGACCGCCTGGCTCGCGATGACCGTCGCAATGGTCGAAATGATTACAAGCGGCAACAGCGCCCACTGCGGCGCAAGCAGAAAGAACGGATTTTCCACCGCAGCCGGATTGGCTAGGACGAGAGCGCCCTGGCCGAGATAATTCAAGGTCAACGCCGGAAGCACAAAAAATAGCCAGGCGCTTTGGATGGGGATGCGGCCAAAATGCCCCATGTCCGCATAAAGCGCCTCGGCGCCGGTGACGGCGAGAAAGACGGAGCCCAGCACCACAAAACCGATAATGCCGTGGTCAAACAGAAAGCGCAGGCCGTAGATCGGATCAAAAGCCAAGAGGATGCGCGGCGAATCGGCGATGTGCATTGCGCCGAGTACGCCCATCACCAGGAAAAACACCGCCATGAACGGGCCAAAGAATGTCGCCACCCGGGCGGTGCCATGGCTTTGGACCCAGAAAATCGAAATCAGGATGGTGATCGTCGCGGGCAAAATATAAGGCGTGAAAACCGGCGTCAGCAGTTCGAGCCCTTCGAGCGCCGACAAGACCGAAATCGCCGGGGTGATGATTGCATCGCCCGAAAACAGCGACGCCCCCGCGACGCCGAGGAAAAACACCACCGCGGCGCGGTGGCCGAGCGCTGTCTGAGCAAGCGCCATAAGCGAAAGCGTGCCGCCCTCGCCCTTGTTGCCTGCCCGCATCAGGAACAGCACATATTTCGCGGTGACGGTAAAAAACAGCGCCCAGAGCAGCAAGGACACCGTTCCGATTACGCCGGGGTTGGTGACGCCGGTGGTCTTGATGTGGTGAAGCGACTCGCGCAACGCATAGAGCGGGCTCGTCCCGATGTCCCCGAAAACGACGCCAAGAGATCCAACCGCTAAAGCGGCGACAGTGGTTTTTCTAGGGGCCGCCGGGTCGCAGACGTCAGATTCCCCTTTTACCGGCGAACCCGATCCCTGCACCATTTGCTGCGCCATTTGAACGTCCTTCACGAGGCGCCCTCATGAAACGAGACCGGGCGGCGTGCGGCGGCCTATAGCCCCTTCTTGCGCAAGTGAGAAGGGCTTGGAGCAAAAGCAAGCGTTCGACCAAAACCCTCCGTTCAAGCTCTCGAGGTCATCTCAAAAGCTTTCGACACGGGCCTCGATGCGTGATTGCGTCTCCCCAAGACTCCTCAAACTAGCTTCAAACAAATCGTGTTGATAGCCAGGAGATTGCACTTTTTTCCAGCAGTCGCGCCGGCGCCACCTATCCGCTCGGGGCTTCCTCCGCTTCGAAATGCCGCTAGCCCGGCGATGATGGGATCTCAAGCTTGACATTAGCTCGTCGGCGGCGGCGCATTGCCCGATGCGCGGCGAGCTGTCATCACACTTTCCATGCTGAACCTTATCCCAGCGTTGCCGATTGACGCGGTGCTCGGCGAGATCGCCGCACATTTGTCCGCCCGCGCCAAAGTGGTCCTTGTCGCCCCGCCCGGCGCAGGAAAGACCACGCGGGTTCCGCTTGTTCTGTTGAACGAAGCCTGGGCGGAAGGGCGCAAAATCATTCTTCTCGAACCGCGGCGCATCGCCGCCAGGGCAGCCGCCGACCGCATGGCGTCAACGCTTGGAGAGCGCGTTGGCGAGACAATTGGCTTTAGGGTGCGCTCGCAATCCCTTATCAGCGCAAAGACCCGGCTCGAAGTCGTCACCGAGGGCGTTTTTACGCGCATGATCCTCAGCGACCCCGGCCTCGAGGGCGTCGCGGCAGTGATTTTCGATGAATTTCATGAACGCTCCCTCGACGCCGATCTTTCCCTCGCGCTCGCGCTCGATGTCGCCGGCGCCTTGCGCGAGGATCTCCGCCTTCTCGTGATGTCGGCGACCCTCGATGGGGCGCGGGTGGCGCGTCTTCTCGACGATGCGCCGGCGATCGTCAGCGAGGGCCGCGCCTTCCCCATTGCGACCAAATATCTCGGGCGAGATCCCGCCGAGCGGATCGAGGCTGCGGTCGTCTCGGCGGCGATGCGGGCATTGGCTGAGGAATCCGGGTCAATTCTGGCGTTTTTGCCCGGTCAAGGCGAAATCAAGCGCGTCGCCGCGCTGCTGGCGGAGCGCTTGAAGGACTCCAAGGTCGAGATCGCGCCGCTTTATTCCGCAATCGACCGGGCGGCGCAGGATCGCGCCATCGCTCCGGTTAAATCGCCGGCGCGAAAAATCGTGCTCGCCACCTCGATCGCGGAGACCTCATTAACAATCGAAGGCGTGCGGATCGTCATTGATTGCGGATTGGCGCGGGGACCGCGTTTTGAACCCGATCGAGGCTTGACGCGCCTTGAGACGGTGCGCGTCTCCCGCGCCGCCGCCGATCAGCGCCGCGGCCGCGCCGGCCGCACCGAGCCCGGGGTCTGCTATCGCTTATGGGAAGAAGCCGCAACGGGAGCGTTAGAGGCTTTTTCGACGCCCGAGATCATGGCGGCGGATCTTTCCGGCCTTGTCCTTGATCTCGCCGCATGGGGCGTGCGCGAGCCGGCCAGCCTGAACTGGCTCGATCCGCCGCCGGCTCCCGCCGTCAAGGAGGCGCGCGCGCTGTTGCGCGACATCGGGGCCATTGACGCCGATGGCGCGCTGACCTCATCCGGGAAAACCATCGCCAGCCTCGCCTTGCCGCCGCGGCTCGCCAAGATGATCGTCGCCGCCGCCGCCGATGGAGAGGCCAGCGCCGCCGCAGAGGTTGCGACGCTCCTTGTCGAGCGCGGGTTGGGGGGCGATTTTCCCGATCTCGCGACGCGGATCGAGCGTTTTCGGCGCGATCATTCTCCGCGCGCGGAAGATGCCCGGCGCCTCGCCCGTAATTTCGCCGGGGCCGCCGCCAGAGGCGTTCGGCAGCCAAAATCCCCGCCTGCCTCGGAGACCGCGGATTGCGGCCGGCTTTTGGCGCTCGCCTTTCCGGACCGGATCGCCAAGGCGCGCGGCAAGCCGGGTGAATTTTTGATGGCGAACGGCCGAGCGGCGACGCTGGAGCCGCATGAAGCGCTGGCGCGCGAACCGTTTCTGGCGATCGGCGAGATTTCCGGCCGCGCCAGCGCCGCACGGATCATTGTGGCGGCGGCGCTCAGCGAAGCCGATGTCGAAAACATCGCGCGAGACAGCATCGCGACAGTCGAGGACGTCAGTTTCGACCGGGAGCGATTGGCGCTGCGGGCGCGGCGCCGGCGCCGGCTCGGCGCCCTGGTCTTGAGCGAGCAGAACTTGCCGGTCCCGCCAGGACCGGCCGCGGCCGCGGCGCTCGCCGAAGGGATTGCGGGTCTGGGGGCGGACGGCGCCGGGATCGAACGGCTCCCCTTCGTCAAACCTTTGATGCAATGGCGCGACCGCGTCGAATTTTTGCGCCGTTCCGAGCCGGGCGATGCTTGGCCGGATCTTTCGAACAAAGCGCTCGCGGAAAACGCCGCAAGCTGGCTCGCGCCTTTCATCGAGGGCAAAACCAGCCTCGTCGCGATCACCATGGATGATCTCGACAAGGCGCTCAAAAGCCTGCTGCCATGGGATATGCAGAGACGCCTCGACGAAGAAGCGCCGACCCATTTCATGACCCCTGCCGGATCGCGCATCGCGCTCGATTATTCAACCGAGGGAGGTCCCACTCTCTCCGTCCGCGTGCAGGAGCTGTTCGGCCTCGCCGCCCATCCGGCGATAGCCAAGGGGCGCGTCGCCTTGACGCTTGAATTGCTTTCGCCGGGGTCGCGCCCGATCCAGATCACCGCCGACCTGCCGGGTTTTTGGCGCGGGTCCTGGACGGCGGTGAAAGCCGAAATGAAAGGCCGTTACCCGCGCCATCCCTGGCCCGACGATCCAGCGCGCGCGCTTCCGACGACTCGGTCCAAGCCCCGCGGACAGTGAGGCTTGGCCGCGAGGCGATCTACGGCCTCAGACTTTTGTCGAGACGGTTCCGCGACCGACGCCCGAATATTGAAATTCGTGCCGCTCCATCTCGGAAGGATCATAGATGTTGCGCAGGTCGATCATAATTGGCGCGTTCAGCAGCGATTTGACGCGATTGAGATCGAGGGCGCGGAAGGCGTCCCATTCGGTGATTATGACCAGCGCATCCGCTTTGTCGCAGCAGGAATAGGGATCATAGAAGAAAGTGAGATCATCCATGATGAGGCGCGCCTGATCCATGCCCTCGGGATCGAAGACATTTATGCGCGCGCCGCCGTCCTGCAGCGCCGTGATGATCGAGATTGCGGGCGAATCCCGCATGTCGTCGGTATTTGGTTTGAAGGTGAGGCCTAAAACCGCGATGGTCTTGCCGCGCACTGAACCGTTGAGAGCGGCGAAGACTTTGCGCGCCATGGCGCGTTTGCGTTGATCGTTGACGGCCGCGACCATCTCGACGATCCTGATCGGCGCGCCGAAATCCTGCGCCGTCTTGATCAGCGCCTGCGTATCTTTTGGAAAACAGGAGCCGCCGTAGCCTGGCCCCGCATGCAGGAATTTGGAGCCGATGCGCTTGTCGAGGCCGATGCCGCGCGCGACATCCTGCACATTTGCGCCGACCCGCTCGCAGAGATCGGCGATCTCATTGATGAAAGTGATTTTCGTCGCGAGGAAAGCGTTGGCCGCGTATTTGGTCAGTTCGGAGGTGCGGCGGCTGGTGAAGAGGAAGGGCGCCTGGTTGAGATAGAGCGGCCGATAGATTTCCGTCATCACGGCTTCGGCGCGCTTGTCGTCGACGCCGAGAACGATCCGATCCGGCCGCTTGAAATCGTCGATCGCCGCGCCCTCGCGCAGAAACTCGGGGTTGGAGACCACACCGAAGTCGGCGTCCGGGCGGGCTTCGCGGATAATGCGCTCAACCTCGTCGCCGGTTCCGACGGGAACGGTTGACTTCGTGACGACGACGGTGAAGCCGTTGAGGCCGGCGGCGATGTCGCGCGCCGCCTGATAGACATAGGTCAGGTCGGCGTGGCCGTCGCCGCGCCGCGATGGGGTGCCGACGGCGATGAAGACAGCCTCTGCGCCGCGAACGGCTTCAATGAGATCGGTGGAGAAGGAAAGCCGCTTTTGACGAACGTTATTAGCGACGAGATCCTGTAAACCCGGTTCGAAAATCGGCATCTTGCCGGCTTTCAACGCATCAATTTTCCTGACGTCCGTGTCAATACAGACAACGGTGTGTCCGAAATCGGCAAGACATGCCCCTGAAACCAGGCCGACATAGCCCGACCCGACCATTGCAATATGCATGTACTAATCCCCAAACGACGACTGCTCGCGAGCCTCAGTTCCCATAGCACGGTTGCAGCAAGTCTTGAAGCAACCAGAGGTTTGTTCCGATTGATCGACAAGTTCTAATTTTAAGCAGTTCGCATCCAGCATCGTTGATTTGTAACGTAATACGCCGATCGAGGATTCGCTCTCCAGCATTGGAGAAAGACTAGGCGCTTCCTTGAGAGGCTTTGACTAACGGGGTCTGATGATGAATGGCTTTGCCTGGGCGAAAAGGTGCGCATCGGCATGAAAGATAACGTCAAAGACAACATTTTACGGCCGGATTTATGCGTCCTCGGCGGCAGCGCGGCTGGGGTCGCGCTCGCCGGGTCGGCCGCTGCTTGCGGCCTCTCCGTCATGCTCGTCGAAAAGGATCGCATTGGCCGCGACAGGCTCGAGGACGCCGTTCCCGGCCACGCTTTGCGTGCGGCGGGACATTTCGCTGCGACTTTGCGTCGCTCCTCGCACTTTGGCATCGCGCTTCAAGCCCCCGAGATTGTTTTCTCTCGTGTGGCGGCGCACGCCGCCGACGTGGTCAATACGCTAGAGCCGCAATATGCGCCGGTGCGCCTTGAGAGCATGAACGTGAAGCTGATTAAGGCAGTGGGACGATTCATCAGCTTGGATACGCTTGATGCAGGCGGCCTCGCCATCAAGGCGCGCCGTTTCGCCATCGCCACTGGATCGCGCGCGAAGTCCATGGCGATTCCGGGGTTGGACTTGGTCCGGCCGCTGACCGCCGCCGCGCTTTGCCGGCTCGCGAGCCCGCCGGGGCGGCTCATCGTAATTGGAGCCAACCCCGATGAGTTGGCTCTCGCCCAAGCCGTGCGCCGTCTCGGTTGCGAAGTCGTCGTGCTGTCGGAAACGAAGATTTTTCAGCACGAGGACGAGGAGTTGGTCGCACCCGTGCGCACGCAGTTCGCGCGAGACGGCGTCGTCGTTCATGAATGCGCGCGGATTTTGCGAATCGAACCCCATGGCGAAGGCCTTCGCGTCTTCATCGCGCCCGGATTAGGTCGCAGATCGAGTTCAGGCGACAGCAACGCGCAAAGCGGGACGGAGGCGATCGAGGGATCGCATGTTCTGCTTGCCGCCGGGGCCGCGCCGCAGGTCGAGGGTCTTGGCCTCGCAGCCGCGGGAGTGCGCTACGATGCGACCGGGATTAAGGTCGACGCACATTTGCGCAGCAGCAACCGGCGCATCTACGCGATCGGCGCCGCGGAAGGCCAACTCTCGGCGGGAGCCGCCGAACATCACGCCAATCGCGTGTTGCGCCATATACTTGGATTGCCGTTTGGCTTTGCGACTCCGCAACCCAGCGCCTGCGTCATATTGACTGACCCCGAACTCGCCGTCGCCGGCCTGTCGGAAGCGCAAGCGCGACAACGGCGCGGGTCTATTCGGGTGCTGCGCTGGCCATATGCGGCGACGGACCGCGCCCAAATCGAGCGGGCCTCGGTCGGTCACGTCAAGCTGATTACCTCGCGCAGCGGCAAAATTTTGGGCGCGGGCATCGTCGGACCGGCAGCGGGGGAGTTGATCAATCTCTATACGCTCGCCATATCAAAAGGGATGTATGCTTCCGATCTAGCCTCGATCATGGTTCCCTACCCAACCTTCGCCGACGTGGCGCAGGGGGCGGCGGCTCAGACGCGCCAAATGCAGCGCGGATGGCGGCTTCCGCCATTTTTTCGCTGGCTGAGATAAAGGGGCGATATCGATGAGCGATTTCGCTATGCCCCCTAACGCCAGACCGGACGCGGCCCCCTCTGCACCCGCCCAATTTCCGGCGGCGCAAAAAGCGGGCTTGGCGCAAAAGCAGCACAAGCCGATCCGTTTTGGCCTCGCAACGCGGGTGCTGGCTCTCAACATCGCTTTCATCATTTTCGCCGCGCCTTTGATCTATGTGCCCGCCATCGCCGTTTACCGCGACAATTGGCTGCGCAATCGGCTCAGCGCCGCGTATACGGCCGCGCTTGCGCTCGAGGCGGCGCCGAGGGCGATGGCGCCGGAGGCCGTTTCACGACAATTGCTGGACAGCGTCCATGCGCGCGTCATCGTGCTCGATATGCACGGCGCGAAGCGGATTCTCGCCTCCTCGGATCTGCCGCCCGCGGTCGATGAGGTCTATGACTTGCGCGAACCCGATTTTGTGGCTTCGCTCACCAACGCAATTCGCACCCTCTTTGCTCCAAAAGACCGGGTCATCACAATTTTAGGCGATGCTCCCATGGGCGGGGAGGCGGTGGCAATCACAATGGACGAAGCGCCCCTTATAACCGGAATGTACAATTATTCAGGGCGCCTGCTGATTATGACCATCGCTATGTCGGCGATCGTTGCGAGCCTCGCCACCGTTGCGCTGAACGTCATGGTGCTGCGTCCCGTGCGCCGGTTGACGAACAGCCTCATGGAATTTGGCGCCGATCCCGAGAACGCCGCGCGCGTCATCGTCCCATCCGGCCGCAATCACGAGATCGGCCAAGCGGAAGCCGCTTTGGCTATCATGCAAGACGCCCTTGTGCGTGAATTGAACCAAAAAAAACATTTGGCCGCGCTTGGACTCGCGGTGGCCAAAATCAATCACGACATGCGCAACATGTTAGCCTCGGCGCAGTTGCTGTCCGACCGCCTCGCCAACATCACCGATCCGCTCGCCCAGAGGCTCGCCCCAAAACTGGTCGCAACGCTCGATCGCGCAATCCGATTCTGCCAGGCGACCTTGACCTATGGCCGCGCCATCGACGATCCGCCAAAGCTAAGCCGCTTTGCTCTGCGTCCTCTTGTCGATGAAGCGGCGGAAAGCATCGCGCTCGACTCGGCCGCGCAGGTCCAAATCGTCAACAAGGTGGCGGAAGAAGTCGAAGTCGTCGCCGACGCCGAGCAGATATTCCGCGTGCTCATCAATCTCATGCGCAATGGGGTGGAGGCGCTGCAAAGCGCCGGTCCGACGCCCGGCTGGCCCGCGCAAGTCTGCATCGCCGCCAGGCTCGAAAGCGGACCGCAGCAGTCAGAGTCCACGGTGATCGAGGTGGCCGATACCGGACCCGGAGTGCCGCCAGCGGTGCGGCCGAAGCTTTTCAACGCGTTTTTCACCTCGAGCCGCGCTGGCGGAACGGGCCTTGGCCTTGTGATCGCGGCCGATCTCGTGCGCGCCCATGGCGGCAGCCTAGTGCTCGCTCCGCCCCATGCAGGGGCGGATGCGGACGATCCGCCCGGAGCGACATTTCGCATCACCTTGCCGCTTCGCCGGGCCGCGGAGGAGGCGGGAAGAACTTTCCCGGCGGCGCTGGCGCAGGAGCGGACAGAAAAATCGGAAAACAGCCGACGGAGAAAGGCTTGAATGGGGGCGATCCCTAAAAGCCGCCCACAAAAATCGCGCATCAAAACAAGGAGAGAGCCTGATCGATTCTAGATGTGATCGTGTTCGGATCACCCGATTTATCCTGGCGTCCGATGATCGAACGGTTACCATGACCGAAGGCGCAGAACGTCCGGAGGGCGATAGATGCGCTGTTCGATCGAGCGACGTCCCATCGCCGCCCGCAAATTCCTGGCGCCCGCCGCGTCACCCTCGTCTCCGGGAGGCCCCACGTGAGCAACCAGCCCGAACTCGATCCGCAGACCGACCCGGCCGATGAACGCGAGGCGCAGACTTTTCCGCGGCTGACCTATGAACAAGCGGCGCGCGCGGCGTCGTTCGGGACGCAAGAGGATCTTCCCAAAGGCGCTCTGATCTTTGAACGCGGCCAGCGCAGCGTCGACTTTTTCCTGGTCCTCGAAGGGGAGATTGAGGTCTTCGATCAGGGCGATGAATGCCAGCCGCAGGTCTTCGTCGTTCTCACAGGGCGTCAGTTTACGGGGGAGATCAACCATTTCAACGAGCGCCAGGTTCTCGTCAGCGCTCGAGCGGGATCCGCCAGTCGCGTCGTGCGCATCAAACGCGCGGATTTTCGCCGCCTTTTGGCGACTGAGACCGACATCGGCGAAATCATTATGCGGGCGTTCATCCTGCGCCGCGTCGGGCTCATCCGCCACACGCATGGGGCCGTATCGCTGATCGGCCCGGCCCATGGCGGCGACACGATAAGAATTCGGCGCTTCCTGACTCGCAACGGCTATCCCCATCGCATGCTCGATACCGAGTCAGACCCCGGCGCCGACGGCTTTATCGATTGCTTCGGGCTTATCCCCGCGCAGCTCCCCGTCGTGATCGACGCCCGCTATAGAGTTTTGCGCAACCCCTCGATCCCAGCCCTGGCGGATGCTCTGGGGCTGACCGAGACGATCGATCCGACGCGCGTGCACGACGTCGTGGTCGTCGGCGCCGGTCCCGGGGGGCTCGCGGCGGCGGTTTACGCCGCCTCGGAAGGGCTCGACACTCTGGTGATCGAGGGTCAATCCCCCGGCGGACAGGCGGGGACCAGCTCCAAGATCGAGAATTATCTCGGCTTTCCAACAGGAATCACCGGGCAGGCCCTGGCCGGCCGCGCCCAGATCCAGGCGCAGAAATTCGGGGCCAAATTGGCCATTTCGCGCGATGTAGCAGGCATTGACTGCTTCTGCCAGCCTATGGCGCTGCGGCTCGAGGGCGGCGGCGTCGTGAGGACCGAAACCCTCGTGATCGCCTCGGGCGCGCTCTACCGCAAGCTCGACATCAAGAATTATGAGCAATTCGAAGGGCAGGGAATCCATTACGCCGCCACCGCCATGGAAGCCAATCTCTGCCGCGGCGAGGAGGTCATCGTCGTCGGAGGCGGAAACTCGGCTGGCCAGGCGGCGGTGTTTTTGTCGCGCCAAACCGCCCACGTGCACATGGTGGTGCGCCGCAAGGATTTAGCGGCGACCATGTCTCACTATCTCATTGAGCGAATCGAGGCGTCGCCGAGAATCACGCTCCACACGCAGACCGAGATAATCAGGCTGCACGGCGAGGAGAAACTCAGTCAGGTCACATGGATCAATCGGGCGAACGGAAAAAGCGAGACATTGATGATCGGCAATATCTTCGTGATGATCGGCGCTGCTCCGAATACGGACTGGCTCGAGGGCTGTTTGACGTTGGATGAAAAAGGCTTTGTCGCGACAGGGTGCGGCGCTGACCGCGCGGACGTTTCGCGTTACGCGACCTCGCGTCCGGGCATTTTCGCGATAGGCGACGTGCGGTCGGGATCGGTCAAACGCGTCGCCTCCGCCGTCGGCGAAGGAGCAGTCGTCGTAGCCGACATCCACCAGTTCCTCGAAGCCAGGCGCGGCTGATCGTCATGGAGCATCCGCACGCGATTCTTGACGCTCTGGAGCCGGTGGTTCTGCTTCTGCTGTTTGGCGTCGTCGCCGCGATGGCGTGCCGCGCCGTTCGTCTCAGCCCAATTGTCGGCTATCTCGCGCTCGGCCTTGGCCTGAAAGCGAGCGGCGTCGAGTTGTTTCAAGCAAGCTCGACGGTGGCGTTGCTGTCCGAACTCGGCGTCGTGTTCCTGCTATTTGAAATTGGATTGCACTTCTCGATCAGCAATATTCGGGAGCACGCTCGCGACATCTTCGGCTTCGGATCGGTCCAGGTAGCGCTCGGCGCCCTAAGCCTTGGGGCTGTCGCTGTTTTCACCGGCCTCGCCCCGCTGCCGGCTCTTCTAGTCGGCGCAACATTGGCGCTTTCCTCTACCGCCGTCGTGGCGGGATTGATTGCGGAGCGGCATCAGCAGAATTGTCCGGTTGGCCTGACCGCGACGGCCATTTTGATTTTTCAAGACGTCGCCGCGGTCTTTCTTCTCATTGTCGTCAACGCCCTCGATGAGCGCGGCGGCGGTCTTGCCTTAATGCTGCAGCTCGGTTTGGCCGTCGCGAAGGCCGCCGCCGCTTTCGGCGTCGCTTACGCGCTGGCCCGGTTGGTCGTGCGGCCGCTGTTTGATTTGATCGCCCGCACCGAGAATGAGGAAGTCTTCACCGCCAGCGCTCTTTTGGTTGTGCTGGTCGCGAGCTGGGCGACGGGCTCAATTGGATTATCGCTGACGCTTGGCGGTTTTCTCGGCGGGATGATCATCGCTGAGATTCCCTATCGTCCGATCATCCAATCGGAAACAAAGCCTTTCAGAGGGCTGCTGCTCGGTTTTTTCTTTATATCGGTCGGGTTATCGCTCGATCTTGCGTCGCTCAGCGACCATTGGGCGGCTGTTGTCGCCATTACGATCCTTTTTGTCGCCGTCAAGATCTTGAGCAACGCCGCGTCGAGCCTGCTCTTTCGCTGGTCGGCGCCGGGATCGCTGCAGCTGGGTTTTCTACTGGCTCAAGGGTCCGAATTTGCCTTTGTGATCCTGAGCCTGCCCGCCATGCGCGCGCTGCTTGGCGATGAAACGGCCTCAGTCTTCATCGCCGCTGTCGCCTTTAGCCTTGCGCTGACGCCGAGCCTCGCTCAAGCCGGGCGCGTGCTCGCGGGAAAGATGCGGGCCCATCGCAAGCGGGAGAACGATCGCGAGCTTCTGCAGCGCGAACTCGCAGCCCCCGTGCTGATCGTCGGGATGGGGCAGATTGGCCGCACCGTCGCCGACGCCTTGACGGAGCTTGACATCGCCTATGCCGCCATCGAGCGGAACCAAAAGGCTTTCGCCGAGGCCAATGCCGACGGTTATGCGGTCGTCTTCGGCGATGCCTCCGACCCGCGGATCTGGGAGCCCATGGCGATGCGCGACCGCAAGATAGCCGTGCTGACTGCTCCAAGGCTGGAGGTGTCTCGCGCTATTGTGCCGCTCCTCACGCGAAGCCTTCCCGATCTAAAGCGTTTCGCGGCTGTTTCCGATCCCTCGGAGCGCGCCGCCTTCACCGCCCTCGGCGTTATCCCGATAGTTGATAGCGGCTCGCCGCCGGGACTTGCCCTGGCGGCGGCGGTTTTACGCGATCTTTCCGTCGACGATGAAGCGATCGCGACCTGGATACGGGGGCAAAGAGATCGCGATCGCAACGCCGCGCTCATCGCTGCGGAGGCGGCGGAATAACGGCGGCGACAGGAAGCTCTGGCGCGCGCGGATGAGGGCGCCTCCCCCTTTCGCGCGCAAAAGCTTGCGGAGACGAAGAAGCTGTCGACGATGCGCCAATGCGCACACAGCCAATCATTTCGAAGCGATAGAACGCTTTGGGTCAAGCTGACGACGCAGAAGCTGAAAAGGTTGGTCACAACAGCTTGACCGTTGCAACTAGCCCAATATCGTCTGTGGTTCGACGCTCGCGCCAAAGCGCTACCCGCCCCCGCTATCATAGGAACCGACCCATGAAACGAATCCTACCGTTCGGACTGGCATCCGCCATCGCGATCGCCGCACTGATCTCAACGCTCCATGCGGCTAGTCCGCGCGTCTTTTTCATCGAACCCAAGGATGGGGCCGAAGTGTCCAGCCCGTTCAAGGTGAAGTTCGGTCTGGAAGGCCTCGAACTCAAACCGGCAGGCGATCAGACGCCGAGCAGCGGGCATCATCATCTGATCATCGATGGGGCGCCGCCGCCAAAAGGCGAGTTCATACCGCTTTCTGATAAATCACTGCATTTCGGCAAAGCGCAGACCGAAGCCGAACTGACCTTGCCGCCGGGGAAACATACCCTGACGATGCAACTCGGCGATAGCGGCCACATCTCCTATGGGCCAGATCTCAGCGCCACGATCACAGTCAATGTGAAGTAAGCAAGATAGAACGCTTTCTGGCGGCAAACGCCGCGCGCTCGGGCTTGATCGCCAAACTGGCGTATCCAGAACGAAAACGCCGCCCATGTGCTGAGCACAGGGCGGCGTCGCTAAAGTAGACGTCCCGCTTAGAAGAAGAAGGTCGTTCCAGCCACGAATGCGTTCGTGGTGATGGCGCCGCCGGATTGGTTACGCGAGATCGAGTTGATGAACTCGGTCTGGAGCGCAACCCAATCGGTCAGCTTGTAGCGCAAGAAGCCGATAGCCGACTGATTCGATTTCAACAGCCAGGGAACGTACCCCTGAGAGAAATCGAAGCTGTTTGCGTCAAGCCAGCTGCCGCCGTAGCTGCCGCCGAACGTGAAGCGATCGAAGATGGTGTATTCAGCTTCGCCGTACCAGCCGTGCGAGGTGCGCGCTTGACCGTTCGGGCTGATAGCATCGAAGAACAGCCCTGTGGTGCCGAGAGCGCTGCCCCAATAGGCGTAGCCGACGGCGCTGAACGGACCCCAATCGAGCCTGGCGCCGCCATCGACGGCAGAGGATCTCACGCTGGAGCCAGGGCTGATGAAGGCGGTGACAGAATCACCAACTTCGGCGCGCTGCAGCTGGGTTAGCCCGTCCACCCAAGCCGTCAATTTCACGTCCGGCGAGAACTTGCCGATATATTTGATGCGGCCCTGAATCTGGGGCTGATCATGCGCCGTCATATTTCCGGAAGTATCGGCAAAGGCTGCCCCGGTGAACGGGACGACAAAGGCGCCGGTGGTGTCGAGCGGGTCAAGAGGCGTGAAAATGCCGGCGGACGCCGTAAAGCCCCAGAAGTCAGGCGTAGTATAGGTGACTTGCGGAATCCAGTCAGGATAGACATAGCCGATGCCAATGCGGCCGAGGCTGGTGTTTCCAGGCATCGCATTGCCAGCTGGCGTGCCGACCCCGAACAGGGTGAAGTCGTTGAGAATGGCGTCGCCGCCGAACAGACCGAGATCGCGACCGATCTTGACGGTGCCGAATTCAGGCGTACCGATTGTGCCATAGACTTGGCGAAGATCGATGCCGGAGGTGCCAAGCCCAAACGGTGAGCCTGGTCCGTTGGCGTTCAATGCGTTTGGCGCGACATTGTTGCCGCCGATATAAGCGCCAAACACAGCGCTGAGATCGATGCCTTCCTGTCTGGTGGCGAGGCTGAGCACAATCGCGCTTGGCAAGAGGCCCGAGCGGATCGAATTGCTGTTGTTGACTCGGCTGCCGCCGGCGGTAGCTCCTAGAACGCCAGCCGCTGGGCTGGTGGGAGTGAATGCGCCACCCGGAATTGGATTAATCCCGGCCGAACCCGAGAACGAGCTCTTGAAGCTTTCGGCGCCGAAGAACACAAGGTCGCCAGAAATCTTGACGTCGACATCGCCGACCGTAACGACGCCGTTCTCCTTGCTCACGACCGTAGTGCCAGGAATGCGGAAGCCGATGCCCTTGTCGAGCTTGGTGATGTATTGAGCGTTGCTGGGTCCCGGACCCGGGCCTGGGCCCGGAACGGGTTTCGCCGCGACTTCAGCCTCATGACGCGCCTTGAGCTTTTGATACTCAGCCTTCGTCAGAATGCCCTTCGCCTTGAGTTGGTCGAGCAATTGATCCGTTGTGTCGGCGTGGCCTTGGCTCGCGCCAAACAGCATGGAAGCGACGACTCCGGCCATAGCCACAGAGACCCCACGCCGACGGCTTCCAAATTTCCCAATGCGGTTAGCCATAACTCTCCCCATCCGATGTTAGTGTTTATCTCGTGATTTTATTTGCACTTATGGGTATGCAATTCTTTTTATTCTCTCACCTGATAGGCAAAGGCCGCAGGCGAACACGGCCCCATCTTAAGTCCTAGGCAGATGACTTATCTAGTGGCCGGATCAATGCTATACGTGTACTTATAAAGATTATTTTCGTACGTATAGATCTATGATTAGGGGTACATTTCGTTCCGAGTCGTGTCAACGGAAAGAGCGCCTTTTCAGACCCATTCGAAACAAAGCGCCGACGGGTGCGACATTTTGGCAACGATTTTTCGGCCGGGCGTCGCGGAGAGGCTGATTTATAGACTTTCGGAGCGCCAGCCAAAGCATGTCGGTTGCTGAGTTAGCGAAGCAATCTGCGCGCGCCGTCGACCTTGGCGCGCCGGTCTACTGCGGTCGAGAGGCGTTAGCGCCTCTTCGACCGCCATCCCGCAGCATTTCGCGAGCCTATGCAGCCCAATAAATGAGGTCTTCTTAATTAGATGAAGTCTTCTGACGCGAAGCTTTCCGCCGTGATCTCAGTTGGGGTAGATCCAATAGCCGGGCCAGCCGTAATGCCCGTGCAGCAGCCGCTCATAGGCTTGATCAACCATGTCGATCGAATCGCAGGCGGGACTGGCCTTGACTTGCTCGATCGTAATGTTGAGCAGCGCGTGGCGATCCGCCCAGTCGATCTCCTTCACCGCGTAAGGCGACATGAGGACGTGCTGTCCTGGCAACCAGTTTTTCGTGTCGACGCCAAGATAACGAACATCCCAGTTTTCGTGATCGACCACAAAATTCTCGATGTGGCCGATTTCGCCGTCGATTGCGGTGAGTCGATAACCAGTGACCTCCTCGATGCTGCGGAGATGCGGATCCGATTCGCCGGGATGCAATTCCGCCTCGGCCACTTCGTCCGAAGTGGCGTCGCCGACCAATGGCGGCAGCGACAAAGGCGCAGCCATCGCGCCAACGCCAAAAAAACTGCCGCCCCAAGAGGGATCCCACTGATAATAGTCATAAAGGTGGGATTCCATCTGACGCGATACCGGCTGGTGCTCGAGGAAATCGGGCCCCCCCTCCACCTGGGCTTTCGTCAATTCGACTGGTACTTCCCTTCGCATCGGGTCGGGGCTTCCGATCGCCGAGGCGTGGACCAGAACCTTGCGTCCGGGCAGCCAGGTTCCGGTATCGACAACCAGCCATCGGATCTTCCAGCTTTCATCGTCAAACAGGAAATCTTTGACCGTTCCGATCTTGCCGTCCTTTGCCGCCACGGCAAAGCCTTTGAGCACCGATACGACGAACAGCATGGCGAGTCCCTTCTTGAATGAATTTATTCGACCTTCGCATATCTCGTAACCTACGCGAAAGCGAGGTTTCTGACCGCTGCCCAAAAGTGTCGAGGCGCTTCCGCATATATCCGGTCGCAAGCTTTCGGCGATTTGTATTCCATACAAGAACGCAGAATATTGCGGCCGCACATGCGGCTTTACTTACGCTTGAGAGAAACAATCGGCCGGGCGCTACTTCTGGACGAATTATTTTGTTCCCTCTTAAGCCGGACTCAATCAAACGTGAAAACGCGCGGGGCCGGACGAGGGTCAGACGCCGGAAAAAGATGGCGCAAAGGCGGAATTTCTGTGAAGATAACTGCGTACCGCTTTGGCGTGACTAATCTGACGTAGGTTGAGGTCTAAGGCCGCATGCGCATCGCCTCTTCAGTCAAATCCCCGTTTCTTTGCGCTCGGGGCTCCTCCGAATGCCTTCGCGTCACTTAAATTTCCCAGCTTTTCGCTTCCTTGGGGGTTGCCGAAACGCTTAGCTGCAGGAGAGTACTCATGGTTGACATTCCACAGCAGATCCCATCGCAGGTTCGCGAGCTCGCAGAAAAGAATTTCGAGCAGGCCCGAGAGGCGTTTCTAGGCTTTATCGGCGCCGCCCAGAAAGCGACAGGCGCAGCGGATGCGCTTCCGTCAGGCGCGAAGGATGCGGTGGCGAAGGCCATCACATTTGCGGAAAACAACGTCAACGCGGCTTTTGATCTGGCGCAAAAGCTTCTCCACGCCAAGGATATGCAGGAAATTTTCGCGCTGCAGACCGAATATGCAAAGACGCAACTGGCCGCAATCCAGACGCAAGCGAAAGAGCTTGGCGCAGCGGCTCAAGAGGCTATCGCTTCCGCCACCAAGAAATGATTTCGAGGGGCCGCGCGCTCTACATTCAAAGCGCATCTTTCGACCCAGCTTCGCGACGTAGCCAATGATGTCGCGTTGCCGCGCGCGCGCCGGATCGGCGAGGCGAGCTTATTGCACCACCTCTCGCCTATCGAGATCGCCGGCAGCGCGACCCGCGGATGGCAGCGTCCGCAGAATACCAAAGAGCAAGCGCCAGGTCGCGCCCCGGCGTTTGCTGTTGATGCTTTCGATGCCAATCTATGATCCTGCTCGAAGCGCTTTACCGGACCTGCGAGGCTTGACGCGGCCGGCTTCGCGCCAGAACGTCACAAGCACGCGATGATTACATTATATACTTGGGCGACTCCCAACGGCCGCAAGGTTTCGATCATGCTGGAGGAGCTCGGGCTCCCCTACGTGGTCAAGACCGTGAATATCAGCAAGCGCGAGCAATTTGCCCCTGAGTTCGCAGCGATTTCTCCAGGCAATAAGATTCCGGCGATTGTTGACGAGGAAGCAGGGCGCGCTCCTCTGACGCTATTCGAGAGCGGAGCTATCCTCATTTATCTCGCGGAGAAGACGGGTCGCCTGCTCCCGGCGTCAGGTCCGGAGCGCGCCAAAGCGCTCGAATGGCTGCATTGGCAGATCGGCGGTCTTGACCAAACGCTGGCGCAGTTCGGCTTCTTCGCCTTGTTTTCGAAGGAAAAAATCCCAGCGGCTCTCGATCGCTTCTCCGCCGAGGCGGATCGCCTCCTCGGCGTTATGGATCGTCGCCTGGCGGAGACGGCTTATCTCGGTGGGCAGGATCATTCGATCGCCGACATAGCGGCCTATCCTTGGGCGTCGGGCGCAACCATCCTGCTGGAGGACAAAGTAGCCGGAAAGCCTCACGTCCTCGCTTGGCTCGAGACCGTCGGAGAGCGGCCGGCGGTCCAGCGCGGCATGGCGATCCCCAAACTCTGACAATCATCCGCCGCTCAACATTCCGTTACCGCGTAACGTTTTGCCTGGGGCCAGCGAAAGAAATTGAGAAGGCCGTTCGACCGCGCCCCAATTCGACGATGCTTCGCGACTTCGGTATTCGGTTAGTCCGCGCCGGAAACATGCCGCGGCACGACCTACATTCACGAGAGAGGAAAAATTTCATGGACCCAGCACCACGACGCAACGGCCGCGCCTTGATCGACCGCCGCCAGATCGCTCGCAGCCTCATGATCCTGCCGGTTTTGACCTTGGCGCACGCAGCTCTCGCCGCCGAAGCCGCGACCCTTGTTCCGCCTCCGTCAGCCGAGCCGCCGGCAGCCTCGGACGCGCTTCAGACTCTCGTCATTTCAGGCGGCTGCTTCTGGGGCGTCCAGGGGGTCTACCAGCATGTCAAAGGCGTTGAATCCGCAGTCTCCGGCTATGCCGGCGGGGCGCAGGCGACCGCCAGTTACGGAACCGTCAGCACTGGCCAAACCGGCCACGCGGAATCGGTGAAGATCACTTTCGATCCGCGCGTCGTCTCGGCCGGCTCGTTGCTGCGGATCTTCTTCTCGGTGGCTCACGATCCGACGCAGCGCGACCATCAGGGCCCGGATTTCGGCACGCAATATCGCTCCGCGATTTTCTACGCCGACGAGGGCCAGATGACTCTTGCGAAAAACTATATTGCGCAACTCACCCGCGCCGGCGCGTTCAAGCAGCCGATCGTCACCCGAGTCGAGCCGTTGAAAGGCTTTTACGCCGCGGAAGACTATCACCAGGACTACCTCACCCTGCATCCGACCAGCGGCTACATTGTGATGAACGACCAACCCAAAATCGAAAATTTGAAGCGGCTTTTTCCCGAATTTTATAACGACAAGCCAAAGCTGATCGGAGCGGCGTCGGGTCCGTCCTGATTGCGGCGCTGCGGATTCCCTTTCTAAACTCAGCCAAGGAGGCGCGTTTGGAGGCGCTTCAACGCGGTGCGCGCCCACCGCGATGGATGCCGCGTGCAAAAATCGAATAATATGTTATGCTCTCCATGCGTGCGGCATGAGCTTGGGAAATAGGTTTGAGCCTTGGTCAAATCTCTCCAACGCCCGCGCCGCCCTGCGATCGGATCAAATGTCCAAGAGCTAGAAATGCTCTAAACTTGGTATTTGTCATTGTGCGAACACATAAATTGAGTTCAATAGCGAAAGTCTGACACAGGAAAGCGTGGCGCGTCATGTACGATTACAAGGGGGATGATCATCCTCGCGGCCTGAGTTCTTCGAGCTTTCAGGGCCGCTCGCTCTTGGAAAGATATGGCTTGCGAGCTACACGGCAACGTCTTGGCCTCGCCAAGCTGCTTTTCGGCAAAGGCGATCGTCATCTGACTGCTGACGCCCTCGCCTATGAGGCGCAGGCTGCCCGCATGCCGGCTTCGCTTGCGACGGTCTACAATGTTCTCAATCTGTTTGCACAAGTCGGCTTGATTCGCAGTTTGGCGATCGAGGGCGGCAAAACGGTTTTCGATACGAACACCAGCGACCATTCTCACTTCTTCTTCGAGGATACGGGAGAAGTGTGCGATATCGGGCTGGATGGAATGCAACTGGCTGGCGGCATCAACACGCCGGAAGGCTACGAAATCGCCAAAGTCGACATCGTCGTCAGGTTGCGTCCGAAGGGCGCGGCGGCGGTGCGGCCCGAGATTGATCACAGAGCCGAGGAATAGCGCCTCCAGCGAGCGGACTCTGGCTGCCAGATTCTAGCTTTCGACAGAGCGCCGATTGCGTATTTTCGCCCGTATCGATGAAAACGGGCCGTCGCGAATCTTCGATGCGTCATGTTCCGAGAAGACGATCGCGGGGTTGCGGGCGCGTGTTTTTCCCGGCCGTCCCAGAAAAAATCTCCTCGATCGAATGATGCCGGAAGCCTAAAAGGCGCGCCCTGAAAAGGCAATTTGCTTTCAAAGCAACGGGCCTCGAATCAGGATTGTCCTCAGCGCATATCCCAGCGATTTAAGGCGCCCGACGCCGCCGCGGCGCTTATCGCCCGCGATGCGTGGATCGCGGCGCTCGAAGCCGAGGTCGCCTCCAGCCTCCGCAGAGCCTTGCTCCCGAGAGACCACATTGACTCGAAATGCGGCCGCACCCGACCTATATTCGCTTGCGTACTGGCTTTCGTCTGCACTGTTCATGACTTTGTATTTTTCTGTTTCGGGCCTTGGGGATCATCGGTCCTATCGACAATTTTGGGAATCGCGCCATTGAGCTTGATCGCAACGGCCATCATCGCCGCCATTATTCTGTCAGGCGCGTTGGATCTTTATCTGAAGCGCCGGCAGGCGGCCTTCGTCGCCGAGAACCGATCGAGCGTTCCAGCCGATTTCCGCGACGCGGTTACGCTCGACGAGCATCAACGAGCAGCCGATTACACGTTGGCGAATACGCGGCTTAGCGCGATCCATACGGTGCTCGAGACGGTCATGGCTGTGCTCTGGCTGAGCATTCTGCTGTCGCCGATCTATGCTTTCGCTGCGCAGATTATTCCGCCCGGCATCTCCCGCAGCGTCGCCATAGTCGTGGCGGTCGGCGCGATCAGCTCCGCGCTCACCCTGCCCTTCGCCATCGTCCGCACCTTTTGGCTCGAGGAAAAGTTCGGCTTCAACCGCTCGACGCCGCTTACGTTCGCGCTTGATCTCTTGAAAGACCTCGCGCTGCAACTCGTTTTCACCGTTCCTTTGCTTTATGGCCTGTTTTGGCTGCTCGCGGTCCTCCCGAACCTATTGTGGCTGTTTGGCTGGGCGGCTTCAATGGCGATCATGGTGGCCTTGATCGTGATCTATCCGTCATGGATCGCGCCGCTATTCAATAAATTCACGCCTATGCCCGATGGGCCGATGAAAGCGCGCATCGAAGCTCTACTCGCCAAATGCGGCTTCGAATCCAAAGGCCTGTTCGTCATGGACGCCTCCAAGCGCTCAAGTCATGGCAATGCTTATTTTTCCGGCTTCGGCAGGGCCAAGCGCATCGTCTTTTTCGACACGCTCCTGGAAAAGCACACGCCCGATGAGATCCTATCGATCCTCGCTCACGAGCTTGGGCATTATAAATTGGGGCACATCGGCCAGCGCATCGCGCAGTCGGCGCTTTTTGCGTTCGTGGTTTTTGCGATTCTGGGCTGGGCTTTTTCCGCAGGCGCCCTTGCGCGTCAATTCGGCTTGCCCAACGATCCGGGCCTTGTGCTGATGATCGTTTTGACGGCGATGGGGCCTCTCCTGCATCTTCTGGCGCCGGCGACCAATTGTCTATCGCGCCGCGCGGAATTTCAGGCCGATGATTTCGCCAGGACAATGGTCGGCAAGGACGCCATGATCAGCGCTCTGACGCGGCTTTCTCGCGATAATCTGTCAACGCTGACTCCAGATCGGCTCTACGCCTTGTTCTATTATTCGCATCCGCCGGTTCCAGTGCGCGTCGATGCGCTGAAGGCCGTCTAACTCCAAAATCGTTGCTGCGGCGGTCGCGTCCGCGCGGCGCTCTGTTGCGCGTCGCCGATGATCCGTGGCATCACGGCGTCGGAGGCTAACATGAACCGGATCAGACGCAGCATCGAGACAATCATTTTCAATAGCCGGTGGCTAATGCTGCCGTTTCTATTTGGTCTTATCATTGGCCTCGTCGGACTGCTTTACAAATTTGGCCTCAAGGTCATCGATTTCATACTGCAATTGAAGACCTACCCTGACTCAGAGGTGATTATAAGCGCCCTCAGCCTCATCGATCTCTCTCTGACCGCCAATTTGATCCTGATCGTAATCTGCTCCAGTTATGAGAATTTCGTGGTCCCAATTGATTGGGAAAAACATTCGGATTGGCCAAATGGGATTATCAGAATCGGCTTCTCTGGTTTGAAGCAGAAGCTGCTGGGCTCGATCGTGGCGATCACCGCCGTCAATGTTCTTGAATGGTTCATGCACATCGACAAAAACGCCGACTCGGCGAAGCTCGCCTGGGTGGTCGGCATTATGCTTGCCTTCGCGGTCACGATGCTGGTGCTGGCTATCGCCGACCGCGTCAGCGATTCAGAAGCGAAGAAAACTTATTGAGCGAAAGCGCGCTCCCGCCAGCTTTGACACGCGCGTCTCGCCATAGCGTGGTAAAGCTTTGCGGCTTTTGTCGTCGTTGCGAGTGAGCCGCAAATATGCAGCCGACGCCGGTTCGTTCGAGCCTGCTCCCTTTAACGCTGCTCGCCGCCGCCGCCGGGGCAGGGAGCGGCTTCATATGCGGTCTATTCCGGTTGGCGCTGCGGGAGGCCGACAATCTCCGCATCGCCTTCCCTGAAAACTGGCGCGATCTCCCTTTGCCATGGCGGTTGCTGCCTCCGGGGTGGCGCGATCAGCCTATAGTTGGTTGCCTGCTGATGGTCGGGATCGCCGCCGCGGCCACGGCTTTCAGCGCGTGGCTGGTGCGCCGCTTCATGCCAACCGCCGCTGGCAGCGGCATTCCTCGCGTTGAGGCGGTCATCGACGGCGAGCTGCCGCCAGCGCCATTCGCGTTGCTGCCGGTCAAGTTTCTAGGCGGCCTTTTGGCGATAGGATCCGGCCTCGCGCTGGGACGCGAGGGACCTTGCGTGCAGATGGGCGCGACGCTTGCTCATCGAATGGGAAAACTCTTCGGTCGCAATGAGGCCGATGGCCGATCGCTGCTCGCCGCCGGGGCCGGCGCCGGGCTCGCCGCCGCCTTTAATGCGCCGCTGGCGGGCTCCGCCTTCGTGCTCGAGGAGCTGATCAAAAAATTCGAAATGCGCAATGCCGTTGCGGCGCTCGGCGCTTCGGCCAGCGCGATCGTGGTCGCCCGCCTCCTCACCGGGCCGGAGCCCGACTTTTTCGTTGCATCTCTCCCCTACCCCGACGCAAGCGACAATCTGCTCTGCCTCGCCCTTGGCGGGGTCGCCGGATTGCTCGGGGTCGTCTATAATCGCACGCTTCTTGGCGCGCTCGCGCTGGCCGACCGCTTGGCGAACTGGCCAGTCGAAGTTCGCGCCGGACTGATCGGGGCGGCGGTCGGGGCGCTGGCATGGTTCGCGCCAGGACTCGTCGGCGGCGGCGACGAGATCACGCAAACGACGCTCATCGGCGCCGAACCGCTCGCTCTGCTTCCCTTGTTTTTCCTGGTGCGGCTGGTTCTGGGTTCTGCGTCATACGCCGCCGGAACGCCGGGAGGCCTGTTCGCGCCCCTCCTCGTCTTGGGCGCGCAAATGGGCTTCTTTTTTGGCGCGCTCTGCCACCCGGATCCAGGCACCTCAGCCACACACGCCATCATGTTCGCGGTCGTCGGCATGGCCGCATTTTTTACCACCGTCGTGCGGGCGCCCCTTACCGGAATCATCCTCGTCACCGAGATGACCGCCAACTCGAGGCTGCTCCTGCCGATGCTGGCCGCGTGTTTTTCGGCGATGGCGCTGGCCACGATGCTAGGCGAGCCGCCGCTCTATGATTCGCTCAAGGAGCGCACGTTGAGAGGATCGCAAGGCAAGCCGGGTTGATCTGATCATCAGCGCTCGGTATTTGAATGAACCCCGCAGACTTCAGTGTGCGAAAAGTTGCGGTGGCATCGAGCTGGATCATTCGTTAAACCAACGAGATAGCAAGCGCGAGCGCTTCAACCGAAGCGTTCATGCTCCAATGCGCGGCCTGCCTGATGACTGAGCGCGTGGAATCTTCGGAGAAAGAAGGGTCATGTTCGAAACTGTCACCGCGATAGCACCCGCACGCCTTCATCTCGGGTTTCTCGATATGAATGGCGGACTTGGCCGGCGGTTTGGCAGCCTTGGGCTGGCGATCGACCATCCCGTGACCCGCCTCTCAATCGCGCGCGACGCGACGACCTCAGTCGAAGGGCCGGAGGCCGAGCGCGCATCGGCACATCTTGCTCTTCTCACCCAGCATCTAGGCCTTGCCTCAAATTATAAGCTAATCATTCACGAGGCCATCCCGGCCCATGCCGGCTTTGGGTCTGGGACGCAGCTCGCTCTCGCCGTCGCCGCCGCCCTGAAACGCCTCGAAGGCTTGGCGCCGAATGCGTCGGATGACGCCTTTTTGCTGCGGCGCGGCGGGCGCTCCGGCATCGGCGTCGGACTTTTCGAGCGCGGCGGGTTGATCGTCGATGGCGGTCGGGGCGAGCGAACTTTGACGCCGCCCGTCATCGCCCGCCTCGATTTCCCGCAGGAATGGCGCGTTATTCTCGTTTTCGATCCTCGGATCGAGGGCATACACGGGCCGCAGGAAAGCGCCTCCTTCGCTAAATTGGCGCCTTTCGAGGCCACGGCCGCCGCGGAAATCTGTCGCCTCGTGCTAATCAAGGCTTTACCGGCGGTAGTCGAACGCGATATCGACATGTTCGGCGAAGCAATCGCTCGCATTCAGCAAATTGTCGGCGCTTATTTTGCTCCAGCGCAAGGCGGAGCGCCTTATACGAGCGCGGTGGTGGGGCAAATCATGGCCGAGCTTCAAATGCATGGCGCGAAGGGGCCCGGCCAGTCATCCTGGGGCCCAACGGGCTTTGCTTTCGCCGCAAGCGCCGAGGAAGCGCAGCGCCTCTACAGCCTCGTGCAGGCAAAAGCCGCCGCCTTGGGTGTAGATTTGCGGATATGCCAAGGTATTAATCACGCAGCCATCGTGAAGGGTGAACCCTTGATGGCCAATAAATAGGGGAAGCCGCGTGGCCACGAAAAATATATTGCACATGTTCAGCCCGTTAAAACACATGAGTCCTTTCGACGTGAATATGGCGCTCGACGCCGGCTATGATTCGGTGACGCCTTATACGGGCGTCACGCTCGAGGAAATCACTCCTCTCGTTCAGGACGCCATGTTTTCCCGCTCCCCGCGCGACGCGGTTCGCACCGGCGTCTTCATCGCCGGCAAGGACGCAGGCCTCGCCCTCGACATGATGGAGCGGGTCCGCGCCTCGTTGCTGAAGCCTTTCGAAATTTCGGCTTTCGCCGATCCGGCTGGATCTTTCACCACCGCCGCCGCGATGGTGGCCTGCGTGGAAAAGCTCCTGAAGCAGAAGAAAAATCGGGAGCTCGCCAAGACGAAGATCCTGATTTTCGGCGCAACTGGCGTTGTCGGCTATGCGGCCGGCGTCATCTCCGCGCTGGAAGGCGCCGACGTGATCCTCGCCGGCTATGACGGGGCCAAGCGCGTTCAAGGCAAGGCCGACGACATCAAGAAAAGATTCGGCGTCGATGTCCGCGCCGTCGACGGCAGCACGGAAGAGAAGAAGATCGAAGCGCTGCAGGGCGTCGAAGTCGTATTCTGCGCCGCCGCCGCAGGCGTGCAGGTTCTGTCGTCGGCGACTCTTGCCTCAGCGAAATCCCTGCTCGTCGCCGCTGACGTCAATGCCGTGCCGCCGGCAGGCATCGAGGGCCTCGAGTTGTTCGCCAATGGCGCCGAATTGGCTGGCGGCGTTCTCGGAGTCGGCCCGCTTGCCATCGGCGATGTGAAATACAAGACCGAAGCTGGCTTGTTCCAGCGCATGGCGACATCGACCAAAGCGCTCAGCCTCGATTTTCGCGACGCCTTCGTCCTGGCGCGTGAGATCGCCTAAAGCCGGCGCCGCGATACTTATCGCGGCATCTTCCGGGCGCGCTTTGGCGGCTGCGGCGCGGCGCGGCGGTTACAGACCCCTCGTCGCCGACTTGTTCGACGACGACGACACTCGCGCTCTAGCTGCGGCAAACCGCCTCGCTGGCCATCCGCAATCCGGATTTGAAGGCGAGACTTTAATCGCCGCGCTCGACGCGATGGCGGGGCTGGAAGCCCCCGCCGGGCTCGTCTATGGCGCCGGTTTCGAAGACCGCATCGAACTCCTCGAAAGCCTCGCCCAGCGTTGGACCGTTTTCGGCAATCAACCGGACGCGGTGCGGCGTGTGAAGAATCCGATCGAATTGGCGCGCCTCTGCGCCGTTCTCGGCATTCCGCATCCAAACATCAGCGTCACGATGCCTCAAAACGCTGAAAACTGGCTCGTCAAAAGTGTCGGAGGCGCAGGCGGAAGCCATGTTGCGCCAGCCGCCGCATGGCGGGCTGGCGACGAGTCCGTCTATTTCCAGCGCATCGCCCCGGGCGATCCTGTCTCATTATTATTGCTCGCCGATGGAACTGAGGCCGATGTGCTTGGCGTGAGCCGTCAATGGCCTGCGCCCGCGCCTGACGAGCCTTTCCGCTTCGGCGGCAGCCTGCGTCCTGCCCGCCTGTCGCCCAAAATGGAAGTTTTGCTGACGAAAGCCGCCAAAGCCGTGGCTGGCGCTGCGAGCCTTCGCGGCCTAAACAGCATCGATTTTCTGGTCGATGGCGCCGATTTCACCCTGATCGAAATCAATCCTCGACCGGGCGCGACGCTCGACATTTTCGAGGATCGCGAAGGCCGCCTGTTTCAAGCGCATCTTGACGCATGTCTTGGCCGTCCGCCCGACCGTCCGCTGCAATTTGACGGAGCGGCGGCGGCGGGAATCGTCTATGCGCGGCGTCCAATCGCCTCCATGCCGGCGCTGGACTGGCCGGATTGGGCGGCGGATCGACAAAAACCGCAAACCGCCTTAGTAACAAACGATCCTCTTTGTACGGTAAAAGCGTGCGCCGTAGAGCCTGAGCGAGCCCGAACGCTCTTGGATCAACGGACCGCCTTTATCCATGAGGAAATTGAATTTCGTGGGAAGGAAGCGGCATCTTGAGCGAGAAAGAACCGAGCATCAACGCCTTGGCGGGACAATTGGTGGACCGCATGGTCGCCGACGCCGCCCAGTTGCGAATTGCGGTTTCAAAGGGTGAAAAAGGCGAAACCATTATTGACGCCGGCAAGGCCGCGCGCGGCGGCATCGAAGCTGGCTTGCGCATCGCTGAAATATGCCTCGGCGGCCTCGGCACAGTTGAGCTTGGCCCAACCGGCTCCCATTCCAACTGGCCGTTTCAGATTTCCGTTCGCAGCGCCGACCCAGTGATCGCCTGCCTCGCCAGCCAATACGCCGGCTGGGCGCTGTCGCATGGCGAGAGCAAGGGCGCATTTTTTGCCCTCGGGTCCGGCCCCGGTCGTGCGCTGGCGCGCAAGGAGCCTTTGTTCGCGGAGCTCGCCTATCATGACGACGCCGCTCGAGCCACTCTGGTTCTCGAAGGCGACCGCCCGCCGCCGCCCGAAGTCGTCCAGAAAGTCGCTGACGCTTGCGGCGTAAAGCCCGAAAATCTCGCGTTTATTTTCGCCCCGACGCAGAGCCTCGCCGGCGGCGTTCAGGTTGTCGCGCGGGTTCTTGAAGTCGCGCTGCATAAAGCCCACGAGCTGAAATTCCCGCTCTCGCGCATCATTGACGGGCTGGCCTGCGCGCCGCTTTCGCCGCCCCACCCGGATTTCATCAAGGCCATGGGCCGCACCAATGATGCGATCATTTATGGCGGCCAGGCGCAGCTTTTCGTGACGGGACCCGCCGACGACGCCAGGGCTTTAGCGGAACAATTGCCGAGCACGACATCGCGCGATCACGGGCGGCCCTTCGCCGAAGTGTTCAAGGCCTATAAAGGCGATTTCTATTCGATCGACCCGATGCTCTTCAGCCCCGCGCGCGCGATCGTCACCGCCGTCGATACGGGAGAGACCTTCCGCGCCGGCAAGATCGACCACGCATTGCTCGATGCCTCTTTCTCTTGAGTCGGTCGCGATCGCCAATGCCTCAGGCCGACCAAAGGTCGCGATAGCGGTCGATCTTTACGATTGGCACGCGCGCGATCTGATGGCGGCTTTTTCGCGCGCGGGCGTTGTCGCGGCCCCAATCCGGCTGGCGCAATGCGGTTTCGACACCAAGCGCCGGAGCGGTCTCATCATCCCCGGCTTCGGCGCGGATTGTCCCGACGCGGTGTTCGTTCGCGCGATCGGGTCCGGCAGTTTCGAAAGCGTCACCGTGCGCCTGAGCATCCTGCATGGCCTTGGCGACATCGGCGTCCCGGTCGTCAATTCCGCGCGAACCGTTGAGCTTTGCGTCGACAAAGCGGCGACGAGCTTCGCCCTCGCGCGCGCCAATATTCCAACGCCGCCAACCTGGACCGTTCAATCCGAACAAGCGGCGCACCAGATCGTGCGACGGGAGGCGGCGCGGGGTCCTCTCGTTCTCAAGCCGCTTTTCGGCGCGCAGGGTTTTGGCCTGAAACTCATTCGGCGAGAAGAGGATCTTCCTCCTTTCCATGAAGTCGAAGGCGTCTATTATCTGCAGCGATTTGTAGCCGTGGAGCGCAATGGATTTCGCGACATGCGGTTATTCGTGTCGCATGGCGAGGTCATCGCCGCGATGACGCGTCACTCAAAACATTGGATCACCAACGTCAAGCTGGGCGCCCGGCCGGAATGGCTCGAGCCCCATGATGCAATGATCGATCTCGCCTTGCGCTCGGCGGCGGCGGTTGGAGCCGATTTCGCCGGGGTCGACATTATCTTGGACGTAGATAACGCGCCTCAGGTGCTTGAGGTGAACAGCATGCCAGGCTGGCGCGGATTGCAGAAAGTAGCGCCCTTTTCGATCTCCGACCGGTTGGCCGCCGATCTGCTGGCGCGCATCGACCGAAATGCGGCGGAGGGCGCCGCTTGAACGAAATCGCGGAGGCTTTCATCGCGTCGTGCCGCGATGAGATCGAAGCGCCAAAGCCCGGCAACGTACATATTTTCGCCGCCGGCCACGGCATGGCGGCGGAGCATTTTCTGCGCAGCGCGGAGGTCGCCGCGGCGCCTTTGTGCGAATCCGCGGCCTCTGTCGGGGAGCGCATCCTGTCGGCCGTCGAGGCCACCTGGGCGTCAGTCGGGATGAACACCAATCTCGGCATCATTTTATTGTGCGCGCCGCTCGCCGCCGCAGCGGATTTGGGCGGCGATCTTCGCGCCGCGTTGAAGGCTGTTCTCGCCGGATTGACTCGCGATGACGCGCAATTGGCGTTCCGCGCCATCCTTCGCGCCTCGCCGGCGGGGCTCGGCAACGCCGGCCGCCACGACGTTCATGACGCGGCCGAGACGACTCTTTTAGAGGCGATGCGCGAGGCCGCCGGCAGAGACAGAATAGCCTACCAATATGCCGCTGATTTTTCTGACATATTCGAGACCGGAACCGCAGCTCTCAAAAAGGCCCGCCAAAATGGCTGGCCGGCGCCCTGGCCGGCTGTTTCCGTTTATCTTGGGCTCCTCGCCAGCATTCCCGACAGCCACATCGCGCGTAAAAATGGCCTAGAGGCGGCCGCAGCGGTTCAGGCGGAAGCTCTCACAGCGCGCAACAAATTTATGACCCAATCAAACCCTGCGGATTCGCTCGATGACCTCCTGGATTTCGACCGGCGTCTGAAGGCTGCGGGACTGAATCCCGGCGCGACCGCCGATCTCACCGTCGCAACGCTCTTTGCCAATCGGCTAACTGGCGCCTTGATCCAGCGGCCCAATAATGGTTGAGTGCGCCGCAGCGGAACATCGCCGCTTCTATCCGGCAAACCGGCCCGGCGAACTTGGGTGCTGTCAACAAGGATAAGCCTTCACGTCTGTCGAACTTCTTCGACAGCAGTTTTATGAAGGGGACTCTCATGGGAGGATTTTTTAACGTGACCAAGATTACCAAACTGATGGTCGGCGAGTCGCTCGTCGGTGAAGGCAACGAAGTTGCCCATATCGACCTCCTCATTGGGCCGCGCGGCAGCGCCGCCGAAACGGCCTTCGCCAACGCGTTGGTCAACAATAAGGACGGTTTCACCTCCCTCCTCGCCGTCGTCGCCCCGAACCTGCTCGCCAAGCCCGCGACCGTCATGTTCAACAAAGTGACGATCAAGAATGCGACGCAGGCCGTGCAGATGTTTGGTCCGGCGCAGCGTGGCGTCGCCAAGGCTGTCGCCGACAGCGTCGCCGATGGCGTCATTCCGATCAAGGAAGCAAACGACCTGTTCATCTGCGTCGGCGTCTTCATCCATTGGGAAGCCAAGGACGACAAGAAGATCCAGGACTATAACTATCAGGCGACCAAGGAAGCTATTGCGCGCGCCATCAACGGCGACCCGACGCCCGAAACCGTCGTCGCCCAGCGCAACACCGCAAAGCATCCCTTCGCGCCGAATTAATGCATGATCCCGAAAAGTCAGACTTTTCGGATAAGACCATGCGTTGAAGCGAAGGCATGATCCCGGAGAGTTTTAGACTTTTTGGACAAGGTGCTGCGCTATCAAAAACTTAAAGGGGGCTCCGGCCCCCTTTTATTTTGATCCGGCCGCGGCGAGATCGGCGCTCGTCAACAGGCCGTCATGCAAGGCCGAGGCGACGAGAACGCCTGCGATCCCAGCTCGCGCAAGAGAAGCAAGATCGGCGGGACCGCGAACGCCGCCTGCGGCATAGATGCTGAAGTCGGCTTCAGGGCCCCTCTCCGCAATCGATTCGAGGCGATCGAGATCCGGGCCGGCATTGCCGCCAACGCGCGCAAGCGTCATGACGATGACTCGCGAAGGCCATAGGCGCGGCTCTGCAAACAGCGCCTCCGGCCCGAGAAAACATTCGCCGCGAAAGTCGAGCGAAAGAATAATCCGGCCTTCCGGTTTCAACGCTGCCAGGACTTCGGCGCCCTTGAGCGTTTCGCTGCCGAGAACGAGATTTTCTCGCGCGTGACGCAGAAGCCATGACCGCGCCTGATCTGCATCGCTGATGCCGGCGTCGACCCAGAAAGTCACATTTGGAAAAGCGGCGCTCAGCGAGCTGAGGCTTTCCTCATGGTCGCCACGCGATTCAATCGCATCAAGATCGGCTACATAGATCGTGCGAAAATTATATAGCGTCAGCATCCCGGCGACGACATCGACCGGCGCGCTTGTCGGGGACAGCCTCGTTTCGATCGGCGCATAAGAATCGCGTTGTCCAAGGCGTGCGCGAACCACCGCGCCGCTCTTGAGGTCGATGACGGGAATAACTTCCATCCAAATCTCCTGCATCGCGAGAGCGTGAGCGTTGCGATCGACGCGCTCGCGTTGATTTTCGCTGTTTCCGCCCGCGATGTTATGCAAAACAATCGCATGTTTCTCGCTTGATCGAGGTGAAATCGGCGAGAAAAATCGAGACGGGTCGTCACACATGAAAACGGTCATCGGTTGGGACGTAGGCGGCGCGCATCTCAAAGCCGCGCGCCTCGAAGACGGCGTCATCACTCGCGCCGTGCAAGTCGCCTCTCCGCTATGGCTGGGACTGAGCGAACTCGACCGCGCCTTCGCGAAGGCTGCGGCGGCAATCGGCTGCGCTCCGCTCAACGCGGTCACGATGACGGGCGAATTATGCGACGCCTTCGCTACCCGCCAGGAGGGGGTAGAGGGCGTCGCGGCGATTGTCGAACGCCTGCTGGCTCCAGACCGCGCAGTGTTTTACGCAGGTCGCTCCGGCTTTGTCGGCAGAAGCGAAGTCGCAATCCATGCGCTCGATATAGCCTCCGCGAATTGGCGTGCGAGCGCGGCGCTGATCGGCGCCCGCAAAGGCCAAGCGCTCTTCGTCGACATGGGCTCGACGACGACGGATGTCATTCCGATCGCCGACGGGTCTGCCGCCAACAAGGGCTACACGGATGCGGAGCGGCTGGCGCATGGCGAACTCGTCTACACGGGCCTCGTGCGAACCTTTCTGATGGCCGGACCAAAACTGGTCCCTTTCGCCGGCCAATGGACCGCCTTGATGAACGAGTGGTTCGCGAATACGGCTGATGTCTATCGCATCCTCGGGCAATTGCCGGAGGGCGCCGATAAAATGGATACGTCGGATGGACGCGAGAAGACGGCGGCCGCTTCCCGCGCGCGGCTCGCGCGCATGATCGGGCGGGACGTCGGAGATGCTGACGACGCCGCATGGAGCGGCCTCGCGCATTTCTTCGCTGAAGCGCAGTTGCGCGAGATCATGGATGCAGCTTCTCTCGTTTTATCGCGCGGGCTGTTGGACGCCGCCGCGCCGCTGGTCGGGGCTGGAGTCGGACGCGGCGTCGTTCGTCAATTGGCAGAAAGATTGGGGCGCCCTTTTATCGCCTTTGACGATCTGATCGATGCGCTTCCTGAGGCGCGGAGCCAAGTCTCTGATTGCGCTCCCGCATCCGCTTTGGCGCTTGCCGCGGCGCTTCACTTCGGGGCGTAGAATGCCTCGCGCGCGTGCATCAGCCATGACCAGGCCTCACGCTCGCGCGGACCGGCCGTCTTCTCGATGGCGATCGAGAGATAGGCGATTTCGGAGTCGATTTTCTCGCGCGGCAGCATATGCAATCGCGTCATGAGAATCGCGCATTCGAGCACGGCGTTTTTCGCGCGATTGAATCCTTCAAATGGCGCATGGTTCTCAAGACGCACCATGTTGCAATGGAACCTTGGCCTCTCGGCATGATTCTCGATGTGCGAGACGCGGAGTTCGGCGTGAGCCAGCGCCGCCTCAAGACGAGGCGGACGGCCAGCCGCCGCAGGCGCAAGCGGCCAGTCGCGCCGGCCGGTCACGAGGCCGGCGAAAATGCGCGCATCATCGGTGTAATTGGCGATCGCGATAGGCACGCTCAAAAGATTGTCGAGCGTTATCGACGGGCGGAAGGGCGCAATGATCCAACCGTCGCCGTCTTCTATCAAGCCCAGCGGCGCAAGATGCGGCTTGCCCGATCGATCGATGGTCGTAACGATGACTTCGCGAATCACCGGCATCTCGCCACCTCCTCCCAAATCAGCGCCTTGCTCCGATCACTCCTTGCGGCGGAGAGTGTGCCCGGCTTCGCGCAAACGATCTCTTTGCTCTTCGGGTGGGTCAGTCGCGCAGCCCCAGTCGAGCAATTCGTCCTGCGTATAGCGTTTGCCGAGCGCGAAAGCGATCTCGGCTTTGGTCAGCTCGGCGCCAAGGTAAAATGCATGAGCTCCATCCGCCTCGACGCCGAGCTTGGGAAATAGCGAGAAAGCCTCGCGCGCCACATGATGGCCGTCGCGATTGTAGATGTGGATTCCGTCCTCGGCTGTCGCTATGCGAAAATTGCCGTCGCGCACATCGGCCGCAACCTCGGCGATTTCCGCGACCGTGGATGGATAGGGCGACTTATCGTGAATCTGAAGCAACCCGCCGCCGTAGCCTTTGGGCAAAGCGCCGTCGGTCGAGGCCGCCAGCATGAGACGGCGCGCGGCATCGTGCTCCTCGATCGTCCGCCGCGTGTGCGAACTGACGTGGACGGTGAGCACGTTATGGATCTCGAGTTCTGAACAAAGGCCGATCAGCAGCGCGGTGACGCCGCTCGAATCCGCCTCGGTCAGCTCAGTCAAATTGCCGGTGCCCATCATCATTTCGGCCTGCGGTAAACGGCGTCTCGTTTCGACGTAACGGACGAGAGAGGCGGCGAATCCGAAATGAATCGGATCGAGAATGGGATCGACGATAAATGGCAAGCCGCGCCGCGCCGCTCCTTCAGCGGCGCGAACCAGCGAGTCGATGTCGTGCAGCGGCGCGCCGACAAGAATCGGCGTCGCGCCCGTGTCCTCAGCAATGTCGAGATTGCCTTCATCAAGGCTCAACAGAAAATCCGCGCCGGCCTTGGCCCCGCGCCTCAATTCATCGGGATTGGCGGAGTCGATGCTGACCCCGCTCCCGGCTGATTTCAGCGCGCGAACGCAATCCTCAAGGTGCGGAAACGGAGTGTCTGGAAGACAGCCAAGATCAATGACGTCAGCGCCCGATTTGCGCAGCCGCTCCGCGCGGGCAAGCAATTCCTCAAGAGGCAAGGCCGTCGCGTCGATGATCTCGGCGAAGATCCGAATGTTGAACCGCGACAGATCCGGGACGCGCCCGCCGCGCCCAAGAAAGACCGGAAGATCGTGGATCTCATCGGGACCGCGCACGACAGGGACGCCGACTTCGGCCGAGAGCCGCTCCAGATTGGCGCGGCAGCGGCCGGGCAAAATGACTCGGTCCGCGCCAATAGGGCGCGGCAACCGGCGCAGCAGGATGGCTTCGGTCATCAGGGCCGCGACCTTGACGCCTATATCGCAGATCTCCCAGGTAAACGGCGTCTCGCCCATGGATCGCAACAACCGATCGAGGCGCGGATAGGCGAGATGGCCGGTAACGAAAAGGATGCGCTCGCTCATGTTGTGATCAGTTCGCTTCGGCCTTGCGCAATGAATCCGACCGCGCCGACGGAATAGGTTGCATGGCGTCAGGCGCGACGCCGACGCCAGGCATTCCGCCGCATTGCAAAAGCGCCGCGGCGCCTGGCAGCGACGCCGGTCCCGCGATCCAAACGGCCGCGCGGCTTTTAGCGGCGAAATGCGGAAAAAGCGGATCGACGATCTTATGCGCGACCAAGTCGCGCGCGGAAACCGGCCCCCTAAGATCGCAGGATTTGATCAGCAGCAAGCGGGGCGCGGGATAGATCCCCGCAAGCCACGCGGCAAGCGAATCCGACGTCACATCCCAGCACGCGGGCACATCCGGGGCGCCCAAGGCCATGAGCGATGGCAGCCAGATTGGAATTTTTCCGGCGTTGATGGCGGCGTCCATGTCTCGTCGCGACGCCGCTAAAACGAAGGCCTTCGAATATGAGCTGAGCGCCACGGCGAATTGCTCCATCGCAAGCAGCGCCATGCGATGAGCTGCAACATCATCAAACCCAAGTCTGTCCTGCGAGTCGCGCACGGCATCGGCAAACGGACCGCCGCCTGGAACGAGGATCAGCGGCCCACCCCAAGAAACCAGCGCCGCAAGCCAGGCTTCGCGCTGCGGCGAAGAGGCGAGGCTGCCGCCGAGTTTGACGATGGTGGCGCTCAACGACTCCTCGTTGTGCTGGCGGCGCCCGGCTCGCTCAGAAAAAGCTTCTCGACTGCAAGCGACTCGGCCGCGCGCTCGCGTTTGATTTCGACGCCGACCTGTCCTCGGATGACGTCGAGCTTTTCGACCCGAACGGAAACCTGCGCGACGCACGGGTGATGCAACACAGAATCGGCGATATCCCTCGCCAAAGTTTCGATTAAATCGATATGGCCGCGGCCAAGGATTATTTTGATCGCATCAACGATCAGGTCGTAGGAAAAAATATAGCGCATATCATCGGAATGATGCTGCAGGCGCCTGACATCCACATCGATGTTGAAACGCACATCCTGTTTCAGCCCGCGTTCAAAATCATAGGCTCCGATCGAACATGGCATGACGAGATCATGCACAAAGACCCGATCCGTCTCGGCGCCGCGTTCACTGGCCGGGACATAGCCGCGGCCAAGCAAAAGCCGCCAATCCACAGTCGGCTCGCCCGCCGCGCGGACGCCATTGGCTTCCCGTGGAATGAGATCGCGGATGATCCGCACCGCCGCCGGATCGATCTCCGCTACGCGGGATCGGCCCCGACATAAGGCCCCGCGAAATCCAAGATAGTTCGGTTGAAGCGGAAGCAGACGCGGCACATCGGGAGCCTCCAGCGAACCCGCGAGACCCGACATCAGCCCCGCTTCTTTGCATCGCTCGACGAAGCCGACGAGACTCGCAACGTCCATATGATCGAGAAGACGCCGGTCGCCTTTTATGGCCGTATCGAGCATGGCTCCGACAAAGCCCTGTTTGGCCATGAGCTTCAGGAGATCCAGATCCGGTTCGCCATCGGCGAACAGAACGCCGACAAGCTTGGCGTTGCTTGCGAGCGACCCCAATGCGCGGACGCAATCGGCTCCGGTCGCATCCGACTTGACGCCAACTTTGACGTAATCGACCCCGGTCGCAGCCATTGCGCTGACCGCGTCGACAACGATCTGCGGCTCGGCAAGCTCATCGCCGATGGTCGCGCTAACCGGCCGCCGTTTGGCGACCGTGCGAACTAAATCGGCGACGACTTCGACGTCCAGCGCGCCAAGAGCCCCTCTCGCCGGGTCTTTGAGATCGACGATGTCGACGCCGCCCGCCAAAACCGCTTCCGCCTCAGCAGCGCCCGTTACGCTCGCGAGCATCAAAGTCATTGCGACGATTCCCCCAGCGTCGTTGGCAGGATCGCTCTAAACTGAGCCGATCATGCTCTCTATCCATCTGTTTCTTCGTGAAGATCGCGTGTTGCTAGACTGCCGGAAGACGAAACGCTCGCCCCGCCAGACAGAAAGTCAGCGCAACGAACCCGCTAAGCCGCGTTGCGCCATGCGGTTCCAAAGATTTTGGGCTTGGCCTTCGCCACTATTTTCCAGCGTGATTTTCGCAACAATATAGGGCCTGGAGCCGGAAAAGCAATTCTGGCCTCGCTGCGATGCGCCCTGGGAGGTCCAGCCGGCTCATGGCTCCGCCCGTCATCACCGTTTGATCAATCCAAGGAAATTGCGCAGCAATTGATGCCCTTGCTCCGTCAGTATCGATTCGGGATGAAACTGCACGCCGAAGGTCGGGTGATCGCGATGTCGCAGAGCCATGATCTCGTCTTCTTGCGACCATGCCGTCGCTTCGAGCGGGGTGTCTTGTTCATCGAGTTCGACAATCAGTGAATGGTAGCGTCCGACGCTGAGCGGATTGGGCAAGCCTTGCAGAATGCCTGCGCTGGCGTGCCGCACGGAGCTTGCCTCGCCATGCATTGGCCGCAAGGCCCGCGTTACGCGTCCGCCGAACGCCTGGCCAATGGCCTGATGGCCAAGACAAATGCCAAGGATTGGAACGCGCCCGGAATAATCGCGCACGAGCTGCATCGACATTCCCGCCTCGTTCGGAGTGCAAGGCCCGGGCGAAATCACGATCGCCTCCGGGGCTTCATTAGGCATTGCGGCATCGTTGCGAATGACGACGGGAGTTTCGCCCAACTCGCTGAGATAGTTCGCCACCGTATGGACGAACGAATCATAATTATCGATGACGAGGATCATTGCGCGAATTCCATCGCGCCGAAGGCTTCGAAAATGCGTCGCGCCTTGTCCAGCGTTTCGACATATTCCGATGCGGGATCCGAAGCCGTGACGATGCCCCCGCCCGCCTGCACGACGCAAGAGCCCCCGCGGAAACTGGCGGTGCGGATGACGATGTTCAGGTCCATCGTTCCGTTGAACCCGAGATAACCGATGGCGCCGCAATAGGGGCCGCGCGCATGACCCTCAAGCTCGGTAATGATTTCCATGGCGCGAAGTTTTGGGGCGCCGGTGATCGATCCGCCGGGAAAAGCGGCCGCAAGCAAGTCGACGGGGCCTTGGCCGTCGCGGAGCCGCCCGACGACGGAAGAGACGAGATGATGGACGGTTGCAAAGGACTCAAGGCCGCATAGTTGCGGCACCTGCACGCTGCCTGGGATGCAAACTTTGGACAGGTCGTTGCGCAACAGATCGACGATCATGACATTTTCGGCGCGATCCTTGCGGCTTTCGCTCAAGGCCTTCGCCTGCAGCATGTCGACGAGCGCGTCCGCAAAGCGCGGCCGCGTGCCCTTGATTGGGCGCGTCTCAACGAGATCGCCCTCAACGCGCAGGAAACGCTCTGGCGAAGCCGAGGCGATGATGAAATTGGCGTGGTCGAGATAAGCGGCGAAGGGAGCCGGATTGATCTTGCGCAAACGGCGATAGAAACCGAAATGATCGAAATCCGGCGGGACGGGCGCTTCGAACCGCTGCGACAAATTGGCTTGAAAAATATCGCCGGCGAGAATGCGCTCGATGACTTCCGCGACCGCCCGCTCATATCCCTCGCGCGTGAAATTGCTGGACCAACCCCCGAGCGAGATATTCGCCGCCGGAGAGATAGCGGTCTGTCGCGCAAGCTCGGCCTCAAACCACAGCCCGCGTTCGACGGCGCGCCGATTGCGCGCCTGAGGCTCCATCTCGGGAAGGCCCGTCGAGATGATCCACCCGCGCCGCTCCACCACGTCAAAAGCGACGACCACATCATAGAGCCCAAGCGATAGATCGGGAAATGCGAGGTCGTCCCGCAACGGTTTTGGCAGCCGCTCCAGGCTGCGGCCAAGCTCATAGGAAAAAAGCCCCGCGGCCCCGCCTTGAAACGGGGGCAAGTTGGGTAAGGGGGCGATGGCAAAATCGGCCAAAAGCGATTTTACGCGCTGGACCCAGCTACGATCGGTTTCGCGGCCTTGAATTCGCGCAAAAGGGTCGGCAGCGATGAAACTATAGCGGCCGAGCTTTTCATCGACCATCGCGCTGTCGAGAAAGGTCAGGAAAGGCAAATGCCCGAGCCCGTAGGCCGCGTCGGCCGGGTCGCGAAAATCAATTTCGATGACGTGCATGGACTTGCCTCTGAACCTTCATCCCGCCGTGGTCAGGCCCCCTTGATTGCGCGCTCGAAGGGCGGGTTTGCGGAAGCCGAACGGTCTCCATCAACCCACCCGTCAAATACCTCTGGAGCGATCCAATCCATCGACATGATGGCCTGGAATCCGCGCTCAACGACGAACCGATCGATCATCCTGTCCGCTGTCGGTCGCCCGGTGTCTCAAGCTGATTGATTCAAATCGGAGTGATCAAGCTCAATACCCCCCTAAAATATATGAACGCGATTCCCATCCGAAAAGGCCGCAGCTTTTCAGATAAGATCATGCTCTCGGGGGCGTTCCTTGCCGGGAAGCAAATAATGCGCGCCGCGCGCCTATTTGGGCTCTTTTGCCGGTTCGGCGGGCTTAGGCGCTTCTGGAGGGGGATTGTTCGAAGCATCTTTCTTAGGAGCCGGCGCCTTGGCGGGCTCCGGGTGCGGCGTCGGCCTGCCTTTATAGGCGAACCAGCCGTCCAGCCGCTCCGTCGCATCGAGGGCGGCGACCAAACGGCGACCAAACAAGGCCTGCGCGCAAAAACGACCGTCGGCAGTCATGGAATTTGGAGCCTGATTCAGCACGGACTCTTCCTCCGGTAGTCCCATCGGCTTAACATGAAGGGGTCGCAAAGACCGAACTTCCCGAGAGAACGTCCAAAATTTCGTATGCATATTATTGGCGGCGGCGTCAACTCTCAAGAGAGGGACGGCGTCCGGATGGGCGCGGTCAAAAAAACGACGTCATCGTCTTGCGCCGCATGGATGCGCGATCAGCATTTATTTGAGGTTGCGCCACCCTGCGGCCCCACTAAAGCCCTCGCCAAACACCATTGCAATCGATAAAACGATGTCGTTTCCGACGTTGGGATCGACCGGGTCGCCTGTCGCGGGAGGAATGTCTGTTTTTTGTCGGCGGTCCCGGCATGATTTCTTGGAAATTCCGTCAATTCCGTAAAAGCGCGAGAGGCGACTGAGTCGGTCCGCGCGCAATAACTCGAGTGACGCGACCCTTCCTCGACGCCCGCCGACCGGCGCGAAATGCAGGAAAGGCGCGCGAAGGCAATGCAAGCTCCAACGGCGCGATCGCCGCGCGAGCGAGTTCTTTAGGAGGAATCATGACTGAGGCCCGGATAGATGGAAAGCCCGCTTCGATCGAAGCGGCTGCCGAACGCTCCGCGGAAATTCTGTCGCACGCGCGCCTCCCCGTCATCGCCGGCCTCGGGACGGACGTCGCCGGGGCAAGAGCTTCGATCTTGCTCGCTGAACGCGTGCGCGGCGCCTATGACCATTTGCGATCGAATCAGATTTTCGCCGACCTTGATGTCGTCCGCCAGGCGGGCCTTATGGTCACGACGCCGAGCATCGCCCGGCTGCATGCCGATGTTCTTCTCTTCATCGGCGGCGATCTGACGCGCATCTGGCCGCAACTCATAGAGCGTCTCGCGCCCGCCGAAATCCCGCCGATGAGCCTTGTGCAGGAGTCAAGAAAACTCATCTGGATCGCGCCCGGCCCAGACGGCGCGGCGATCGAGGGCGTCGCCGTCGAAGCGCTGGAGACTTCAGATTTGCAGACGACCCTCGCATCTGTCCGCGCGCGCGTGGCCGGCCGGCCGATCGCCGCCGCAGAGGCCGTCAAGAGCAAGCTCGACGCGGTCGCCGAAATTCTCAAGCACGCGCGGTTTGGCGTTGCGGTATGGGGGCCCGATCTGCTGGATCGGCTCTCGATCGAAATGCTTTATGGCCTCTTGACCGATCTCAATAAGACGACCCGCTTCACCGGCCTGCCGCTCGGGACTGACGACAATGCGTTCGGCGTTTTGCAGACATCGGGCTGGATGACGGGGTTCCCGATGCGTACCTCGTTCGGGCGCGGCTTTCCCGTACATGATACATGGCGGTTCGACGCCGATCGGCTGATCGAGAGCGGCGAAGCCGACGCCGCATTGTGGATCTCCGCCTATAGCGCGGCGACGCCGAAATGGAAAAAGCAAGTCCCGCTCATCGCGCTTGTTCCGCCGGAAACGCAATTTTCGCAAGAACCGCAGGTGCGCGTGGACATCGGCCGTCCCGGCGTTGATTACGACTCGGCGCAGTTCGCGCGCGAGGTTGGAGCGATTGTCGCGCGCGAGGCCTTGCATCCGAGCAATGCGGCTTCAGTCGCATCCGTCATCGCAAGCATCGCCCAACAGTTCGGTGGAGACGCCTAAATGCTGATTCTTCTCAAGGGTGGCCGGATCGTCGATCCCTATCATCATCGCGATGAGATCGCCGATCTCTGGATCGAGGATGGCCGCATCATTGCGGCGCCTCATGGCCGCCAGCCAGACCAGACGCATGACGTCGCCGGCAAGATCGTCATGGCCGGCGCGATCGACATTCATTCGCATATCGCCGGCGGCAATGTGAACACGGCGCGCTTGCTGCTGCCGGAAATGCACCGCGCCGGCAGGGCTCCGACGCTGCCGCTCGCCACCTCCAAATGGTCGACCTTCGAGACCGGCAACATCTACGCCTCCATGGGCTTTACAACGGTCGTCGAGCCGGCTGTTGCGCCGCATCAGGCGTTGCAGGCGCATCTCGAACTTTCAGACATTCCGATCATCGACAAAGCCACGCTGACCATTCTCGGCAATGATGATTTTCTTCTGAGCCTCCTGCGCGACGGCGAAAGCCCGGCGGCGATCGCCGATTACGTCGCCTCGACCCTGGCGGCGACCAATAGCCTCGGCCTCAAATGCATCAACGCCGGCGGAGCTGAAGCCTTCAAATATAATGCGCGGACCTTTGGCCTCGACGATGTCGTGCCCTTCTATGGCGTGACCTCGCGAAGAATCGTCGAGGCTTTGCAGCAAGCGCTGACGGAGCTCAAGGTCCCGCATCCATTGCATCTGCACTCCAACAATCTCGGCATTCCAGGCAATGTCTCGACCGCGCTCGCAACCATCGAGGCCGCGCGCGGCATGCCTTTGCATCTGGCGCATATGCAATTCTACGGTTACGGCTCCGAGGGCGAACACGGCTTTTCCTCCGCCGCCGCAACCCTCGCCGCAGCGATCAACGCGACGCCCAACGTCACCGTCGACATCGGTCAGGTGATGTTCGGGCAGACCGTCACGATCTCATCCGACGTGTTGCGCCAGTTCAGCGCCGTCGGGAGCGCCAAGCCGCGGAAATCAGTGATTTTCGACGGCGATGCGAATGGCGGCGGCATTGTCCCCTACCTCTATCGGGAGGGCGATTTCGTCAACGCCGTTCAATGGGCCTGCGGGCTCGAGCTGTTCCTGCTGATCAATGATCCGCACCGGGTTTTCTTCACCACGGATCATCCCAATGGCGCGCCATTCACGACCTATCCGGAGATTTTCGCGCTGCTGATGAGCCGCAGCCGCAGGGCGGAGGTTTTGAGCCGCATTCCGCAGGACGTTCTCGCCTATACGACGCTGCCTTCGATCGCCCGCGAATACGACGTCAATGAAGTCGCGATGATGACGAGAGCGGCGCCGGCCAAGCTGTTCGGCTTCAAGGATCGCGGCCAGCTCGGCGCAGGCGCGGTGGCCGACGTCGCGGTCTATGCGCCTAGTGACGACATCGCGAAAATGTTCCGCCACGCGCATCTCGTTTTCAAGGACGGCGATCTCGTCGTCCGCGATGGGCGCGTCAGCCACTACCGCTGGGGCAAGGCGCTCAAGGTCAACCCCGGTTACGACAAGGCGATCAACCGGCGCCTCGGCGCATATTACGAACGCCACTATGGCGTCTCGCATAATATGTTCGCCGTGCCCGCCCATATGCTCCCGCATAAAGATCCGTTCCAGGAGGTCGCATGCGCCAAATGATCAGCAACGGCGTCCGCATTGACGAGTCGTTCGCCGAGGCCTTTCCAATGAGAGGCACCGCGATCGTCATCACCGCGCCCACTATGAAATGGGCCAGGCAGGCCGCTACGACGATGACCGGATTCGCCACCTCCGTCATCGGATGCGGCATCGAGGCGGGCATCGGCCGCGAATTGCCCGCGGACAAGACCCCGGACGGCCGCCCCGGCGTCCGTGTGCTGGTCTTTTCCATGTCGTCCGGCATGTTGCAGACGCAGCTCGTCGATCGCCTCGGCCAATGCATTCTGACGTCGCCCGGATCAGCCTGCTTCGCCGATCTCGAGGGAACCGATAGGTTGCAGCTCGGCGACGCAATCCGCACCTTTGGCGATGGCTGGCAGATCTCGAAAAAGTTTCTGGATCGCAGCTTCTGGCGAATTCCCTGCATGGACGGCGAGTTTTTTTGCGAGGCGACGACAGGCCTGACCAAGCAGGCGGTCGGAGGCGGCAACCTCCTGATCATGGGCGCCAATTGGGAAACTACAATGCGCGCCGCCGAACATGCGATCGAGGCGATGAATGGCGTCGATGGCGTGATCATGCCCTTCCCCGGCGGCGTCGTGCGATCCGGCTCCAAGGTCGGGTCCAAATACAAAGGCATGTCGGCGTCGACCAATGACGCCTATTGCCCGACTTTGCGCGGCGTCGCGAAAAGCAATCTCGACGAGGACATTGGCTGCGTCCTCGAAATCGTCATCGACGGACTGACCGAAAGCGCCGTAGCCGAGGCCATGCGCGCCGGCCTTGGAGCCATTGTGAAGCTCGGGCCGAAAGAAGGCGCGGTGCGCGTCGGCGCCGGCAATTATGGCGGCAAACTCGGCCCCTTCCACTTCCATTTGAAGGATCTTTTGCCGTGACGCTAGTCCTAACTCTCAAGCAGGAGCCGGATCAGCGGCTCGATCTTGCTCCTCTCGTTCCGCATTTGCTCGAAGGCAAATCCGAGGCGGATATCGCCGCGATCGAATTGCAGACAACTCGGGAAAAGCGCACGGTCGGCGATATTTTTCGCATCAAATCCGGCGGCGCCGACGCGATCCGCTTCGAAGGCGGATCATCGCGGTTCGATAATCTCGGCCACGCTTTAAGCGGCGGCGAAATCATCATCGAGGGCGACAGCGGCCAGTTCGTTGGGCGCAACATGAGCGGCGGCAATCTCGTCGTTAGCGGCGACGCCGGCCCGTTCGCGGGCTCCACCATGTCCGGCGGCCGACTCGAGATCAAAGGCGATGCCGGCGATTTTGTCGGAGCCCCGATCGATGGCGAGATGGAAGGCATGACCGGCGGATTGCTGATCGTGCGCGGTTCGGCCGGACATCGGGCTGGGGACCGTCAGCGTCGCGGCACGATCATAATCGAAGGCTCCGCCGGAGATTATCCGGGCAGCCGCATCATCGCCGGCACGCTGGTCGTGCTTGGCGCTTCTGGCCTCTTGCCGGGCTATCTGATGCGCAGAGGCACGATCGTTTTGGGTCAGGCGACAGCGCTGGCCCCGACTTTCGTCGATGGCGGCGCCGTTGATTTGACCTTCGCCGCCGTTTTCTCGCGTTTGCTGAGCTCAAGCAGCAGCAGCGCCGCGAAACTTCTGGCGGGCCGGCTCAAGCGCTTTGGCGGAGATACCGCTGTTCTTGGAAAAGGCGAGCTCTTTTTTCCAGCGTGACAAGGCGTTCATCGGCGCCTTGCGTTCAACGCCAGCTCAACGCCGCGCCCCGTTCCGGCGCGGCGGCAACCGATCAAGCGTCATATTTCAAATAAGCGAAGCGCGGATCTTTTTCCGGCGTTCCCTCGAGCGATCCCCCAGCCTTTGCGGGCTGCCAGGAGACCACTTCTTCGATCTTCTTCGCCAGTTCAAAATCCTTGTCGGTGATGCCCTTGGCGTTGTGGTTCTTGAGCCGCACCTCGACCCACGCATAAGACGCCGTAATGTCTGGATGGTGCCAAGCCGCTTCCGCCAAGTGACCAACCGTGTTGATCACCATGAGCGTGCCTTTCCAGCTATGCGTCTTGAACTTGCGGCGAATCCAGCCTTCTTGCAGATGCCAACGCGGCAGCTCGCTCTTTAGCCGGGCTTCGACTTCGTCATCCAAATAGGTGCGTTCTTTTTTTTCGTCCGTCATGGTGGAAGCCTCCAAGCGCCTTACGCGCGTACAACCTCAAGCGCGCCGTGATCGTCGCAGTGGGCGCCATGAGGATGATGAAGATGCCCGTCGACAAGATAGTCGACATGGTCGCCGTGCGGCACGGCTTCGTGACCGCATCCCGGTCCATGAACGTGGCCCGGCTCGTGGCCCGCGCAGCGGTGCTCCGGCGTATCGCGATCGGGATTTTTGGCGCTGACCTCGATCACATGTTCGTCAATATGACCTGCATGGGGGTGGTGCAGATGTCCGCTATGGAGGTAATCTATATGACCGTCGTGACGGACGGCGACGTGACCGCAATGCGGCCCGTGCACATGCGGATGGTCGGCGTGGATGGCATGATCATGGCTGCTCACGAATTCATCCTTTCGAGAATGATGTGGTGATAGTGTAGACCGATTTGGAGCCGCGCCCAAATAAGTCATGCTTTTTCTTCAGCGCAGAAGAAGCGAGCTCTGCGGGCGCGAGAGTAGTTGAGACAGTCGAAGCAGACGCCCTGATCAAGATGATGCGCCGCCAGTCTCGGATGCATGGTCGATGGCGTTGCGCACAAGGTTTAGAACGTGAGCATCGGCGATTGAATAGATGATCGTCCGTCCTTCTCTCGATCTCTTTACCAAATGAGCGGCGAAGAGAATCTTCAGCCTTGCGGATACCGTCGATATCTTCTCGCCTTCGCTCTCGGCAAGTTGAGTTACGTTGAGCGCATCCTTGGAGAGCCTGATCAACATCTTGAGCCGGAATGGATCCGCCAGCGCGCGAAAAATATTCGCCGCCGCATCCAATTGGCCCCGACCGGCGCTTACGTTCATTTTGCCACGCCAAATTATTATTCTGACAATCTATGGAATGTTAAATTACTTTCGTCAACTGCAAAAACTGGCTGAGCGAGGAAGCGAGAGCCAGACTGAAACCTTTTTCACGGACGCACTCATAAATTTATCGGCGTAGGCCATCCGCATTGAGGAGCGGCCTCATGCGGAGCTAAAACATGGCGTATGAACTATATTATTGGCCGGATATTCAGGGACGCGGCGAATTCGTCCGGTTGGCGTTAGAAGAAGCAGGAGCCGCCTATGTCGACGTCGCCCGCGGTGCGGAAAGCGGCATGGATGATCTGTTGGAGTACATGGGACGGAAAGACATTCCGCATCCGCCCTTTGCGCCGCCGTATCTGAAGGCCGGCGATGTGCTGATCGGCCAAACCGCCGCCATCCTTCTTTATCTCGGCGATCATCATCAACTGGCCCCCCGAGATGAAGTCAACCGGCTTTGGACGCATCAAATTCAGCTCACCATCGCCGATCTCGTCGCCGAAGCTCACGACACGCATCACCCTTTGGGCGCCGATCTCTATTATGAGGAGCAAAAGCCGGAAGCGTTGCGCCGCGCCAAGCATTTCCGCACCGACCGCATCCCCAAGTTCCTCAACTGGTTTGAGAGCATCCTGACCCGCAATCCAGATGGCGACAAACATCTCGTCGGCAAGTCTTTAAGCTACGCCGACCTATCGCTGTTTCAGGTCGTCGAAGGTCTGCTCTATGCCTTTCCAATCCGCATGAAGCAGGCGCTGAGGAAAACTCCGCGCGTAAAAGCTTTGCACGATTTGGTGGAGCAGCGTCCGCGCATTCGCGTCTATCTCAAGAGCCCCCGCCGGATAGCATTCAGCGAGCAAGGCATCTTCCGCAACTATCCTGAACTCGACGGGTAGGCGACGCTAAAAGTCTGTTTGGAAAATCCCCTTCGATGGGCTGTTCAGCTCATCCCGCGAGATCTCAAGATGGCTCTGCTCCGCCCAGCTGAGCAGCGCCCATCGCCCGTTGCGGCGCTCGATCCAATTCAGGGCCGCATTGGGCAGCAGAAAGTCCCGCTCGGCCTCAATCGATTGGCCGGTCGCCACGCGGCGCGCGATGTCGAGCACGCCGCCGTGCGTCACCAGCAGCAGCGTCTCGCCGCTGTGCCTGCCGGTGAGATCATTCGGGACCGCCTCGACGCGGGCCGCGAGATGGCGCAGGCTTTCACCGCCGCCGGGCGGAGCATGATCAAGATCGCGCTGCCGGAAACGAAGATAGTCGCCGGGGTAGCGCGCTTGCGCCTCGCTATGGGTCAGCCCTTGAAAATCGCCGAAATGGCGTTCCCGCAGGGTTGGCGTCGATTCGACGCCAAGACGGAGGGAGCCCGCCGCAGCGTCGGCGGTTGCGAGAGTGCGCGCGAGATCGCTGCTGTAGAGGGCGCCGAAGCTTTTGGCCGCTAGCTCGCGAGCCGCCGCCTCGGCCTGGGCCTTTCCCGTCGCATTGAGCGGAATGTCGATCTGGCCCTGAATCCGATGCTCGACGTTCCAATCGGTTTCGCCGTGGCGGATGAGACAAAATCTGGTCGGCATCTCTATGTTCCGTTTCGTCCAATTGTTTCGATGCGGCGGGGCTGCAATGCGTTCTACGCCAGCGCGACGGTGGAGACGTTTTCAACAAAGATCGCCTGACGCGCAAGGATCTCTTGGCGCGCAAAGGTAGATTCCCATACCGGGCGAATTTATCGGAGCCCTTTTGGCCGATCCGCCGAGCGCGGGAACATGTCTTTCCGCTCGCGCCGGACGCGGTTTAGTGTATAAATTACCTGTCGTTTCATTGGCCAATGCTTGAGCTAGAGGCGTGACGACTATGCCTGTCTTTGATTTTCTTGCCATTTATTCAGATTTGAGGCTCAAGGGGGAGCCCTCGCTTCGTCTTCGCGATCTGATCGGCGGTTTAAGGAGCGGGGATATTCCGTCCGCACCCTTGCTCGATCGTCTTGACCCCAACCTCGCCGACGAAATTCGCGCCGTCGCGGCGCACCGCCGCGTTTCCGTCGAGAACTTCCTCAGCAATGTGCTGCGGACGTTCGCCCTCGACGCCGCAGATGAAACATGGCGTCAACTGGTGGAGCGGTTGGAGCCGATTTCCGACGACGCCGAAGCCGACGCGCTTGGCAATTTGTTTGCCGAAGCGCTGCGTCGCACGCTTGCCCGAGATATCCGCGTTAGCGCGCAAGGCGTCAAAACAAAACCCGCCCGGACGCTTGCAAGGCGGGTTGGACCCTCCGCACGCTGAACGCTTGGCTTGGCGCCCGCTCATTGCGGAGGCGCCGCTGCGAGGGCCTCCGCGCGCTTGTCCGGGAAAGTCGGCTCCCAGCCGCCGCCGAGCGCTTTATAAAGTTGGACAAAATCAGTCGATACGTTGGTCGTGCTTTGCGCATATTGCTGCTGCGCCTGCAACAAGGTCCGCTCCGCATCGAGCACGGTGATGAAATCCGCGACGCCATTGACGTAGCGTGCGCGCGAAAGAACCAACGCCTGCCGCGAATGATCCACCTGCGACTTCAGACTGTCGCGCCGCTCCTGCTCGGTACGATAGGCGACCAGGGCGTTGACGACGTCGTGCCAGGCCTGAAGCACGGTTTTGTGGTAAGCGATGGCTGCTTCCTGTTGTTGGTTTTCGCGTAGTTCCAAGGTTGATTTCAGGCGCCCGCCTTCAAAGATCGGCAGCGAGACGCTCGGCCCAAAGGCGTATTGCAACGAGCTGCCCTTCCAGAGATTCTTGAGATCCAGCGCATTGAACCCGACGCTGCCATTCAATTTGACGCTCGGATAAAAATCGGCCACCGCGACGCCGATATCGGCAGTGGCGACATGGAGCTGCGCCTCGGCCTGACGTATGTCGGGGCGGCGGCGCGCAAGTTCGGATGGGACGCCCAGCGGCGCGCGGGGCGGCGTCGGCGGCACAGGTTTTGCGCGCGCAAGCTCGCCCCGCAGCGATCCTGGCGGTTCATCGAGCAGTAGACTCAAGGCATTGATTTCGACCGATTCCTGATCTTGCAACGTCGGTATTTGCGAGCGGATGTTTTCGACCTGGGCGGCGGCGTTTTCGACGTCGAGGCCAGTGGTCAGGCCTTTTTCGGCGCGGGTCTTCGTCAACTGCAGAATGTCGCTCGAACTCTTCAGATTCTCGTTGGCTATGGCGATTTGGGTCTGCGCGCCGCGCAGCGTGATATAGTCTCGCGCGAGTTCGGCCAAAGTCGAAACGAGCGTGTCGCGCCGCTGATATTCGGCGGCTTCAATTTGTGCGTCCGCAGCCTCGACCTGGCGCCTGACATGCCCCCAGATGTCGAGTTCCCATGATGCGTCGAAGCCGGCCTGATAGATGCTGATCGGAGGCGCGACGAGATTGGGCCCGGCAAGACTCACGATGCCGTTCTTACTATAAAGTTCGCGCTGGTAGGACGGCGTGGCGTTGAGCGTCGGCAAGGCAGCCGAGGCGGTGACCCCGCGTTGCGAACGGCTCTCGGCGAGCCTCACCGTCGCTGTCTGAACATCGAGATTGGCGCTCGCCACGCGTTCGGCGAGCGAAGTCAGGATCGGATCGCGGAACATCCGCCACCATTCAGCATCGACCGGCGCGCCGGCGGGGGCGCTGGCGTCAACCGGCGCAGGCTCCGGCCGGCCAAAGAAGGAAGCGCGCGGCAGCAAAGGATCGGGGGCCGCGTAGTCCGGCCCGACGGAATAGCAGCCGCTCGTCAAAAGGGAGGCTAACCCCGCCGCCGCTATCCATATGCCGTGTCTATCAGCCATTTCATTCCTGGCGCGTGCGTTTCTGCGCGGAGGAGACAACGCGGGCTAGTGAGCCGCGGCCCTGCCCGCTCCGGCTTTCGTGTTTGTGAGAAAGAGGCAAAATGGCACCACCGCGAAGGAGACGATGCCAACATAAAGGAAAACATCCGAATAGCCGAGGACGGACGCTTGAGTCCGAAAGGCCTGATAGACGCGCCCGATAGCAATATCATGCGCGGCGCTCGCAGCATGTCCCATCGCGACTATCGATCTTTCATAGCGCGCGATCAATTCATTGTACGGCTGATGAAAAGGGGTCGCCCATCGCGCGAGATAGGATTGGTGGACCTGCGTGCGCTCGGTGACTGCGGCGCTCGCCAGCGAAATTCCAACCGACCCGGCCACATTGCGGAACATAGAAAAAAGCGCTGTTGCATCGCCATTCAGTTGGCGCGGCAATGTCGTGTAGGCGATCGTGCTGATCGGCACGAAAAGGAATGCGAGCCCCGCCGTTTGTGTGGCGCGCATGAGCACCAGAGTGCCGAAATCAATGTCCGGCGCGAGCATGCTGGAATAGAGATAGGCTGAACCCATCGTGAAAAATCCAACCGCTATGATGATGCGCGTTTGAATGAAGCGCATCAAAATGCCGACGATCGGAATCAGAAAGATGATAACCACGCCGCCGGGCGAGAGAATCATGCCCGCCCATGTCGCAGTGTAATGAATGACCGATTGGGCGAATTGTGGGATGACCACGGAGCCGGAATAAAGAATGCCTCCTGTCGCGGCGATGCAGACGCACCCCGTCGCGAAATTCCTGTCTTTGAAAACGTCGAGATTGACGATGGGATTTTTGGCGATCATCAACCAGCCGATCGCGCCAAGAATGCCAAGCACGGCCAAAACCGCCATGACCTGAATGAACTGCGAACCAAACCAGTCTTCATCCTCGCCGCGGTCCAGCATGACTTGAAGGCAACCAAGACCAAGCGTAATCAGCGCGAGGCCTATGATGTCGATGCGCCGCGCAAGTTTTTTCGCCCAGGGGGGGTCTTCGACCAAAATCGAGACCAGAAAAACCGCGATCAAACCGATCGGCAGATTGAGAAAAAAGATCCAGCGCCAATTATAGGTGTCGGTGATGACGCCTCCCAAAGTTGGCCCCAGCACCGGCGCGACAATGGTTGCGATCGCGGTGATGCCAAACGCCGCGCCGCGTTTTTCCGGCGGGAACGTATCGAGAATGATCGCCTGTTGACTGGGCTGCATGCCGCCGCCGAAGAAGCCTTGCAGAAGCCGGAAGAAGACGAGCTGGGGCAGGCTATCGGCGATGCCGCAAAGGAACGAGCAAACCGTGAACATAGAGATGCAGATCACGAAATAGCGCTTGCGGCCGATCACTCCGCTCAACCAGCCTGAAATCGTCAGCACAATGCCATTGGCGACAAGATAGGAGGTGAGCGCCCAAGTGGCCTCGTCGTTGCTCGACGACAGACTGCCCGCGATATGCGGCAGGGCGACGTTGACAATCGTCGTATCGAGAATCTCCATGAAAGCCGCGAGCGTGACGACGACTGCGATGGCCCAAGGATTATGCGAAGGTTTCCAATTCGCGTGGCCTTCGGCGTCGCTCATTGCAGCTTCACCGTGGGCACCACCGAAACGCCGAGCGGAAGCGGAAGCGCGGGATCAAGGCCGCTGTCGATGATGATCTTGACCGGCACGCGCTGCACGATCTTGACGAAATTGCCGGTGGCGTTCTCGGGTGGAAAGGCAGTGAATTTCGAGCCCGATCCAAGCTGGATGCTATCCACATGCCCTTTGAGATCGAGGTGCGGATAGGCGTCCACCTCGATGTTCACCGGCTGCCCGGGACGAATCCGATCGAGCTGAGTCTCCTTGAAATTCGCGGTGACCCAGATTTCGGGCGAAACGATCGAGAAAATCTGCTGGCCTGGGGTGACATAGTTTCCGACCTCGACATTTCGCTTGGTGATCCAGCCGTCTTGCGGCGCGGTGACCACCGTCCAGGCCAGATTCAAATTCGCCTGATCGAGTTTTGCTTGGGCTTGCTCGACCTGACCCGCCAGTTGGCCGATGTCTGTGTCGGCTTGGCCGATGCGTTGCGGCGCGGGCTCCGCCTGCGTCACTTGCGCCTCGGCGAGGCTTACTTGCGCTTGAGCCTGCTGCAGCGCCGCCGTTGCGGCGTCGACCTCCTGCTGGGTCGTCGCCTGTTTTGGCAGGCTGCGCTGGCGCTGATAATCGGCCTGCGCCTTCACCTCTGCGGCCTGGGCCGCCGCCAGCTGCGCTTGCGCCTGCTTCAGCACCGCCGGGAAATTTTTCCGCGCGATCTCGGCGCCAAGTTTTTGAGACGCGAGCTGGGCTTTGGCGGTGTCGAGGACGCCTTGAGCTGAGTCGCGGTCATGCACAAATTGCCGGGGATCGATATGGATCAGCGGATCGCCTTTGCGTACGAATTGATTGTCATTCACATCCAGCGAGACGACGAGTCCTGAAACCTGCGGCGCGATCGTCACCGCCCGGCCATCGGTATAGGCGTCATCCGTGGATTGGATATTGCGGTTTGACCACCAAAGGTAAGCGCCGCCGGCGGCCAACGCCGCGACGATGAGGAGGCCTGCCAGCGGCACAAAAGAGCGCTTCTTCTTGGACGCTGCTTGTTCTGGCCCCGGTTCGCGCGGCCCGCTCACGACATCGGCGCGTCCCGGCGGAGGAGCCTCATTCGCATCAGCCTCCGGCGCTTTATCATCATTCTCGCGCAAAAGTCCGGTTTCTGAGCGTTGATCCGTCATGAAAGCCGCCGAATCCAATTGCATCTCTTGAGCCTAACCGAACTGTCTGGTACGGTTACAGGGAGAAATAGCGCGAGTCAATTATTTGCAGATCTGTCCAGTACGACGGGTGCCACGGGGGGAGAAGCGCCGCGAGGAGATCGCGGCCGTCGCCGAACGCGTTTTTCTCGAGCGTGGCTTTGCGGACACGACAATGCAGGTGATTGCCGCGCGAGCGGGCGCGTCGAAGGAGACCCTTTATCGGCATTTCGGCAGCAAGGAGGGGCTTTTTTCCGAAGTCGTGCGCAATCGCTCCGCGCGGGTCACCAGCGGACTGGAGGGGGAATTATCCTCCATCGGGGCGCCGAGCAAAATCTTGTCCGACCTCGGGCTCACCTTGCTGCGGTTCCTGCTCAGCGCCGATTCTCTGTCGCTTTATCGGGTTGTCGTCGCGGAAGCCCCGCGCGCCGCAGAACTCGGCCCAATATTCTATGCGCAAGCTCCGGGCCGGTTGCTCGATCAGCTCGCGCGTTACCTCGGCTTAGCGACGCAGCGCGGCGAGCTGCGCTGTCCCGAGCCGGACCGGGCGGCCAAACTCTTCGTGGGCGCGGTAGTCTCGACCTATCAGATGCTCGGTCTTATCGCCGAGGCTTCGTTTGGCGAGGCCGAATTGCAGGCTCATGTCGAAGAAGCCGTAAACTTGTTTATCGCACGCTATGGATTCTGATCCCGATCGGGATCAGGGCTTGCGCTCATCAAGATCCCGTCCATCGACGATGATCACATGCAGATAGCCCGGCCCATGCGCGCCTTTGACGAGAGCGCCTTCAATATCGGCGGTGCCGCTGGCCCCGGTAATGAGATTGACATTGCGCGGCGCTTTTGCGCCCTTCTCCGCCAGCGCGTAATCCTCAAGATGTGCGAGTATGCGCTCATGCTCGATGACGCAAATATGGTGCATCGGCAGGAAGGACAATAAGGTTGGAGACGTCGGGCCGGAATGGAACACGAGCGTGCCGGTTTCCGCAATGCCCCATCGCGCTTTCGCGATCGCCAGCATTTCATCGCCGCCGGCCGTCGCCTTGATCTCGAACCCGCTCCAATCGAGCTGTTGCAAAGCGGGATCGGGCTGCAAGACGATGGCCCAATCCAGACCATGGACCGCGCAATAGCGGCGCACAGCCTCAGGCGCATCTTCCAAGCGCTTCACCCTGTCAACGGAAGCGCCGACCACTTTGGCCGAGACAACGCGAGCGGCGAACGCCTCAACCAGATCGGCTTGCGGAAGCAGCGGCCAGCTGTCCTTCGACTCTCCCGCCAGCGCCTCCGCTGCGGCGGCGATCGCGGCTGGCTCCTGCGGCTCGCGATGCAGATTGCGCCTTATCGCGGCAAGAATATCGTCTCGCACGCTCATGCGCTCTTCTCTCGCTTTTGGGCCTGATATTCCTGCATGAAGGTTCGCGCGGCCGGCTTGGGAAAATCGCGATAACGCGTCCAGCCGCCTGCAAAAGGCAGCTTGCTGATCCATCCGTCTTTTGCGAATAGGCGAATCGCCTTAACGGCGAAAATCGTCCCGATTCTATAGAGCGCTGCATGGTTGGCGACAAACGCCCAAATCCCGAGAAGGCTGCGTTGCGACTGCGGTTCGAGCCCTTGGCTCCAGCTTTTTTCACGCCAGCCGCGCAGCATGGTCGGCAAAGGGATGTCGACGGGGCAGACCGCCTGGCACCGCCCATTCAAAGTGCAAGCGTGGGCGAGATCGCGCGACTTCTCCAATCCATCGAGAATGGGCGTCAGCACCGCGCCCATCGGCCCTGGATAAACGCCGCCGTAGGCATGACCGCCGATTTCGTTGAAAACAACGCAATGGTTCATGCAGGCGCCGCAGCGCAGGCATCGCAGCATTTCGCCTAGCCCCTGCTCGAGCATGCGCGTGCGGCCGTTATCGACGAGAACGATATGAAACTCTTGCGGACCGTCGAGATCGCCCTGCCGCTTGGGGCCGCAATGGAATGTCGTGTATTGCGTGATGTCGGCGCCGGTCGCCGAGCGGACGAGAAGGCGCAGCAGCGCGAAAGCATGCGTCAGGCTTGGGACCAGCTTCTCAATTCCGGCGGTGACGATATGGACGCGAGGAATCGTCGTCGTCAATTCCGCGTTGCCTTCATTGGTCACTGTGCAAATGGCGCCGCTGTCCGCAATGAGGAAATTCGCGCCTGAAATGCCGACGTCGGCGGCGAGAAAACTGCCGCGCAACGCCCGCCGCGCGCTCGCCACCATCGCCGGAATATCGTCGCTGTTTTGCGGTGCCTGATGATGTTCGCGAAACAGCGCCGCGATGTCTTCGCGCTTGTGATGCAAGGCCGGCCAGATGATATGCGAAGGCCGATCATGGGAAAGCTGCACGATATGCTCGGCAAGATCGGTCTCGACGCGATTGAGGCCGGCCTCGTCAAGCGCGTGCGGAAGGCCGATCTCCTCGCCGAGCATCGACTTTGAACGGGTAATCGTTTGCGCCTTGGCGTCGCGGCAAATGGCGACGACGATCTGGCAGGCCTCCTCCGCCGTCGCAGCGTAATGCACCTTTGCGCCCGATGCTTGCGCATTGCGTTCGAACTCGATCAGATAGTGATCGAGGTTCTCGATGACATGATCTTTGATGCGGCGAGCAAGATCGCGGGCCTTGGCGAAGCCTGGCCAATCCGCGACGGCGGCGTCGCGTTTGCTCCGCGCCGTACGGGTTGTGCGGTCGATCGCAATTTTCAGATCGCGATCGGCGAGCGCCGCGTCAGCGCGCGCTTTGAAGGTATCCGCTTCGGCGAGAGTCATGCTCTAGCTCTCCTCGCCGATCGCCGGGCCATCGCCCATCCCGGCGATTATTTCAGCGGCATGGAAGGCCCGCACGCGAGAGCCGCGCCGATGAAGCTTGCCCGCCATGTTCATCAGGCATCCAAGATCGCCGCCGAGCAATAGATCAGCTTTCGTCGATTCGATATTTTCCGCCTTCGCTTCGACGATCGCGTTGGAGATCGAAGGGTATTTGACGCAGAACGTTCCACCGAATCCGCAGCAGGCTTCAACGTCGGGCAAGGGCGTCAGACGGAGGCCTTCGACTTGCGCGAGAAGCGCGCGCGGTTGCTTCTCGACCTTGAGTTCGCGCAGGCCAGAGCAGGTATCGTGATAGGTCGCGGTCGCAGCAAGCGCGACGCCTGCCGGGCGATAGTCGCAGACATCGACGAGAAAGCTTAAGAGCTCGTAGCCGCGCGCAGCCAGTTTTTCCGCGCGCAGCCTCCAAGCCGGATCATCCGCGAAGAGTTCGGGATAGTGCAGCTTGATCATCCCCATGCATGAACCTGACGGAGCGACGATATAATCGAAACGCTCGAAGGCGGAAATGACCTTCTTGGCGAGTTCGCGCGCGTCGGCGGAATCGCCGGAATTGAAGGCCGGTTGGCCGCAGCAGGTCTGGATTTGCGGAACCTCGACCGCGCATCCCGCGCGTTCAAGCAGGCTAAGCGCGGCAAACCCCGTTCGCGGCCGAAACAGATCGGCGAGACAGGTGACGAATAGTCCGACTTTCGGGCCTGCGCTAATGAGTCACCGCCTGCGTGAAGGAATAGACATAGAGTTGGAGCATGACGAGGACGCCGATAATTCAGATTAGTGTGATCGAATGCGGAAACCCGAAGCGGAGAATCGTCTCTTCATGACTGAACCGGTTCGTCGCGACGGAAGCGACAACCATCGATTGCGCATTAATCATGAGAAGGCTTCGGCCACGGCTTGATCAATTCCCCGGACGATAGCCCATCGCCAAGCCTCTGACAATTACCGGCGGGAAGGCCATGACGGTCGTCCTTATGAGCGTCATGAACTTGAAAACCGCGCCCTCGATTGAAGGCGCGGGCTCTTCTTGTTCTACTAGTGATTTGGAATCATCCACGGCGTCACATACTGTTGCAGCAAGACAAGGAAGCCGAGCAGCACGGTTAGCGCGATGCTGTGCTTGAATGTGCGAGCGAATATCACGCCCTCCTGCCCTTTCAGATCGGTCACGGAAGCGCCGGTCGCGATGTTTTGGGGCGAGATCATCTTGCCCATCACGCCGCCTGAAGAGTTTGTCGCCGCGATGAGCACGGGATTGAGGCCAAGCTGGTTTGCGGCCACGACTTGCAGATTGCCAAACAGAGCATTGCCCGACGTATCGCTGCCGGAGAGAAATACTGCGATCCAGCCAAGGAACGGCGATACTAACGGGAAGATGAATCCCATCGATGCGACGCCGAGGCCGAGGGTGTAATTCAGTCCCGAGTAATTCATCAGATAGGCGAGACCCACGATCAAGGTGACGGTCAGGACCGCAATCCGGCTTTGGCGCCAGGTCATGCCCATGCAATCGACGAACTTGCGAGGGCCGACCCCGACGCAGGCCGCTGTGATAATCGCAGACAGAAGGATGGCTGTGCCCGTCGCCAATGGCTGGAACACCCAGTTCGCGGCGTAAGGCTTATTGTTGTAGAGGGTGATAAGGATCTGATTGTGCAGACCCGGCCAAGGTATGACGTTCTGCCCGATCGTGAACACCTTGAGGTGAGTCCACACGATCACGATCGCTGAGACAATGATCCAAGGCAGCCACCCTTGCCAGGCGGACAGCTTACCCGTTGGCTTCGGACCGATATCCGCGGCGCCGTCCTGCACCGCCCGGAGACGAACCGAAAACTCCGGGTCGGGCGCAGGCTGCCAGACGCGGAGAAAAGCCAGCGTCGCGATCAGCGATGTGAGCGATGAGAGCACATCGGTCAGAGCATAGTCGAGAAAGTTCGAGGACACGAACTGTCCGAGCGCGAAGCTGCCGCCGGCCACCAGCAGCACCGGCCACAAGGCGCGCAAGGACCGCGTCCCGCCGTAGAGAGTCATCACATAGAACGGCAATAGCATTGCAATAAAGGGCAGCTGGCGTCCGATCATGGCCCCTAACGTCACCGGAGATATGCCGGTGACCTGGCCGAGCACAGTGACCGGGACGCCGAGCGCGCCGAACGCAACGGGCGCCGTATTGAAAATCAACGTGAAGGTCAGCGCTTCCAGCGCCGGAAAGCCGACGAGGATCAGCAAAGCGCTGGTGATGGCGACAGGCGTGCCGAAGCCGGAGATGCCCTCCAGCAAACAGCCGAAACAGAAACCGATCACCACCAGCACGATGCGCCGATCATTCGGGAGGTGGTTCAGAACCCAATCGCGGAAAGCGTCGAATTGTCCCGATACGACTGCAATATTGTAAAGCAGCAGCGCGTTGAATACGATCCACATCACCGGCCACAGCGCAAACACCGCGCCGGCGGCAATGCTGTTGAGCGCGAGGCCGACCGGAAATTGCCAAATCAGCACGGCGATGGCGAAGCCGACGATGAGGCCGCCCAGCGACGCCTGCCATGCCGGGCGGCGCAACACGCCGAGCATTATCAGCACTACCGCGATTGGCGCGACCGCGACCAGAAACGATAAAGCCAGGTTGTCGCCAACCGGCGTCAGAATTTGGTGGAACATATTTCCTCCCGTTCGAATTTCTTGTCGATTGTCTTGATTAGGCGCGCAGGGCGATTCAGCGTTGTGAGCGCCGGCTTGGTTCGGCCGATCGGCAGGCCAAGCCGTTCGACAGCGTGCGCTACCGGCAGCCTTCCATTGCGATCCGCGCTATGCATCCGGCAGCGGAGCGCCAGCAGATGATCGGGCGCAGCGCTTGATTTCGAAGGCCATTTTCTCCGGCATCGTGAATACAAGGGTTGCGGCGGCGAGCAGCGGCGCGCGCAGGACCCGGTTACAAAATGCCTGTCCGATTGTGCTCAGCAGTGTCATTTGAAGCCAATTTGTCGCATTAGCTGTTTCATCGGAGAAATTTGAAAAACTGTCCACGCGTCGCCTTTTGTGGTGTGCTCAGCGAAACTTCCTGACGCGCTCGCTCCGCATTTGTCTTACCTGACCTTAATCAAAAGAGCGCGCAGTCATATTGGATCACGTGGCAACTCGTTGAATTAGCTTATATTTACCAAGGATCCCCCAAGCCTAAGCTGGAAGTTATAGAGTCGCCGCAAAATTGACAAGTCCGTCAATCCGCTTGTTTCCAAGACATTGGGCCCTCTGCCGCGCAATTCCCGTCGATTTACCGCAAGTTTATCGCGGTTTGAATTCTGTACGATGGATTTAGCAAGCATCCTGGACAATCCTCGCGACCTTGGGTTGTGGCGGCTGGCGGAAACTGACAAAATAAATCCGAGGTTTGCAGATAATTACATGACGAGGACGCTAAACAGGAAAGCGAATTTGCAAAGTTGGGACCCAACTAAGCTTCCCGGAACGGAACTAATCGCCACGCAGCAATGGGATCAGATCGACGCTCTAGCTGCGACATTGAGTCCGCGGCAAGCGCTTTGGTTGAGCGGCTATTTCGCGGGCCTTGCGAGCGCGCGCGGCCTGACGGAGGCCACGCTGTCCGGGGCGACGACTCCGATCCCGCCGACGCCCGCCCAATCTGTGGCGGCGCGCACGCTAACAATCCTCTATGGCACGGAGACCGGCAACAGCGCGGCCCTGGCGCGAACCGCGGCTTCCGAGGCGAAAGCCCTAGGCCTCGAGGCGGTCATCGCCGACATGGGCGATTACAAGCCGCGCCGACTGAAGGACGAGCAGGACCTCCTTATCATCGTGAGCACTTATGGCGAAGGCGACCCGCCGCAGCCGGCTGTGGATTTCTTCGAGTTCATTGAGGGACGCAAAGCGCCCTCGCTGACCGGAGTGCGCTACGGGGTGCTGGCGCTTGGCGATTCTACCTACGAGCGCTTCTGCGAGGCGGGCAAGCGTCTGGACCGGCGCTTTGAGGAGCTTGGCGCGATCCGGCTTCTGCCGCGCGTTGATTGCGATGTTGATTATGACGACCCCGCCGCGGCCTGGACCGCCGACGCGCTGGCGCGCGTTGCTCTTGATCGCGGCCAGAGCGCTGAAAAAACCGTAGCTGCGGCGCTGACCGCGGCGGAGCCGCGACGCGGCGGTTTTGACAAGCGCAATCCGTTTCAGGCGACGATCATCGGCAATATCGTCTTGACTGGGCGCGGCTCCTCCAAAGAGACGCGTCACATCGAATTGTCTCTTGCAGGCTCGGGCCTCGGCTTCGAGCCCGGCGACGCGCTCGGCATTGCGCCGCGCAACGATCCCGCGCTGGTCGCGACAATCGCGGCGACCCTCGGATTTGATCCGGCGACGCCGCTAAAGCTCAAGGATGGTCAGGCACCGCTCGGAGAAGCTCTGGAGCGGAGATACGAGATCGCCGCCGCCACGCCCCGTTTCCTCGAGCATTGGGCGGAATTGACGGGCGCGAGCGCCTTGAAAGAGCTGCTGGGAGAACGCGCGGAGGAACGCGCCGTCTTTCTCCACGAGCACCACATTGTCGATCTTATCCGGCGGTTCCCGGTTCCGGGGCTGGAGCCTCAAACTTTCGTCGCTGGCTTGCGGCCATTGCAGCCGCGCCTTTACTCGATCGCCTCGAGCCTCGCGGCGAACCCGGATGAGGCGCATCTCACAGTCTCGACGGTGCGCTATATCCTGAATGGCGAAGTCCGCGCGGGCGTGGCGTCGGGTTATTTCGCCAAGCACGGCGAGCCGGATAGTCTCGCGCCTGTCTATGTCCAGGCCAATCCGCATTTTCGTCTGCCAGCGGACGACATTGCGATCATCATGATCGGGGCCGGCACCGGCGTCGCGCCCTATCGCGCCTTTATGCAAGAGCGCGAAGCGCGGGGCGCGCGGGGCCGTTCCTGGCTATTCTTTGGCGAACGCAACTTTCGCACCGATTTCCTTTACCAGACCGAATGGCAGGCCTACCTTAAAGACAAAGCGTTGAGCCGCATGGATGTCGCCTTCTCGCGCGACGGCGCAGAAAAGGCATATGTTCAGCACAGATTGCTGGAGCATGGCCGCGAGGTCTTCGCCTGGCTCGAAGAAGGCGCGCATGTCTATGTCTGCGGCGACGCCGCCCGGCTCGCCCCAGACGTCCACGCTGCTCTGATCGCCGTTGTAGAAGCCCATGGCAGCCTTGGCCGCGACGCCGCGGATGAATATGTGCGCGGCCTGCAACGCGACCACCGCTATCAGCGCGACGTCTATTGAGGACGACGAGATGACCAAGACCTTGCCTCATCCGGATCGCAGCCGCGATATCTCGCAGCCGCTTGACAAGCTAAGTCCCGATGAGCGGATGAAGGCGCGCAGCGATTATTTGCGCGGCACGATCAAAGAGGGGCTCCTCGACGCGATCACCGGCGCCGTCTCCGGCGAGGACAACAACAAGCTGATGAAGTTTCATGGCATCTATGTGCAGGACGATCGGGACCTGCGCGACGAGCGCCGCCGCCAGAAGCTTGAGCCTGCTTATCAGTTCCTCATCCGCCTGCGTCTCCCCGGCGGCGTTTGCACGGCCGCGCAATGGCGAAAGCTAGACGAACTCGCGCGGGCTTACGGCGCTGGTTCGCTGCGCGTCACGACGCGGCAGACGTTTCAATTTCATTGGGTGCTGAAGAATAATCTGAAGACGACCATCCAGGGTTTGCACGAAGCGCTGATCGATACGATCTCCGCCTGCGGCGATGATGTGCGCGGCGTCATGTGCTCGATCAATCCGAAGCTTTCCGCGCTTCACGCCAAAGTTTATCATGCTGCCAAGCAGGTCAGCGCTCATGTCATTCCGAACATGCGCGCCTATCACGAAATCTGGTACGGCGAGGAACGCGTGGCGACGTCCGAACCGGAAGAGCCGTTCTATGGCCCGACGTATCTGCCGCGAAAGTTCAAAATCGGTCTGGTCATTCCGCCAAGCAATGACATCGACGTCTATACGCAGGATCTCGGCTTCATCGCCATTACAGGAAGTGATGGCCTCGAAGGCTATAATGTCGTGATCGGCGGCGGCATGGGTCGCACGGACCAAGCGCCCAAGACATATCCGCGGCTTGGCGACGTGATTGGATTCATTCCCAAAGACGGACTGCTCGCCGCCGCCGACGCCGTGCTCGGCGTCCAGCGCGACCATGGCGATCGCGTCGACCGCGCTCACGCCCGTTTCAAATATACGATCGACGATCTTGGGCTGGATTGGGTCAAGCAGGACATCGAGACACGAATGGGTTTCGTCTTTGAGCCGGCGCGGCCTTTCCACTTCACGACCAATGGCGACGCGCTCGGCTGGGCTAAGGGCAAGGATGGCCGCCACCATTTCACTCTGTTCATCGAGAACGGTCGTATCGTCAATCGCGAGGGTTTTGCGCTTCTCGACGGGCTACGCGCCATCGCCGAGGTTCATGCCGGCTCATTCCGGCTGACGCCCAACCAGAATCTCGTGATCGCCGATATTCCGGCAAAAGCGCGTCCGAAGATTGCAGCGCTGCTGAAAGCATATGGGCTGGATCAACGCAATAAGCAGAGCGCTTTGCGCTTAAATTCCATGGCTTGCGTCGCACTGCCGACCTGCGGCCTCGCGATGGCGGAGAGCGAACGCTATCTGCCCTCGCTCGTCACCAAGATCGAAAAGATCCTCGCCGACAACGCGCTGGAGAAGGAGCCGATCACCATTCGCATGACTGGCTGCCCCAATGGCTGCGCGCGGCCCTATGTTGCGGAAATCGGCCTTACCGGCCGCGCCCCCGGCAAATACAATCTCTATTTCGGCGGCGGCTTTCACGGCGAGCGCCTGAACAAAATGTATCTCGAAAATATCGGCGAGGACTCCATTCTGGCGGCGATCGCCGAGGTCGCCGCCCATTATGCCCGTGACAGGCGCGCGGGCGAGCACTTCGGCGACTTCACCATCCGCGCCGGCTACGTGAAAGAAGTGCGGGCGGGGCGCGAGTTCAACGACTGAGCGCCGCGCCTTCCTGAAGCGGATACGCAGCAAACAACTCAAATGCCGCCGCCGTCATGGAAATGTTCGCTGCGCACGTGCGCCTGCGAGATCGTGCTGCCGGGAGGCACGCTCCGCGTCAACCAGACGTTGCCGCCGATGGAGGAGCCGCGGCCGATGGTGATGCGGCCAAGTATAGTCGCGCCGGCGTAGATCACGACGTCGTCTTCGACGATCGGATGGCGGGCGCCGCCCTTCATCAATGCGCCATGATCGTCCGTCGGAAAGCGCTTGGCCCCCAGCGTAACGGCCTGATAAAGACGCACCCGCTGGCCGATGACCGTCGTTTCCCCGATCACGACCCCGGTGCCGTGGTCGATGAAAAAGCTCTCGCTGATCTGGGCGCCGGGATGAATGTCGATCCCTGTCGTTGAATGCGCGATTTCGGCGATCATGCGCGACAACAGCGGCGCATCAAGCCCATAGAGAACATGAGCGAGCCGGTGATGAATCATCGCCGTGACGCCCGGGTAGCAAATCAGCACTTCGTCGATGCTGTGCGCCGCCGGGTCGCCGTCGTAGGCCGCGCGTATGTCGGTTTCCAGCAAACAGCGCACTCGCGGCAACTCGCTGGCGAAGGCATGAGTGACTTTGATCGCCCGGTCGAAATCGCTTTTGCTGATGTCGTCGCGGCCCGACCTGAATTCGAACTCAAGGCGAATCTGCTTGAGCAATTCCCTCAAGGTCACATCGAGCGTGTGTCCGACAAAGAAATCGACCCCCTCGCCGGTTAGGTCGGGCAGTCCCAGACGGTTGGGGAATAGAGCGGCGCTAAGGCCCTCCGTGATGCCGATCAACGCCTTGCGGGACGGTAGTTTGCAGGGCCCTTCTCGCCTCTCGTGATCCTTCAATCGCAAATTGCGCAGATCCGCGACTACTCCTTCGATATCCCAGTAGGGGCTGGCGCCTGCGCATGCGCTGAGCTTTTTGATCCTTGGGTTCATGCTGCGACCTTTTCTGATGGACGCCTTCGACCGAATGCCCGAGCGACTCTGCCTCGCCCGGATGCGAGCCCCCGCCGTTTGAAGGGGCTCCTTGTCGGACGTTACTTACCAGACCGCATTCATATAGTTAAATTTTGCGTCCTGCGCAGCCCAACGAGCAAGGCTGCGGCAGCAGAAGTCCCCACCGCCCAAGTGAACGATGTCGCGAGCGAGGATCGATAGTTCTGACGCTGACCATCATGGCCATCCCATGGAGGAGCGCCTTAAATCGGATCGATCGCGCCGACCGTCTCTTGGATTAGGTCAAAAAGCCGGCCGGAAAAGTTTGCGCCTTTTTTTCGCCGCTCCCCAGTTGACCTAAAGCTGAGCCAATCTCGGGAGAGCATCGCTTCGGTGCGCGTCATTTGCCGCCCTAAGCGTCACCGGAATGGACTTATAAGCTGGCGTGCCGCTTTTCGGATCAAAGGAATGTAGCGCCACCAATACGTTCCCCTCGGGATAATAGGCGGCGATCGAACCTTCGGCGATGTTGTAGGACACCGCCGTGAAGCCGCGCAGCGCACGCGGCTCCATGTTCGTTCCGGGCTCGTCCAAGGCTTCCAAATCCACTTTATCGCCGTGTTTGAGGCCGCGATCCTCCAAATCCTTCGGGCTCACAAAGATGACGTCTCGCCGGCCGGTGACGCCGCGATAGCGATCGTTGAGGCTGTAGATCGTCGTATTATATTGGTCGTGGCTGCGGATCGTCGTCAGCGTGAGGCTGTCCTCCACCGTCGCAGGCGGATCTTCGGCGACGCCTTTGACAACGAGAAAATTCGCCTTGCCCGAATCCGTCAGCCATTGCCGCTCGGAAGATGCAACGCGGAGGCGAAAGCCGCCAGGACTGAGAATCTTCTCGTTATATCCAGCAAAATCGGAAAACACTGCTTCGATCTTGTCGCGGATGCGTCCGTAGTCCGCAACCAAATGGTCCCAATCCACTTTGGTATGGCGAAGAGCAGCTTTCGCAAGGCCGGCGACAATCGCGGGTTCGGAGCGCAGATGCTCCGACGCGGGCTTCAATCCGCCGCGAGACGCGTGCACCATCGACATGGAATCTTCGACGGTGACCGCCTGCGGCCCGCTCTCTTGGACGTCGATCTCCGTCCGGCCGAGGCACGGCAGAATGAAGGATTCTTTTGCGGTGAGGAGGTGACTGCGATTCAGCTTGGTCGCGATATGCACCACGAGGTCAAGCTTTCGCATCGCCGGGAAAGTGATGTCGGGATCGGGCATGGCGACCGCCAGATTGCCGCCAAGGCAGATCATCGCTTTCGATCTGCCTTCGCTGATGGCCTCGACGGCCTCGACGGCGTTGTGTCCTTTGCCTCGCGGAGATTTTATGTCGAACACGCTGTCGAGCTGGCTCAAAAAAGCCTCCGTCGGAATTTCCGTGATCCCAACGGTGCGATCGCCCTGCACATTGGAATGGCCGCGCAACGGACAGATCCCGGCGCCCTCGCGGCCGATATTGCCTCTCAGCAGCAGAAGATTGGCGAGCTGCTGGACATTGGAGGTGCCGCGCCGATGCTGGGTTATGCCCATCCCATAGCAGAGGATGACGCGTTCGGCCTTGACGTAGACGGCCGCAGCCGCCTCGATATCCTCCCGCTTTAATCCAGAGCTCTGTTCGATCTCCTCCCAAGTTGTCTTTTCGAGATCGGCAACAAGAGCATCGAATCCGGTCGTATGCTCGGCGATGAACGCGCGATCGAGAACTCCTTCTCCGCCGGACTCCAGAGATTCCGCATCGGTGGCGAGGACAGCCTTCATCATCCCTTTCAGGAGGCCGGCGTCGCCGCCCACCTTGACCTGATAATATGCGGTGGCGATGTCCGTGGAGCGCATCGTTAACATTTCAAACGGACTTTGCGGCGAAGCAAAGCGCTCAAGTCCGCGCTCGCGCAGAGGGTTGAAGACGACGATTGGAACGTTTCGCTTTGCCGCCTCCCGCAGCGTCGCGAGCATTCGAGGGTGGTTGGTTCCCGGATTATGTCCGATGCAGAAGATCGCATCGCAATGATCAAAGTCCTTGAGCGTAACCGTGCCTTTGCCAACGCCGACCGATTCCGGCAGACCAACGCTCGTCGCCTCGTGGCACATGTTCGAGCAATCGGGGAAATTATTGGTGCCGAATTCGCGAACGAAAAGCTGATACAGAAAAGCAGCCTCGTTCGAGGCGCGTCCAGAGGTGTAAAACTCCACCGCGTCGGGGTCGGGGATAGCTTTTAGCCCCTCTCCTATGCGCCGGAATGCTTCGTCCCATTCGATTGCGACATAGCGGTCGCTCTGACGATCATAGACCATCGGATGGGTAAGCCGTCCCGCTCCTTCCAGCTCGAAATCCGTCCAAGTCCAGAGTTCGGATACCGTATGGCTTATGAAAAATTCGGGCAGCGTGCGCTTTGCCGTCGCCTCCCACGCGACGGCCTTGGCGCCGTTCTCGCAAAACTCAAATGAGGATCGATGATTTGGATCAGGCCAAGCGCAGCCGGGGCAGTCAAACCCTGTCGGCTGATTGGCCTTGAGAAGCGCGCGCACGTCCGTTCCAACGGCGGATTGCTCCTTAATCGCTTTTGCTACCGCATGGAGCGCCCCCCATCCGCCCGCGGGGCCGTAATAATTGCCAATGCCTGGAACGTCGTGCTTCGTCATTTCGAAATTTCCCAGCTTTAGCGGATGACTTCAGCCTGATCCGATAAGTCAACTGCGCCTCGGACGAGGCTCGCACTGCTTCAGCGCCTCTCGCCCGCGGCGGGTCCGTTTATTTCTCGTGAACCCGTGCTTGCAACGGGCCATCAAGTCATATTCAGACGATCTTCTGGAACCAAAAATGGCGGCAATTTCCGTTGCGTACAATGATTTGCTGCGCGGCAGCGTCAATATGCCGCCTCAGCTCCGCCCGCGCTGGGCGGTCCAGAGCAGAACAGGCGCCATTGCCGCAGTCCTGCCTAAAAATTGAGTGATTTTCGGCGTATCGAGCGGCAAGAATTTATGCTGCGCGCCCATCCGTCGGCCCAACGCAAAAAACACGATCGCGGGACGGCGCGATCATGTGCATGACGAATGAGGATTTCGGTAAGGCCGGCGACCGGTCGGAGCGACCCTCGCGAGCCAGGCCAGAACGACGCGTTCCGCCAAGCGCTTCAAACAGGGTAGCTTTCAGCTGTCGGAACGACGCATGATCGGCTGAAGTCCACCGATCATGCGCAAATCCGTCATCGCCGTTGATCGCAAGCGATCATTGCGGACCTGTTTTGCCCCAATCCAGCAGCTTCGAGGTAGCGCCTGTGATTGAATTCACTGCGGAATTTACGATGCCGAACGGCCCATCGCCCCCCGAGGCCGGCTGTTTTGGCGACGGTGGAGCTGCGACGGGGCCAGCGTCAACGACCTGAGCCGGCTTGGCGTCCGTCGCGCTCGCCGGCTTCGCGGCGTCCGCGTTCGCTTTGTGCGCGGGCTGGGGGCCCCCGGTCAATGCGGCCGTGGCGGAGGGTTTTGCTGTCGTCGTCGCATGGGCGGCCGCTTTCGCCGCCGGGGTTTTGGCGGCGGAAGCCTCGCGCGGCACGGGAAGAGGCGCGGCCTTTGCTGCGGCGTGAGCCGTCGCGTCTTTGGGAAGCGATGCCTTCGGGATAGAATTTTTTGGGGGAGCGTTTTGGTTAGAGAAATCCTGGAGCGCCGCGTCCTGGGAAATGACAGAGCCGTCCGGCCTGACCGACGCCGTCTTTACCCTTTTGGGTTCGATCGCAGCCGCGCCCTCGACCGGCGCCGCAAAACTCGGCGCCGGCGGCGCGAGGATGCTCGGCGCTTCAGTCACGGGCTCGCTCGCCGCCGGGCCCGTTGGCTCGGTCAGCGCGATCACGCGCGGCGTTTTTTCTTGTCCGGCAATGCCGGCGGTGGAGAATGATTGCGGCGAGGGAGCAAGGTTGGACGCGTCTTGGGTCGCTGCATTCTCGGTTGACGAAGCGTTGCCCGCATCCGCGGCGTCCGTCTCAGGCGCGGCAAACTTGGCGGCTCCGGGCTGAGCCTTGATGGTTGCAACCTCGGGCTGAGCCGGGACGTCGCGCTTCGAACCGGAATGAATCGCCAGGCCGGCGACTCCGCCAATTCCCGCAAGCACGATCGCCGCCATGAAATACAGCGGACGGCGCGAGCGGACCTCCGCCGCGCCGCTCAGCCGCGACGTCATTGTTTCATTCACATCGCGCAAATAGTCCGGCGCATCGATGGTGATCGGCAGAAAAGTCTCGGCTCCGGTCGCCATCGACATCGGCGCGGCGTCCTGTTGCAGCGCGCTCAGCAATCCGGCCTCGATCTCCGAGAAATCGCCGCTAATCAGCGGCGCCTCGGCTTCAGCTTCGCGAACGGGTTCCGCATTCGCCTCTGTGGTCGCCAATGGCCCTGCAGCGCGTTGGGCGGCCAGCAGAGCGGCCTCGATCTCGGCAAAGTCGCCGCCGATGAGAGGCGATTGCGCTTCAGCCTCAGTCGATGCATCTTCGCGCGCTTGCGCGGAAGGCTGTCCGGCGTCGAGGATTTCATGGCCGCGAAAGAGATGGATCAGTTCGGCGAGGGGTTCGCCATCCATTTGGTTCATAGGGCGTGGCCGGCGCAGGCGCCTTTCAAACTCTTCCAAATCGATCATTGGCTGCCGTTTCGTAACAGGCTCGCTCATGGTTCTGATCCCTCATTGCGCCCGCGTGGCGGACCACCAAGCCTCACATTTTGTTAAAGCTTCGCCTTAGTCTTTAAGTATTTATTAAGAGATCCGAATTGTGGCTGATCTTTGCCGTACACGCCATGCGAGCGTAAATGCGCTAAAAAAATATCGGTAATGGAACAGGCTAGACCACAGCAGGTAAAGACTTTACCAAAAACGAGACAGCATCCAGAAGTTTCTACTGTTATGCTTAATGCAACTTATAGGGATCTATCATGTCTACGTTCGAAGCGCGTTATGACCAGATGTTTCCGAAGCTTCGGCCGGAGGAGATCGATCGGCTGCGCCGCTTCGGCGAAGTCCGCCGATACCCCGCAGGAAGCCGCTTATTCGCTACTGGCGAACCCAGCCCAGGAATGGTGGTCGTGCTATCTGGGACGATCGTTATCGCGTCACACGATGGTTTGGATCACATTCTTCCGATCGGGCAGAGAGTGCCGGGCGACTTTCTTGCCGAAATCGGCCAATTATCCGGCGCCCCGTCGCTGATCGACGCAAACGCCAAGACTGACGTCGAGGCGCTGGTGATTGCGCCCTATAATTTGCGCGCGGTGCTGATCGCCGAGGCGGAGCTCGGCGAGCGGATCGTCCGGGCGTTGATCCTGCGCCGGGTCTCCTTGATCGAGAGCGGCGCCGGCGGCCCCGTTTTGATCGGGCCAGCGTTGAACCGCGACATGCTGCGGCTGCAAGGCTTCCTCGCGCGCAATGGACACCCGCATCAGGTGCTTGACCCGGATGAGGACAAAGACGCGAAAGCGCTCATCGAGCGCTATTCGCCGCAGCTGTCGGACCTGCCGCTGGTTGTCTGTCCCGATGGCACGGTGCTCAAAAATCCGAGCGAAGGGGAGCTTGCGCGTTGCCTCGGCGTGGCGGGAACGGACGCTTCCGACCGCATCTACGACGTGGCGATTGTCGGAGCCGGACCCGCCGGTCTTGCGACGGCTGTCTACGGCGCATCGGAAGGGCTGTCTGTGACCGTCCTCGACTCGCGCGCCTTTGGCGGACAGGCGGGAGCCAGCGCGCGCATCGAAAACTATCTTGGATTTCCAACCGGGATCTCAGGGCAGGCTCTTGCCGGGCGGGCATTTGTGCAGGCGCTGAAATTCGGCGCCGACATGGCGATCCCAACCGAAGTCACCCGGCTCAATTGCTCGGCCTCGCCCCTGACGCTGGATCTGGCGGACGGCCGCAAAATCGAGGCGCGCGCTGTCGTCGTCGCGTCCGGGGCCCGCTACCGGCGGCCGAATATTCCGCGCCTTGAGGAATTCGAAGGCCGCGGCGTCTGGTATTGGGTCTCGCCGATCGAGGCGCGGATGTGCCGGCAAGAGGAAATCGTTCTGGTCGGCGGCGGCAATTCGGCCGGGCAAGCCGCCGTCTTCCTCGCCGCCTACGCCAAAAAGATATGGATGTTGGTGCGAGGCGAAGGGCTCGCCGCCACCATGTCGCGTTATTTGATCGATCGCATTGCATCCACGCCAAACATAGAACTGCTCGCCCGGACCGAAATCGTCGCTCTCGAAGGCTCAATCGAGAAAAGGCTGGAAGGCGTAAAATGGCGCCACGCTCCAAGCGGCAAGGAGACGGAATTGCCGATCCGCAATGTCTTCCTGTTCATCGGCGCGGATCCGGCGACGGCCTGGCTAGACGACTGCGGCGTGGCGCTCGACGATAAGGGGTTCGTCCGAACCGGCTTCGATGCGGCGCCGAAGGGTAATTCGACGCAAGCGGAGGCTCGTCTCGACTTGCCGCTGCAATCGAGCGTCCGGGGCGTGTTCGCAGTAGGCGATGCCAGGTCCGGCTCGGTCAAACGGGTCGGCGGGGCAATCGGCGAGGGAGCCGCCGTAGTCGCTCAACTGCACTCTTTTCTCTCCGGCCTTCCCGGCAGCACGGCGTAACTATCAGACCCTTTGTCCTGATCGGAGCGCAGACGGGACCGGCGCGGCGCTGAAGGTTCGCCCAGCCTCAAGCAAGACAGATCGATCTTGCAGCGCGGCCGGAACGGAACGCCGGCTCAGCCGTTACGCGAGCGGGGCGACTCTAGCGTCGCCGTTTGCGAAGGGGCCGCGCGCGGTGACCGGCCGCGCAAGCGTTGAGGAAAAGTACGTTATGCCAAAACAGCACAGACTATGGTTCATTGTCGCCGATGGGGAGCATGCGCGGATTGTTGCGCCGGCGGAGGATGGCGCGCTGCGCACCGTGGACCGGATCGATTCCGCGACCGCCCATCTGCGATCGTCTGATCTTGGAACCGACAGGCCGGGCCGCGTCGATGAGAGCGGGTCATCGGCGCATCATGGCGTGACGCCCCGCACGGATCCCCATGAAGCCGCCAAGGAACTCTTCGCAAAGCATGTCGCTCATCTGCTGGTTGAGGCTTCCAAGCGGGAGGAATTTCGAGAACTCGTGCTCGTCGCGCCCAGCCATATTTTGAACGACCTGCGCGATAGCCTCGACATTTCGACCAAAGAGAAGCTGCGCGGCGCGCTCGCCAAGGATCTGACCAATACGCCGGATCACGAGCTCCAGCCCCACCTCGCTGAATGGGCCCGACCGGTGCACCGATTGTAGGGCCGCGTTCGGAAAGGCTGTTCCTGCGTCAACCTTTAGGTTGTGGGCGTTTTGTTGCGGTTGGCGCTTAGCCAAAACGCCCACTCCGCCTCAACTGTTCTCGCGGTCGCCGCCCGTTTTCAAATTGGGATCAGATGACCGATCGCATCGACGCAGATAACGAAGAGGCGCCGCGCGGCGGAGCTTTGCGCACCGTCTTCCGAGCCTTGGGACCTGGTCTCGTGACGGGCGCTGCGGACGACGACCCCAGCGGAATTGCGACCTATAGCCAGGTCGGCGCGCAATTTGGCTATCAGCTGTCATGGATCATGCTGTTCAGTTATCCGCTGATGGCGGTGACGCAGGCGATCGCCGCCCGCATCGGGTGCGTAACGGGACGCGGCATCGCGCAGAATTTGCGCCGTCACTATCCGCGCTGGCTGCTGCGAATCATCGTATTGCTGTTGCTGATCGCCAACGTCGCCAATCTCGGAGCAGACCTTGGCGCGATGGGTTCGGCGCTTCAGCTTCTCGTCGGCGGCCCCGCGCTGATCTATACGATCGCATTCGCGGCAATCTGCATTCTTCTCCAGGTGTTTTTGAATTACGCCCGATATGCGGCGGTGTTGAAATGGATGACGCTTTCGCTGTTTTCTTATGTCGTCGTCGTCATAGCCGTGGAGGTTCCATGGGGCGAAGCGCTCAAGAGCATTTTCATTCCGACGGTCGTACTTGATTCCGCACATGCGATGGCCATTGTCGCGGTGCTCGGCACCACCATCAGTCCTTATCTCTTCTTTTGGCAGGCCTCGCAGGAAATCGAGGAACAACTCCGCCGAGCGACGAACCCGCTCTACATCACCCCAGGCAAAGCGGCTCCCGAGTTTCAACGCATGAGCATCGACACCTGGGTGGGCATGGGGCTCTCCAACCTGATCTCCTTGTTCATCATCCTCGCCACGGCGGCGACCCTGCACGCCAGCGGAATGACCGAAATACAGACATCCGCGCAAGCGGCCGAAGCGTTGCGTCCGATCGCCGGGCCCCTGACCTTCGTCATATTCGCCGCCGGCATTATCGGCGCAGGACTTTTGGCCGTGCCAGTGCTGGCTGGGTCCGCCGCCTATGCCGTCTGCGAGACCTTCGATTGGGTAGAAGGCCTCGACCGCAAACTCGAGGACGCCCGCGCCTTTTATGGCGTCATTGCGCTGGCGACGCTCATTGGTCTCGCGCTTAATTTTGTAGGCATCGATCCGATCAAGGCGCTTTACTGGAGCGCGGTCCTGAACGGTCTTCTGGCAGCGCCCCTCATGATGGCGATGTTGCTGATCGCCAACAACCGGCGCATCATGGGAGAGCTTGTCCTGCCGTGGCCGATGACCGCAATTGGATGGTTGGCGACAGCCGTCATGCTGGTCGCGAGCATCGCCTTTCTGGCGCTTTGATCGTCGGCGCCGCGCTCGCGCCCGCAATCAGGCTCTGAGCTTATATCCCGTCCTGAAAATCCACCAGATCGCCGCCAGACACAGAATCAGAAAGGCGAGGGTCATCCCGAGGCTGACGCCGACGCTGACGTCGGACGTCTCATAAAAACTCCAGCGAAATCCGCTGACGAGGTAGACGACCGGATTGGCCAAGGTGACCGTTCGCCAGAACGGCGGCAACATATCGATGGAATAGAAGCTGCCGCCCAAAAACGTCAGCGGCGTCACAATCAGCAGCGGCGTCAATTGCAGCATTTCAAACCCTTCGGCCCATATGCCGATGATGAATCCGAACAGACTGAAAGTGATGGCGGTGAGAATCAGGAAACTCAGCATCCAAAATGGATGCGCTACGTCGAACGCCACGAACAGCCTTGCGGTGATGAGGATGATGACGCCGATAAGAATAGACTTGGTCGCAGAGGCGCCGACATAGCCGCAGACGATCTCTACAGCTGAAGCCGGGGCCGAAAGAATCTCATAGATCGTCCCCGTAAATTTCGGGAAGAATATGCCGAAGGACGCGTTGGCGATGCTCTGCGTCAGCAGCGAAAGCATGATCAGCCCCGGCACGATGAAGGCTCCGTAGCTGACCCCATCAATCGACGTCATATGCGCGCCGATGGCTGCGCCAAAGACGATGAAATAGAGCGCCGTCGAGATCACAGGCGAAACGATGCTTTGCAGCAAGGTGCGCCAGGTGCGGGCCATCTCAAAAAGGTAGATCGCTCGGATGGCGTGAACATTCATGGCTACGCCCTCACCAGACTGACGAAAATTTCTTCGAGCGAGCTTTGGCGCGTGTGAAGATCCTTGAAATCGATCCCAAGTTCGCCAAGCTGCCTCATCAACGCGGCGATTCCCGTTCCATCGCCTTCCGCGTCAAACGTGTAAACGAGCTGACATCCATCCGCCGACAGCTCTAGCTTGAACCCCGAAAGCTCCTTCGGAATGCGCTCCAATCTGCTGCGCAGCGCAAGCGTCAGCTGCTTCTCGCCGAACTTCTCCATCAAGGTCGCCTTATCCTCAACCAGAATGATTTCGCCCTTGCGAATCACCCCGATCCGGTCAGCCATTTCTTCGGCCTCTTCGATGTAATGGGTTGTGAGGATGATAGTGACTCCGGTGGCGCGCAAGGATCGCACCATCTCCCACATATCCCGCCGAAGCTCGACGTCAACGCCCGCCGAAGGCTCGTCGAGAAACAAAATTGTCGGTTCATGCGATAACGCCTTGGCGATCATGACGCGGCGCTTCATGCCGCCCGACAATGTCATGATCTTATTGTCTTTCTTGTCCCACAAGGACAGGTCCCTCAGCACCTTTTCGATATAGGCCTCGTTGGCGGCTTTGCCGAAAAGACCGCGGCTGAATCGGACCGTGGCCAACACCGTCTCGAACGAGTCCGTCGATAGCTCCTGCGGCACGAGGCCGATCTTTGATCGCGCGGCTCGGTAGTCGCGAACGATGTCATGCCCGCCCGCCAGCGCAACGCCGCTCGTTGGGTTGACGATCCCGCAGATGATGTTGATCAGCGTCGTTTTGCCCGCGCCGTTTGGCCCGAGCAAAGCGAATATCTCGCCCTGGCGGATCTCGAGATTAACAGCCTTCAGCGCCTGGAAACCGGAAGCGTAGGTCTTTGTCAGATCGGAAACGGAAATAATCGACGTCACGTTGATGCCTGATGGAGAAGATCTAAGTCGGGGTCGGCGCCCGACGACGCTAGGGCAATTGCTTCAATCGGGCGCGCTGGCCCGACGCGTCTTTAGATGTTTTAATGCATGATCTGACCCAAACTCCGGCTAACGCTCTAGCCGATGGCTTCAGCCGCGACAACCCTGACGCCTTGCGCGACGAAACTCTCTCGGGTCGCCTGTACGGAGCCATCCATATCAATTCCCCGGCAGGCATCCTCAATGACGATGGCTGCGAATCCTTGGCGTTGCGCATCCTGCGCTGAATAGCGCACGCAGAAGTCAAAGGCGAGCCCCGCGAGAAAAACCCTTTGAAATCCGCGTTCGCGCAAATAGCCGGCGAGCCCTGTCGGCGTTGTGCGATCGCTCTCGAAGAAAGCCGAATAGGAATCGATAGCCGGCCTAAAACCTTTGCGCAGGATCAGCTCCGCATGCGGGATCCTCAAATCCTCATGGAACGCCGCGCCGGGCGTTCCCCAGACGCAATGGTCGGGCCACAGGATCTGCGCGCCGTAATCCGCTTCGATTGCTTCGTAAACTTCTCGTCCCTGATGCGAGGCGGCGAAGGAGCGATGCGCGGGCGGATGCCAGTCCTGCGTCAGCACCACATGATCAAAACTCCGCGCGAGGCGATTGATCGGCGCGACAACTTCATCGCCATGCGGAACAGGCAGGCGGCCGCCGGGACAAAAGTCGTTTTGGACGTCTACGACGAGGAAGATATCGCTGGGCTCGATCCTGATCTTGGCTGTCATCGCCTCTCCATTACGCGCCTGGCTTGCGCACGCGCAGCTTGGCCCCTTGGCGATGCTCCATAGCACAATCTTCCGGCGCGTCGGAGAATGCGCCGCGACGCAGCCGAAGGGTCATGCGCTAGCCAATCATTCTACCGGCGGCGGCGTGAGAACGGCGGCGCCGGAGATGCGGCTGTGACGAAGATCGTCGAGCGCCTCATTGGCTCGTTCCAACGGATAGGAAACCGTCCTTGTTTTGACGGGAACCTGCGGCGCCAGGGCAAGGAACTCCTCGGCGTCCCGGCGCGTCAGATTGGCCACGGAGCGGATGACCCGCTCCTCCCATAGGTCGGCATAGGGGAATGCGGGTATGTCGCTCATGTGGATGCCGCCGCACACAACGGTTCCCCCTTTTCCCAGCGCGCGGAGCGCGGCCGGAACCAGCGACCCCACAGGCGCAAAGATCAGCGCCGCGTCAAGGGGCTGAGGCGGGGGCGTCAACGAGCCGCCAGCCCAGACGGCGCCGAGCTCCCGCGCAAAATCCTCGGCCGCCGCATCGCCCGGCCGGGTGAAGGCGTAGATCTCCCAGCCCTGATGCTCGGCTACCTGAGCGACGATATGCGCCGCGGCGCCAAAGCCATAAATGCCGAGACGGCGCCCTTCCCCGGCGAGGCGCAGCGAGCGATAGCCGATCAATCCGGCGCAAAGCAACGGAGCCGCTTCAACGTCAGTATAGAAATCGGGAAGCGCAAAACAGAAACGCTGATTTGCGACGGTGAATTGCGCAAATCCGCCGTCGATCTGGTAGCCCGTAAAGCCCGCTTTATCGCATAGATTTTCTCGACCCGAACGGCAGAACTCACAGACGCCGCAGGTCCAGCCGAGCCACGGGACGCCAACGCGATCCCCCAGTTTGAAGCGATCGACCCGCGCGCCTTTGCCCGCCACCACGCCGACGATTTCATGGCCGGGGATAAGCGGAAGCTTCGGCTGCGCAAGTTCGCCGTCAATGATGTGGAGATCCGTGCGGCAGACGGCGCAGGCGCGGACGCGGATCAGGACCTGATCTTCGTCAGGTTGAGGCATGGGCGTTTCCCGGAAAACCAGAGGTTTGCGCGGGCCTTCAAAAATCATCGCTTTCATTATGCGCAAACCTTTCTCAACTTTGGGCGCAACCGAACGCCGGCGCTTCGCAACTCGATCGATGCGCCGCCGCATTGCGATGATGGTCAGGGAGTTCGGCGCCGTCCATTCAGCCTGATTATTTGCCGCGCTTCCGTTTTCAACGCGACAGAGCTCAACGCTCCATCGCTGCTTCAAGATTTTTCCGTTGTTGACGCCGTGCCAATTGCGGAGGAATAGTTATTGTAGACGGAGTATCACGAGACCGCGAACCGGCCACGTCCGAAAATACAGCGTTCCCTAAGACTAAATTCCGACCTGCGCAGCGTCAAACCGTACCGGAAAATTGCGGATCGCATGACGATGAGGGTAGCGTTCGTCAACCAGCCGATTGATGTCATCCTGCCGCCGTACCAAACCTCGGTGGGAGCTTGCACCTACGGGACAGTTGGTTGCCTCGCTAAGTTCTGCGAGGTCGTTGTCTACGGGCAGCAACACCGGCATGGCGGCGCTCCCACATATTTGGTTGACCGCGGGGTGCGCTTCCACTTCTTCCCTCCAAACATGAGAGACCGCGTCCTTTATAAAACTGGACGCGAACTCATGAAACTCGGAATGACGACAACGCCCGCATCCTCCGCTGCCTGGTCGTTTCCCGCGTATGGCCGCCAGGTTGCGGCCGATCTCCAAAAGCAGCGCTGCGACATCATTCACGTCCAGCACAGCTCGCAATATGTTTCTGTGATTCGGTCCTTCAATCCCAAAGTGAAAATTGTCCTGCAACTGCACGCCGAGTGGTTTTCGCAGAACGATTATCCCACTCTCGCGCGGCGTCTCCGGAATGTCGATCTGATAGCCACAGTCAGCAATTACATCACCCAGAAAACCCGCCGGGATTTCCCGATGATCGCCAATCGCGTGGTGACCGCCTACAACGGCATCGACGCCGAAGAGTTCAGTCGCGACAGGGATTACCGGGTCGGCAGTCAGCGCGAGGAGAAGCGGATATTATATGCCGGCGCCGTTTCGCCTCATAAGGGAATCCACATTTTGCTGGACGCCTTCAGCATGGTCGTTCAGCGCTACCCTCGCGTCCGCCTGGACGTCGTCGGCCCCCATGGCGGCTATCCGCTCAGCGAGAACTTTGACCTTGCGGATAAGGCGACAATTTCGAGCCTCGCTCCTTGGTATGGCAGCGACTATCTATCCCATTTGAAGTCTCTCCTGACGGCGGACGTCGCCCCCAAAGTCGCATTTCTCGGCATGATCCCGCGCGCGGAGCTGGTCGACCGCTATTTCGACGCGGACATCTTCGCCTTTCCCCCAATTTGGGATGAAGGTTTCGGCATACCTCCCGTGGAGGCGATGGCGGCGGGCGCTCCCGTCGTGGCCAGCCGGTCCGGAGCCGTAGTCGAAACCGTCAAGGATGGCGAGACGGGGCTGCTGGTCGCCAAGAACGATGCGCCGGCCTTGGCGCGAGCGCTTCTTGAGATGCTTGAGAATGATGTCGCCAGAGAAGCCATGGGCCGGGCCGCGCGCCAGCGGGCGTTCAGCTGCTTCACTTGGGAGCGCGTCACCGGCGATCTTCTCAAAGAGTACGAAGGCCTCTCCAGAGCGAACTGAAGATCGCCTGGGGTTTTGGCGAACCGCGCCCGCCTTTCAACAACATGCCTTCCCAGCTGTTCCTCGCAGGGCGCTTGAACGCGAAGCTGCGCGCGGCGGCTGACTGAAGCCGCCCAGATCGTAACTCTGCATGGAGGCGGCTACAGACACAAGGCGTTGCTCCATGATATGAAAAGAAGGAGGGGCTGGAATTTGCGCCCTGAAAAGGCGATCTTCTCGTCCTCATTGACGCACTCAATTCAAAGGACCCCTCGCTGCTCAGTTTTAAACGCCTCATGTCCTCTCGTCGCTCGACGCCTTTCATTTAAATTCGTCGCTCGGATAAACGCGCCGACGGCCGGGACGGCGCAATGCTTTGCTTGTTGCTCATTGCTTTTACCTTTTGCAATCGCACACATGGGCTCCGCCGTTGAAAAAGGCATTTCTTTCACTGTATTGCGCGTTTGTAGCGCGTTACCTGATCTCATTTGCCTCCCTGCCGTTCTTGGCGCGGGTGCTCGGTCCATCGGGCCTAGGCGTGCTTGCGATTGCGACGTCTCTGGCGACGGCTATATCGATCATTGTTGAATATGGCTTCAGCATATCCGCGCTGAGGGAGATTTCCTCAGCCGAAGCCGACGATCGGAGCGGAATCTTGATAGGCGTCACCACGGTAAAGCTGGCGCTATTTGGCTTGGTGGGACTTGTTTTCGGAGTTTTGGCGCTTTTTGCCCCCTCAATCTTTCAGTTTCCCGCGAGCCTTAGCTTGATTGTCCTCCTCGGCGGAGCGCAAGGATTCAGCCTCAGCTGGTACTTTATTGGCACTGGCCGCGCGACAGCCTCCGCCGCTCTTGATGTCTCCGCCCAATTGATGTGGTTCATCCCTGTCTTTTTCTTGGTCCATTCGACCTCGGATATAAATACGGTTCTGCTTTGCCAGCTCGTCGCTCAGGTCATTGTTTTGGCTGTTGGACACGCGATGGCGTTGGGCAAGCTCAAGCGCATCTCGATCGACTGGCGCAAGTTGCTCGACCATTTAAAGTCCGGCGCCCCAATGTTCATTTTCAGGGCCGGAGGATCTGTCCATGCCGCGGCTATCGCGCTTATTCTTGGAGCGATGGCTGGTCCGGCCCAAGTTGGATTTTTGAACGCGGCCGATAGATTCGCAGGAACGATCATCAACGCCTTCAGCCCCGCCACTCAGGCTCTGATGCCCTATGTGTACAATCAAGCAGCGAAAGGCGGTCCGGATACGATGTATTTGGTGGCTAGATATATTTTGATAGTTTTGCTAGCCGTCAGCATTATTTTTACGTTAGGAACATTTTTCAGCGCAGGAATACTAATTCATATGTTTACCGGCTTTCAGTTTACTGAGTCAGTGCAAGTCTTGCAGATCCTCTCATTTATATTCCCGATCATCGCCATAAATTACGCGCTTGGATTATACTTGATGCTGCCTTTGCGGCTTGACGTCAGTTTCGTAGCGGCGGTTTCCCTCGGTCAGTGCGGCAGCCTAGGCTTCACCTATCTTTTGGCGCCGACCTATGGCGCCGCGGGCATCGCCTTCATTCGCGTGGTCACGGAGGCGGCAGTCGGAATGATGTTCGCCCTTGTGCTTTACAGGAAAGGGCATTTGAAGAAGCTGCTGGCTCAAGCGCCGATAAATCTCGGTGACTCAACATTGCGCCGCTATTTCCGATTGAAATGAGGCTTTGGATATCCAGCGCGCAATCCGATTGCGGACTGTGGATTAGGCTATCGCCGCGGGGGCAGTTTTGTTGCGGGCGGCCTTTTGGCCGATGCTTCGAAGTCCCGCACGCGACCTCGATTATTCTGGCCGGGATTTGCGCCCGGCTGGCGCAATCCGCGTCATTGCCGCTGCAAAGGCCAGCGGGTTCACAATCGCGAGATTCTAGTTTAGAGACACTTCGTTCTTCTTGACCGCGCTCGATCGCGCGGGCTTTGGCTCATCGCCAAAACTCGCTCGGGGAGCCTCCAACACTCGAAACGACCCTGTTTTGAGCCTTGGCGCAAGGACGCGTTGGCCGGATGGGCCCGGCGCGGCCCTTTTTTGCGCGCCGCCAACGTCTAACGCCCGCCGCAACGGGGAAAGAGTTTTTTGTGCCGAAGCGGACTGATATTTCGACGGTTTTGATCATCGGCGCAGGGCCGATCATCATCGGACAGGCCTGTGAGTTCGACTATTCAGGCACCCAGGCCTGTAAGGCGCTGCGGGAAGAGGGCTATCGAATCGTCCTCGTCAATTCCAATCCGGCGACGATCATGACCGACCCGGATATGGCCGATCGCACCTATGTCGAGCCGATCACGCCGGAAATCGTCGCCAAAATCATCGCCAAGGAGCGTTACTCCCACCCGGGCGGCTTCGCGCTTTTGCCCACCATGGGCGGCCAGACCGCGCTCAACTGCGCCCTCTCCTTGAAAAAAATGGGCGTTCTCGACGAATTCAATGTCGAAATGATCGGCGCCAGCGCCGATGCGATCGACATGGCCGAAGATCGCGAACGGTTTCGCGAAGCAATGACGCGAATTGGCCTTTCGACGCCGCGCTCGCATCAAGTCAAGACCTTGAGCCAGGCGCTGGCGATTGTCGACGATATCGGCCTCCCCGCCATCATCCGCCCCTCGTTCACCATGGGCGGCACCGGCGGCGGCATCGCCTACAACAAAAACGAATTCATCGACATTATCGAGCGCGGCATCGATGCATCCCCGACCAACGAGGTTCTGGTCGAGGAGAGCGTGCTCGGCTGGAAAGAATATGAGATGGAGGTCGTCCGCGATAAGGCGGACAATTGCATCATCGTCTGTTCGATCGAAAACATCGACCCGATGGGCATTCATACCGGGGATTCGATCACCGTCGCCCCCGCCCTGACCTTGACCGACAAGGAATATCAGGTCATGCGCGACGCCTCGCTGGCGGTGCTGCGCGAGATCGGGGTCGAGACTGGCGGCTCCAACGTGCAATTCGCGGTCAACCCGGTCGATGGCCGCATGATCGTGATTGAAATGAATCCGCGAGTCTCGCGGTCGTCCGCTTTGGCGTCAAAAGCGACTGGCTTCCCGATCGCCAAGGTCGCGGCGAAGCTCGCCGTCGGCTATACGCTCGACGAAATCGCCAATGACATTACCGGTGGGGCGACGCCGGCCTCATTCGAGCCGACGATCGATTACGTCGTGACCAAAATCCCGCGCTTCGCCTTTGAGAAATTTCCCGGCGCGGACAATATCTTGACGACGGCGATGAAGTCCGTCGGCGAGACGATGGCGATTGGGCGCACTTTCGCCGAAAGCCTGCAAAAAGCGCTGCGCTCGCTCGACACCGGGCTCAATGGCCTCGATGAAATCGAGATCGACGGTCTTGGCCTTGGGGACGACATGAACGTTCTCCGCGCGGCTTTGGGACGCCCGACGCCGGATCGGCTGCTGGTGGCGGCGCAAGCGTTGCGCTACGGCATGTCGCCTCGCGAAATCAATGAGGCGTGTCAGATCGACCTCTGGTTCATCGAGCGCCTGCAAGAAATCCTCGAGCTTGAGGCGATGGTCCGCGCTCATGGCGTGCCGCACGACGCGGCCAACTTGCGGATGTTGAAGGCGGCGGGCTTTTCCGACGGGCGTCTCGCCGATCTTTCTCGGGCGCCGCGAACCGAGATCACCGCGCTGCGGCACAAACTCGGGGTGCGGCCCGTGTTCAAGCGGATCGACACCTGCGCCGCCGAGTTCGCCTCGCCCACGGCCTATATGTACTCGACCTACGCGCCGCCCTTCGCCGGCGCCCCGGCCGACGAAGCCCGTCCGTCAGAGCGCGAAAAAATCGTGATTCTGGGCGGGGGTCCGAACCGGATCGGACAGGGCATCGAGTTCGACTATTGCTGTTGCCACGCCTGCTTCGCCTTAAGCGAGGCTGGGTACGAAACCATCATGATCAACTGCAATCCGGAGACGGTCTCGACCGATTACGACACCTCGGACCGGCTTTATTTCGAACCTCTGACGCCGGAAGACGTGCTTGAAATCCTCGCCAAGGAAAGCGAGGCGGGAAAGCTCAAGGGCGTCATCGTGCAGTTTGGCGGACAGACGCCGCTGAAACTTGCCCACGCGCTCGAAAAAGCCGGCATTCCCATTCTCGGCACATCGGTCGATTCAATCGATCTCGCCGAAGATCGCGACCGGTTCAAGCGCCTGCTCGACAAGATCGGCCTGAAGCAGCCAATGAACGGAATCGCCTATTCGGTCGAGCAAGCGCGCACCATCGCGGGAGAACTCGGCCTGCCGCTCGTCGTGCGTCCTTCCTATGTGTTGGGCGGCCGCGCGATGTCGATCATCCACGACAATGGCGCCTTGGACGATTATCTGCTCGGCACGCTGCCCGGCCTTGTCCCCGCCGACGTCAAGGCTCGCTATCCGAACGATAAAACCGGGCAGATCAACACTGTCCTCGGCAAGAATCCGCTGCTGTTTGACCGTTATCTGTCCGACGCCGTCGAGGTCGACGCCGATGCGATTTGCGACGGGAAAGATGTCTTCATCTGCGGCATCATGGAGCATATCGAGGAGGCGGGGATTCATTCTGGCGACAGCGCCTCCTCGCTGCCGCCGCGCTCGCTCTCGGCCGAAAAGATCGCCCAACTTGAGCAGCAGACGCGCGAGCTCGCCCTGGCGCTCGGCGTCGGCGGATTGATGAATGTGCAATATGCGCTGAAGGACGGCGAGATCTACGTGCTCGAGGTTAACCCGCGCGCGGCGCGGACGGTGCCCTTCGTCGCGAAGGTCATCGGCGCGCCGATCGCCAAGATCGCGGCGCGAATCATGGCGGGAGAATCCTTGCAAAGCTTCGGCTTGCGGACGCCTCGTTTCGATCATGTCGGAGTCAAGGAATCAGTGTTTCCTTTCGCCCGCTTTCCCGGCGTCGACACCGTGCTTGGGCCGGAGATGCGCTCGACCGGCGAAGTCATGGGCCTTGATCGCTCATTCGCGGTCGCTTTCGCGAAAAGCCAACTCGGCAGCGGCGCCAATGTGCCGACGTCCGGCTCGGTTTTCGTTTCAGTGCGCGATGTCGACAAGCCGCGCGTCCTCGGCACAATGAAGCTTCTCAAAGCGCTCGGCTTCAGGATCTTCGCCACCGGCGGCACATCGCGGTATCTCGAATCGAAAGGCGTTTCGGCGCACCGGATCAACAAGGTGTCGGAGGGCCGCCCGCATGTCGTGGACGCCATCAAGAATGGCGGCATCCAACTTGTTCTGAATACGACAGAGGGTAAGCAGGCGCTGGCTGATTCGCGCTCGCTGCGCCGCGCCGCCCTGCTGCACAAGGTGCCTTACTATACCACTCTTGCCGGAGCGATCGCCGCCTCTGAGGGCATCAAGGCCTATATGGCCGGCGATCTGGAAGTCCGGGCGCTGCAGGATTATTTTGATTGAATCCTGCATGGTCCTGAAAAATTTGTGATTTTTCTACAAGATCTTAACTTCGGAGCGGCGGTTCTCGACGAACCGCCGCGAAGTTGCATCGATCCTCTTTGAGAAAGCGGACCCGCAGACGTCACGCTGCGGCCGCCGCCGACCTTGAGAAAACGCCCCTCTTGCAGTGGGCATCATGAAGGTGTCTGCTATTCGGCGAACGGGTTCCGAGCGGTGATGCGCTCGAACCCGGAGCAGGCGTATGTGCGCCCGCGCAAAAAAGCCGACCATTCCCGGACGTGAGCGCACCTTGCGCCACGGCGAAGCGGTCACCATTGGTCAAGAAGAACAAAGACGCGAAAGAGAATCACATGGACAAGTTCCCCATGACGGCCGGCGGATATATCGCTCTCGAAGAGGAGTTGAAGCGGCGCCAGCAGATCGAGCGGCCGCGCATCATCCAGGCGATTGCGGAAGCGCGCTCGCACGGGGATCTTTCCGAGAACGCCGAATATCATTCCGCCAAGGAGGCCCAGTCGCTGAACGAGGGCCGAGTCGCCGAGCTTGAGGATAAATTGTCCCGCGCCGAGGTAATCGACGTGTCGAAGCTGTCCGGCACAACGGTGATGTTCGGCGCGACGGTGACGCTGGTCGATGAGGACACCGAGGAGCAGAAAACCTATCAGATCGTCGGCGAAAACGAGGCCGACGTGAAGGCCGGCCGGGTCTCGATTACATCGCCGACCGCGCGCGCCCTGATCGGCAAAAAAGTCGGCGATACCGTCGAGGTGAATACGCCCGGCGGCGGCAAGAGCTATGAAATCCTGAAAGTGGCTTTCGTCTGAGCCGTTTGAAGAAGCTGAGCCTTATGCTTCTGGACGCAGGCTTTGCCTGCGTCCAGGCAGGAAGGTTGCGCCGCACAAAAACTTGGCCGCCTTTTGCTTATAAGGCGATCCTGGTTGCTTAGGCCATCTTGCCAGCGCTCGCCGCTCGCTTCTGGTCAGGCGGCTGCTTTGGTTTGGAGCGTTTATAGTTGAGAAGCGCATCTCAGCCGGCGGTCAAACGGGCTTGCGCGCGCTCGTGTTCACAAAAACTATAAAGAACCCGCCAACTAGGCCGTTGTGACGAATTCGGCGTTTGGGGGATTCTCGCGAGGATCTTTCCATGATTCAAGGCTGATTTTTGGAGATCAGCCTTGATGATTCGGGATGTCGATGCGCTGCGAGACGATCAATGGGAGCGGCTTTGTGATCTTGTGCCAGGCGGAAGAGCCGGCCAGCGCGGGCCGCGCTGCGACAATCGACGCTTCGTCGACGCGCTGTTATGGATGGCCCGCTCGGGCGGCCGCTGGCGCGATCTGCCCGAACGCTTCGGCGACCATCAGGCGGTGAAACGCCGCTACTATCGCTGGATCGAGCGCGGCGCCTTGGACGGATTTCTTGAGGCATTCACCGCCGAGGCCGATCTCGAATGGCTGATGATCGACTCAACAATCGTGCGCGCCCATCAGCACGCGGCCGGCGCAAGGATCGCCAAAGGGGGGCGGATGCCCAAGGCCTGGGCCGCTCTCGCGGTGGTTTGAGCACCAAAATCCACGCCGCGACAGACGCGCTCGGCAACCCCGTTCGGCTCCTTCTCGGACCTGGGCAGCGCAACGACATCACAAAAGCGCACGCCCTGATCGAAGGCTTTGCGGCCGATGCGATCATCGCCGATAAAGGTTATGACGCCAATCACTTGCGCAAGGCTGTTCTTATGCGTGAGGCTGAGCCGGTGATCCCATCAAAATCCAATCGCCGCGCGCCGCTCCCCTACGACAAGGCGCTCTACAAGGAGCGCAATCTCGTCGAGCGTTTCTTCAATAAACTGAAGCAGTTCCGGCGCGTCGCAACCCGATACGACAAGCTCCTCGCAAACTACCGAGGCTTCGTATTGCTCGCCGCTATTGCTATCATGCTCAGGTAATTCGTCACTACTGCCTAGACTGTCGCAGCGAACGTTTTCAGCGTCGAAAATTGATAGAATTTGTAGACTCATCATTTTTCGCAGTAAACTCAAATAAAGGAGAATATTCTACGCAAGAAGTGCTACATCAGCTTCAGCTAGAGATCAGGCGATTCTAGACAAGGAGCTGTTAGATGGTCGACGAACCCGAGGGCCGCAGAACTCTGAGCGAACCGGCTGCGCGTCAGCTTGCCAACGCCACGAAAACACGGGCGCAATGGTCGGGAATTACCCCGCGCTGGCTCGTTTCTTTCCTTCCCTGGGTGCCTGTCGAAGCCGGCATTTATCGGCTAAACCGCGTCAAGGACACCGAAGGCGATGGCGACGTCGAATGCAGCCCGAGTCGGGAGCGCGATAGCGACCTGCCGGAGACCTTCGTCGACTACGAGACTGCGCCGCGCGAATACTTCCTCAACGCAGTCACCACTGTCCTCGACGTGCAGACCCGCGTTTCCGATCTCTACAATCAGCCCTATGACCAGATCCAGGAGCAGCTGCGGCTGCTGATCGAGAAGGTCAAGGAGCGGCAGGAAAGCGAGCTCATCAATAATCCAGAGTACGGTCTGCTGCCGAATTCCTCTCCGGCGATGCGGATCAGCACGCGGCGCGGTCCGCCGACGCCCGATGATCTCGATGAGCTGATCGCCCGCGTCTGGAAAGAACCCGCCTTCTTCCTCGCCCATCCGCGCGCCATCGCCGCCTTCGGCCGGGAATGCACGCGCCGTGGCGTGCCGCCGCCAACGATCAATCTGTTCGGCACGCCGTTCTTGACTTGGCGCGGCCTTCCGCTGGTTCCAAGCGACAAGCTGAAGATCGCAGCTGGCCCCGATGGCGGCGGCACCACCGACATTCTGCTTTTGCGCACCGGCGAACGGAAACAGGGCGTCGTCGGCCTCTTCCAGCCAGGCGTCCCAGGCGAAGTCACGCCAAGCCTTTCGGTTCGATTCATGGGAATCAATCGCAAGGCGATCGCGTCCTACCTGATCTCGCTCTACTGCTCGTCGGCGATCCTCACCCCCGACGCGCTCGGGGTGCTCGAGAACGTCGAGGTGGGGCATTATCATGAGTACGCCTGATCCGAAGCAAGCGGCGGCAACGGCTCCCATCGCCGCTCCGGCGGCTCCGCAATACGGGGGACAGGGGCCTGCCGTCATCGATCCCGGATTGATCGCGCGGATGGCGAACTCGTTCTTCAACGCTGCGCCGGGGCAGATGGTCGATCCCCAGGCTCTGGCCAATTTCATGGTGCAGGATCGTCTGCCGATCCCGCCGACGTCAGCGCCGGGGACTATCGGCGCGGTGGTTGCAGCGCCGGGGACGAGCATTCCGGGCGCGCAGTCTGTTCCTTTTGTCACAGAATTGCCGGGCGTAACCGCGGGAACCGCTGGAGCGCCGATCAAGCACGCGCCTGCCGCCGGACACGCAGCCGCCGCGGCGGATTCGCCCGCCGTAACGACAACGCCGGAATCGTTCGCCGCTTCCGTTGGGCTTGCGCCGGAAGAAGGCCCCGACCTCCCGCACCCGCGAGCCCATTTGCGCGAGAAGGCGCTCCTCGCGCTGGTGCAGGGCCTTGGCGACGTGACGTCACTCACGCCGTCCACATTTCCTTCGGGATTTTCCCATAGCAGCGCGCCTGCCGGCGGCTTGTCTCCCGCGCCTTCTTTTCCCGCGGGGTTTTCGCATGGCTCTGTCCCCATGGGCTCGCCGAAGCCGCCGGAAACATCCCTGTCATTCCTCAAAGAAGCCGGATTGGCGTTCGCGCCGCCGTCGCCCTCGGCCCCGGCGCAGAGCGTGACCGCGCCTCCAACTCACGCCGGTCCACCAGGGGTTCGAGGGAGCGCTCCAGTTGCGGCTGAAGTTCCCGGCTCTTCCATCGAGCAGCATCCGGCGTTCGCTTCGACAAACTACCCGACCGAGACGGACCTACGCCCCCACGGCGTTGGCGATGTGAGTCTGTTGGGCGCGGCGGCCTCGCCGTCCGGATTTAGTCAGAAATCCTCGCCCGGCGGATATCCCGCCGTTCCGGGCGAATCCTTGTATTTTCTAAACGAGACGCAGACCGCCGCGGCGCCCGCCGCCGCCAACGCCCCGACCCAGCATTCTTTTTTCGCGCCGGTCGCGCCCGAACTTAAGCCGCTCCTCACGCCGGACCTCGTCTCTGGAACCCGAGCCTTCGACGCCTATGCGATCAAGCGCGATTTCCCGATTCTGCGCCAGCAGGTTCATGGCAAGCCGCTGATTTGGCTCGACAACGCCGCGACGACGCAAAAGCCGCAGGCGGTGATCGACCGCCTCGCGCAGTTCTACGAGACCGAAAACTCGAACATCCACAGAGGCGCGCATGCGCTCGCCGCGCGATCCACCGACGCCTATGAGGCGGCGCGCGAAAAAGTCCGCAGATTCCTTGGCGCAAGCTCGCCAAACGACATCGTCTTCGCGCGCGGCGCGACCGAGGCGATCAACCTCGTCGCGAAGGCGTGGGGAGTCCGCAACGTCCGTGAGGGCGACGAAATTGTCATCACCTGGCTCGAACATCACGCCAATATCGTGCCCTGGCAGATGCTGTGCGCCGAAACCGGCGCTGTTTTGCGCGTCGCTCCGGTCGACGACAGCGGCCAGATTTTGCTCGATGAATATACCAAGCTGCTCGGGCCGCGCACGCGGCTCGTCTCCTTGCCGCAGGTCTCGAACGCGCTCGGCACGGTGACTCCGGCGCAGGAGATGGTTGCGATAGCGCATCGCCACGGGGCCTGCGTGCTGGTCGATGGCGCTCAGGCCGTCTCGCACATGCCTGTCAATGTCCAGACGCTCGATTGCGATTTTTACGCCTTCTCGGGCCACAAAGTGTTCGGTCCGACCGGCATCGGCGTTCTTTACGGCAAGCCGGAGGTTTTGGCGGCGATGCCGCCTTGGCAGGGCGGCGGCAATATGATCGCCGACGTCACCTTCGAGAAGACGGTCTATCAGGGTCCGCCCCTGCGTTTCGAGGCGGGCACCGGCAACATCGCCGACGCCGTCGGGCTCGGCGCCGCCATCGACTATCTCGACCGCATCGGGATGGGAAACATCGCCGCCTATGAGCACGAGCTTCTCGGCTATGCGACGCAAGGGCTGCTCGGCTTGCCGGGCCTTAAAATCATCGGGACCGCAAAGGAAAAAGCCGGCGTCATCTCGTTCGTCCTCAATGGCTGCCGCAGCGAGGATGTCGGCGCGGCGCTCGATCGGGAAGGCATAGCCGTGCGCGCTGGACACCATTGCGCGCAACCGATTTTGCGCCGCTTCGGGCTCGAGACGACGGTGCGGCCTTCGCTTGCGCTCTACAACACTTTCGAGGACATAGACTGCCTCGTCGCCGCGCTGCATCGCATCCAGCCCCGGCAAGACTATGGGCGCGGCAGGACATAATCCCTTCTCCTCTCGACGGAGGAGAAGCCGATCGGGGTCGTCAGTTTTCTGCGGAGGGAGCCAGCGCTCGCGCTCGTTCCGACGCGTCGGGCGGCAAGGGCTCGCTGCCGGCGAAGATCGCCTCGAAATGGCGCGTGAAGGCCGCAGCCGCGACAGGGCTTTCGATGATGATGAGATCATTGTCCTGTCGCTTCAGCCCGGAAGCGGAAAAATTCGCCGCGCTGGTCCGCAATAGCCGGCCGTCGATCTGATAGGTTTTCAGATTGAATAGCGGGACAAACTACGTCATTCCAAGTCACCCGACACGACAATAACATCATGTTATTATTATACTTTCTAACAAAGACCCAGACAAATCAGGAAGCGCCTAGACAGACCATATCGTTACCCTTATATAGGTTGGGTAACTAGGGTAACGAAAGTCTCGAACCGTGGCGCTTACTGCTAAGTTTCTTGAGACGCTGAAGCCCGGACCCAAACGCCGCGAGATAGCAGATGGGACTGTCCGAGGCCTTTTCTTCGTTTCGCAGCCTAGCGGCCAAGCCTCGTGGGCTGTTCGATATCGGGTTGCGGGGCGCCCCCGGAAATTGACTCTAGGACCGTGGCCGTGGTTGGTCTTAAGACCGCGCGAGAACTCGCCGGGCGGGCATTGGTCGCCGTTGCCGATGGCAGAGACCCCGCGGCCGAAAAAAAAGAGGCACGTCGCTCCGCGCGCATTCCCGCGGACCAGGACCTAATTGAGAAGGTCGTCGCGTCGTTCTTGGCGAACTATGCCAAGCGCAGGTTGAAAGAGGCGACCTTTATCGAAGTCAAACGAATATTAAAAAACGAAATTGTTGATGCTTGGCCTAAGCGGAAGCTATCCGAGATTAAGCGGCAGGACGTCCACCGCCTGCTTGACGATATCATCGAGCGCGGAGCGCCGTATGCCGCGAACCGCGCTCTCGCCTGGTTTAAGAAACTGTGCTCGTGGTCGGTCGAACGAGGGATAATTGAGATTTCCCCATGCGCGACCGTCACTTCGCCATCGCCCGAAAAGTCCCGCGACCGAATCCTGAACGATGAGGAAATAAAAGCCGCAGGCGGCCGAAGCGATCGGTTGGCCTTATGGGCATGTCGCCCAAATTCTCATTCTCACAGGCCAGCGGCGCTCAGAGGTAACCGACTTAGCGTGGAGCGAGCTTGACCTTGACGCGCGGACCTGGACCCTCCCCGCCGTACGAGCCAAAAACAAGCGCGAGCACACTATCCCGCTTTCCGACCCTGCGATCGCGATCCTGAAGACAGCTCCCCGGATTGCCGGAAGCGAGTTCGTTTTCACATTTTCTGGGGATAATCCCTTGGTGGGCTATGCGCTGATCAAGCGGCGCCTCGATGATCTTCTCCCGAAAGATATGATTCCCTGGAGATTGCATGACCTTCGAAGGACGTTTGCGAGCAACCTCGCCCGCATGGGGATCGCCGTTCACGTCACGGAAAAGCTCCTAAATCACACCGGCGGAACCTTCGGCGGAATTACCGGTGTATATCAGCGTTTCAATTATGCCGACGAGCAGCGCAGCGCCGTCGAAGCATGGGCGCACTTTGTCGAGGAGCTCACGCGTAGCAGGCTCAGTGGAAATATTCTCGAATTATCCACCGTGCGGGGATAGAATGGCCACAGAAAATAGAGACCTGCGGAGTCAATTGGTTCGAGAGTTTGGGAAGCTCAAAATTCGCGCCAATAAAGAGCCCGATCTCGCGCGGGAGATCGACGATCTGGTATTATTCGCAAGTCATATGCGAATGGTCGAAGATAAATCACGTCGAGCTTTTAGACCGTGCGAAACAACCTTGGCGGTTAAAGAGCTTGCCAGCATTTCAACACGTGCTGGATCCTTGGCCCACGCATTGGAAAGCCCTTCGCGCCACGCCAGAAGGTCATGCCTGCAATTGGCTGTTCGTCTTGAGACGATGCATCAAACGACGATTGACGCCCTCGCAGATACTCCAGCCTTCAAGACAGATCGCGACGACTACGTGCTCCTTGACGTCGGCTACGTTCGAACGCAATTTCCTAATGAGCTTCGCGCCGTCGAAATAGATCGTCGGCGATTGGCGGAGGATTTGCGCCCTCTCGCACGCGCTGCATCGATGGCCACCCCAAAAGAATCCCAAGACGCTGGTAGAGCTAGGGATAACTTCGCACACGGTGTTGGAAGGCACTTGGCTTACAGTTATCAACGGCTAACCGAGAGGGAGCCGACGATAGTGGTTGACCCACCAGAGAAAGCCCTCAAAGCGATTCCATACGCTGGACTGCCGACTCGTAAAGCTCTGGATCGCGCCGGCTATCCGCGCGGCGTGTTTCTTGATCTCATCACCAACGTGTTCCTCGCAATGCACATAGATACTGACCCTCTTCATGTTGCTCGCTCCGCCATAGCGCATCTGAAGAAAGTACAGCCCTTATCGTCATAGCTTAGCGTACCTAATCGGCGGCCTCCGCGCCATTGTAAGTCCTGTTATGTCACGACAGGAACTCCACAATGAATATGCCACTGGAATCATTAAGCAGTGCCTCGTCAGCAATTTTGGCGAAGGACAATTCAGAGAAACTTGTACCTGCCATGGTCGTTGCGGCGGAATTCGGCATCGTCCGACGCACCCTTGCGCGATGGCTCGAATACTCCGATCTAAATTTCCCGAAACCAAACGTAATCAATGGTCGCTGGTATTTTAGGCGTGCCGAGATTGAAGCCTGGAAACTAAAACGCGTCCGACTCTCTGTCTCGGAGGCGGTATAGTCGATGGCTTTTGAAACAGCGAACCCCGCGCGCGATAGCGTCGCGGCGGGGCTTGGCGAGCGCGGGGTGCTGCCGATCCTGGCGGCCTCGATGCAGCAAGCGCAGACCCTGATGAACTTCGCGCGGGGCATCTTCACTGACATACCGCGCTTCGCAGCCATGGCTGGGAGCATCACGGCGGACACGATTTCATTAAAGAACCGCGTGGATATCCAAATCCGGCCGGCATCCTTTCGAACGATCCGCGGTTTCAGCGCGGTGGCGGTTATCGCCGAGGAAGCAAGCATGTGGCAGTCGGACGACAGCCGCAACCCCGATAAAGAGATCCTCGCCGCAGTCAAGCCAAGCTTGGCCACGACCGGAGGCCAATTGTTCTGCATCGGCTCTCCGCACGCCAGGCGGGGCGAGATGTGGCGCACCTACCAGAAGCACTTTGGCCCCAACGGCAACCCGGCGATCTTGGTCGCCAACGGCCCGACAAAGCTTTTCAATCCGACGATCAAGCAGTCGGTTATCGACCGAGCCTATGAAGATGATGCCTCGGTTGCCGCAAGCGAATGGGGCGGCCAGTTCCGAAACGACCTGGAATCGTATGTTTCGCCGGAAATCGTCGACGCCTGCACAGTGAAGGGCGTTGCCCAAATCGAGTTCGCGAAGGGCAGATCATATGTTGCTCACGTTGATCCGTCGGGAGGCGGACAAGACAGCTTCACATTGGCGATAGGCCACGTCGAGGACAACGTCGGGGTTCTCGACCTGCTGCTTGAGAAGAGACCGCCATTCAGTCCTGAAGAGGTCGTCATTGAGCTCTGCGAGGCTCTCAAGACGTATGAGCTTCATGAGGTGACGGGTGATCGCTACGGCGCCGGATTCACTGTGGAGCTGTTTGGCAAGAACGGCGTCACCTACCGCCACAGCGAAATGACGACGAGCGACTATTTCAGCGGCTTCCTGCCGATCCTTAACAGTCGCCGGGTGCAATTGCTCGATCATCGTAGGCTCGCCGCTCAGCTGTGCGGGCTGGAGCGCCGCGCCTCCCGTGTCGGCGCGAAGGACAGTATCGGCCACCCACCTGGCGGACATGATGACCTTGCAGCCTCCGTGGCGGGATTAATGGCCCGGATTGTCGGCAACGACAACTGGTCCGAGCTATGGGGCAAATTCGATAAGGCGTTGGGCGGCGATTCTCCGCTGCCCGGACGAGATGACCTCGACGAAGACACCAGGGCGGCTTTGCAAGCGCGGGCGGCGCGTTTGCAGGCGCAGCACACATTCATTGGATAGATTTTGAAAGGCAGACCAGCATGAAAACGAGAGTGATTAAGAACGTAATGACCCATGACAAGCCAGAACCGCTTTGCGGCGCCAGAATGCGACATGTAAAGGACGGCGACCCGGCAATTGAGATCCTGCGGGGCTTCCGCGGCGCGTCACACAGCGGCCTTGAGTATGCCGGCGAACTCGGCGGGACGATGCCCACGCGTGGGGACGGCGCCACACGGGCTGTTTTGTGCAGCTGGACGCAGAACTGGGACGTCGAGATCGTTGAGGAAAACGGCACGAAATATTTCATCGCTTGGGTTCCGTTGCAGGGCGGCGAAGGCGGTCCACAAAGCATGTTCTCGGTCGACCCTATTACCAAACGGGCGACGTCCGTCGTCGGCGATAGCGTGCAGCGCAAGCCACGCGTGGCGCAATCGAACGTCGCTGCCGTGACCATGACCAAGTCGGCAAAAAAGGCGCTGGATACGATCGGCAGGAATACATCAGAGATGCGCTCGATTAACGAGATGAACGCCAAATTTTACGGTGTGAAATAATGGACAACGCGAGATACTGCATCGATGAGCTCGATACCGAGTCGCCATATCCCGCCCGTGACCGCCTTCGCGAGGCGCAGACGGCGCTGAAGACCGCGAATGCTTCATTGGAAGCGGCGGAAGCTGCATTGGGACGCGGCAAGGAACGGTTGGCTCTTCTTTCGGAGGAACGCGCTGCCGCCTTGGAAGAAGAGACCGCCGAGGCCCGCGCTCGGGCCGTCCACTTTGAGCACGGTGTGGCCGCTGTGATCCTCACGGGTTCAAGCCGTCGCCGCCGCGATCTGGATGACCAATTTCAAAGCCTTGAGGCCACGATTGCCCATCTCGCCGTCAAGCTCGACGAAGCCCAGCGGAAACGTGCTGATGCGGAATGTGAATTGAAGCGAGCCGTCCAAGCCGCAATTGACGAAGAGGCATCACCATTGCTTTCGCGCATGCTTGATTGCGAATTGGCTGCGGCCAGCCTTCGCACGGAGCTCCGAGCGCTGGCGTATAGCTGGGGGATAGCGCCAAGCGGTCTGGCCGACAAGCTGGCGCGCCGACCCGCAAATTACATCGACAACGCCCATCCGCTCTCGGCGGCGACGCAAAATCGTTCCGAAAAATGCAAGGTTGCATGGGCCGCGTTCGCCGCTCGCCTGCGGGACGATGCTGGTGCTCGTCTTGATCTTCCGTAATTCACCAGATTCGCCGCCGTGGGTGCACCTGGCAGCGATAGTCGCCGGCGAGTGGTTTCAGAGAAGCGCTGCTCGTCGGCGGCGCCAATTCAGTTCCGGCCCGGATGATAACCGGGCACACCACGCGGAAGCCGGCGTGCGGATAGATAGGCTAGCCGAGGCCGTTCCTACTCCGATTGGGACCGCGGGTCGGCGACAGAGGCCGCCGGTTAGGCTCCATACTTGGGGCCCCGGCGGCCCGTTCTATTCGCCCACAAGGCCAAGGAGACCGGAATGAACGATCTCGAAAAGGACGTGTCGCGACTAGCGGATTCACTGTTCGCCATGGCCCCGGTCAGACCGACGCGTCGTGACGAAATAATGATGGTTTTCGAGCAGTTCATACCGAATCTGACGAAGGTTGCCTTTGCGCCTGCGCCGTTGCCCCTTGAGCTTCGCAAGGCATTTTCTGGGTCAATGGAAGACATGGCCCGGCGAGCATTCATCAAGCGGCTCAACGCCCTGGAAGCGAAAAATAAGGACGCAAAATAATGAGTTCGGAAGTTTTAAAAGAATTTCTGGTCGCCATTAAGTACGACGTCGACGAAGCGTCGATCCGCAAATTCACGCAGGGGGTCGAAAGCGCGGCAGCTCGCCTCAGCGTCTTTGCTGCGGGCATTGTCGGTACCTTCGCTCTCGTCACCAAAGCGGTCGAGAGCTCGGCTGAATCGTTCGAGAAGCTCTTTTACGCGAGTCAGCGCACGGGAGCGAGCGCGGCTAACCTGAAAGCCCTCGCTTTCATCGCCTCCCAGTTCGGCTCATCCGCCGATGAGGCGTCGGCTGCAGTTGAAAACCTATCAAAAAGGCTCCGCGATACAGGGGGTGAGAATGGCGGCCTCGCCAAGCAGATGCGCAATATTGGCGTCAACATGTCGGGGGACAATGTCCAACGGCTTGAGTCCTTTATGGACCGTGTTGCGAAGATGCCTGTTGCGCAAAGGAATGCGTGGCTAGAGGCATACGGGTTCACTGAAAAGCTGTTTTATGCGCTGGAGAATCCTGCAGCCCGAAAGGCCTTTGACGATTATCTTAAGCGCACCAGACAAGCCGGCCTCGACGCCGATGGAGCGGCCAAGGGTTCGACGCGATTCATGCAGTCCTTGCGTGATCTCAGATCGATTATCGATAACCTTTGGGATAGCGCCGCTGCATCGCTTTTCGAAAAGTACGGCGATGTCCTGAAGCGGTTTGGCGATTATCTGATTGATCACCAGGCGCAGATAAAGGACGCAATCGTCAAGATCGCCGGAGCCGTCGTGAATCTCGCCGAGGAAGTCGGAAAGATTCTGCCGAGCATAGACTCCTTCGTCAGCAAGATTGGCGGATGGAACGTAGCGGTTAATCTCTTGGCCGGCGCACTCCTCCTCAAACTCATTCCGGGCCTTTCCCGCGTGTCGGCCCTCTTGCTTGAGCTCACGGCGGTTCGTATGCCGATCTGGCTGCTTGGACTGCTCGGCGTCTCCGGCGGCGCAGCGGCAGCGGTCGGCGTTGGCGTGGCTGCTGGTGTCGGTGGCTACATTGCTGGCGGCGATGACCCAGCCGATGCTGGCGACGGCAGCCTGTGGGGCAAGATTAGGGGCGTCGGCCGACGTATTGGGCGCGGCGTGAAGAACGTGCTCGGCTTGGGCGGCGACAAGACATCTGACGCCAGCACAGACGGCGGCGGTTCCGGAGCCAGTCACGGCGATGTCGAGGCGTATATTCGTCGCGCTGCTATTGCTCGCGGCATTGATCCCGATGTCGCAGTGAGAGTTGCGAACAGCGAAGGGCTCAGGGGCTACACGACGACAGGTCGCGATCCTGGCGGAGACTCGGGGACGTCCTTTGGCCCGTTCCAGTTGCACTACAAGAACAACATCCCCGGCCTGTCGAACCCTGGACTCGGGGACGCCTTTACGAAAGCGACTGGTCTGAACGCCCGCGACCGAAGCACCTGGCGTCAACAGGTCGACTTCGCCCTGGACGAGGCCGCAAAAGGTAGCTGGGGGCCGTGGCATGGCGCGGCCAATACTGGCATCGGCGCGCGACAGGGGCTGGCCGGCGCGCGTCCCATTGGCGTCAATATGACGAACCCGACGGCAGTAGCGAACAATGGCGCGCTTCCTCCCGGCGTTCCGAAAGCGGGGACTGGCTATCGCGCGATTCCTGGACTGGAGAATTGGGGGATCGGCGGCGCACAGGCTGCTGAGGGTAAAAACCCCTTTGGCGGACTAGACGTCGGTGGATTGCGTGACAAGTTCAAGACGGGAGGCCTCGGCGTTTCCGCTGCCAGCAATGCATGGCACAACACCACTAATAACAGTTACTCGCCGAGTCAGAACGTCACCATTCACGTCGATGGCGCGGCTAGCCCAACTGACACCGCGCAGGCAATTGGTGGAAACCTCAGAAAATCTGGCAGCGATCTAGTCCGCAATATGAGCCCGGAGGCGCAATGACGCCACCGAGCTCCTCGATCTTCGGATCTCTGCGCTGGGATACTTTCTATGATCCGGCCACTTTGACGACCAACGTCAGCCTCACGGACATTCGTCAAGCGCTAGAAGATTGTCATTCCATTCATTGTCGGCGTATGTCGTACATATTTGCCGTTCGGACCATTGATTACGCCAACGTTAGCTCTCTTTCCCTTGACCAAGGTATAAAATGTGTCTGACTTGGAGTCGATTAGGGCTATTACCTGCGAGCGGGGCAATTTGGAATTGCCGACACCCAAATGGGTTATGCCTTCGTGGGTGTCGTTGCGAGGCTGTTTGTTTATACACGTCACTTGTCTGTCTGCCATGATTGAAATTCCTTATAAGTAATATCGAGACAACAGCGGGCGCGACGGCAAGAGTCAATGTTCCGCTCAAGTCGCAGACGGAATCTCACAACAATCTTTGAAAGAGGGAGCGTTTCACGGTTGGCGCTATGGAGAAGCGCCGATCTGTCGAGGATAAATGAAATCTTTGCCGCGCAGACCCTAGCCCGGCAGACCGGGCGAAGCATTACCGCTCGGCGCAAGGATATCTACGAGGAGGTGTACCCAGAAACGAAACGCGGGGGGGACAGAAAATCAAACCGACAAGTTGGCGGTTTGAACCAGGGCGCGTTTGCCGCCGCGACGGCGGCTGCCACGGCAAGAGACCGGTCGCGCCTTGGTGATTGGTGTTCAACTCAACACCTAACCCGCCGGGAAACTGCCTTTACTTCGGTTGCGGAGGCGCGCACAATTCTGAAGCAATTTTCATTTATTTCGAGTGATTTCAATGCATAAGCCTAAGATGATTTCATCGGCAGCCGCGCTGACGCTGTGCTTGATGCCAACCTTCGTTGCATCCACAAGGGCTGCCGAGACGTGCGTGCAAAAATCAGTTCAGCCGATGAGTTTGGCTGACTTTGGTTGGGTTCGTGGAGTCCCGAGCTTATCTGGTAATGGCCTCTGGAAGTTAAGCCAAGGGTCGACCGTTCAATGGTGCGGCCTCATCCGGACTGACTTTCGCGGAATCACGTGGGCTTGGGTTAGTTTTAAATCGGTTCAAGAGCCTTGGGACCAAAAGGGCTGGATGAGCTCGCGCATTCTGTCTCCGTACAATTCGGTGCAGAGCACACCTGCACCCGCAGCACCGGTTGCCTCAGTCCCCATCCAGAACGGACGCTCCGCCTATGTCCCGCCAGCGGGTTACACGCTTCCACTTACAGAGACACCCGCATCTACCGAAGACAGGTCAGAGCTTGGACGCCCGCAAGATATCCCGGCGGAGGAGTTCAGGGAAATCCGCAGTAACTGCGCAACCAAGTGGAGTGACCAGGACTATGCCTACACGATGAGGGCAGATTGCGAGAAAACCGAATTCGACGCGATTCGCAAAATGCGAAGCAGCAACCGCTGACCTCTAAGAGCGTCAGACAAGTGACTTAACGCCCGGCAACCGTCGCAATTAGTGATTTGACAGTTGTAACATTCCGCCTAGAAATTGCCACATTATATAACGGCCAAATTTGCAGTAGTGGGGGGCGGTGGCCGAGCGTACGGCGGTCATCCCCTCCACCCGTCGTCTTGACGGAAACCTCGCGGCGCCGCGAGGCCCTTAGGGCCGTTCGAACGGTATGCCGGTCGCTTCGAGGTACTCAGTGAACCGTTTATCGAAGAGTTTTCTGATCTCCCGATTGGTGTTGGGATCGGGGATAAACATCTGATGATCTTCTCTAATTGGATCATCAGGCGGCATCTGCGCTTTCCACGCCTGATACGCTTCGTCCACCCGACCAGTCAGATCGGCATCAAATCTGACCCATTGCATCTGTTATCTCCTGACGACCTTCAACAGGGGGACTCGATCATCGTCGCGTCCAGCCTCCAGGGACGCCTCCTTGGCTTCTTCGGATAGGGCGGCGGCCTTTGGGACGCCCTGACCAATCCTTGACTATCTCTTGCGATCTTCGGGCGATTTCCCTATGGGAGCCGTCCGCTGGCAAGTCCAGAGTAAGTTCGACTCGTGCGATTATGTCATAGAGCGCCAAATAGGTATCGCCGCCTTCAATCCGTCGAAACAGTTCATATGCCCATTCATCCAGGACCGCTTGATGCTGTGGGGCCGTTAGATTCCAAACGTCCCTCATCACCACGACAATTCTGTCAGTGAGCTCGGCGCTCTTTTTCATCGTCGTGACCGCCAGCAGAGAGATTAGCGGTTCTTATGGCGTGGATTACTTCTCGTCCAGCAGATCCCTGAACTTTAGAATCTTTCGCAACTACAATAGCTTTCACTTCCGCAGCCTCACGCCAGGCCCTCCGCCGTTCTCGGCGATGAATTCGACGCCGGCAGCCTCAAGGGCCGCTCGAATGGCAGCAAGATTGTTGTCGATTGGCGTTGAACGTCCCGCCTCGAAGTTTCGAACGGTGCTCAACCCCACCCCCGCAGCAGCGGCCAGGTCAGCTTGGGACAGTTCAACAAGACCGCGGCCAGCGCGCGATTGGGCAGGAGTCATATGACCTCTCATAACGAATATCGTTCTCTATAACGTTTTTCGTTTGACAGGTCCACAAATAACGAATTAGCATCACCATAACGCAAATCGTTATAGCGCTAGGAGCAACCACGATGCCAAACAGCACAGTTCCGGCAGCCGATAGCGGCTTGCCAAATCTCAATCACGGAACGAAAGACCAGAAGCCATCGATGGCCGAACCCGCCCAGCTCGCGCGTCAATGGCCGGATTACATCGACGCTGAGCTTGCCATCGACCGCACCCAATACGCTCATGCTCATCGGAGGGCTTGCGGCGCGGAGCCTCGAAACCGCTTTCGGCGGCGAGCGGGAGGCGATGGAAGAGCTGTTTACGATGGCGCTGGACCAAATCACGACAGTTAAGACGTGGTTCCACGAGTTCATCACCGAAGCCAAGCGGGAGGGGCTATGACATGACGAGGAACCTCGAGGCGTCATTCAAACTCATCGGCTTTATTGAAGAGCACAGAAAGGCCCGCCTCTCGATCAATGAGGCAGAGGAGCGCCAGAAGGCCATCGAAAATACCCGCGGATATATGTCGGACTCCCAAAGCCGCGCCCTCTATGACGAGGCAACCAAAGCCTTCAATGATGGGGTCAGCGGCTATGACAGTGCCCTCAAGTCTATTTGCGAGCATCGGTGCGCGGAGCCCGAGGACGAGCTCATGAGGCTCAGATACCTGGCCGAAGCCGCTGCCGCCTACGGCTGGCCGGATTCAGGAGTCGACACCGACCTTTTTAAACCTTTGCTCGACGGCGTCCGCGAAGGGGAGGGCCTAAAATGACGAAAAATACCGTGCCGTCAAAAACCGAGTTGCACGAGTATGACTTATCTGACGCCACCGTTGACGTGACCAACCTTCGCAATCTGTTGGGAACAATCAATGATTTGGTGGCGGAGATGGATCTCGGCAGCGGTGCTAACCGAAATCACGCACTTGCGCGTGTTAATTCGCTTCTGAGAGTGGCGGAGGATTTCGCCGATCATATCCGCGAGAGGGCCGAAGCATGACCAAATCACTTAACCGGAAGTCAGAAGAGCCGATGATCGATCAAATCGACGCCGGTCTGGATCTGCTGAATACCGCCTTTCTTGCCTTGATGGCGGATCGCGGATTTCTTGATGACGACGCGATCAGCTCTGTCGCGGCGACTCTGCAGCACGCAATGAACCGTCTCGGGCCGATTCGGGAGAAAATCAATGACGAGCACGGACGGGACACGCTTGAGTATATTAGGCAAATTCAGGAAGAGAGAGTCGAAACATGACCCAGCCGCTTCACCGCACGTTATGGGCGCGCATTCGGATTCGGGTCGTCACGGGCTTATTGGCTCTGGCCTCTCGGATCACCGATGACCTCGAAAGGACGGCCAGCTGGCGCTAATTTCGGCGGATACGGACGGCACCCCCGCCAGCGCTAAGAGACGCGGCGGGCAACCAGACAGAAGCTACCCCCGTATAGTATGTACGCTATAACGTTACCGACGTCTTAAGATTTCGCTGGTTAGAAATAAAACTGCATTCTGAGTGGTTTACGAGGGAAACATTAAGGTGGTTGGCCGGTGCCTTTAACCGTTGAGTCGCCGATCAATCGTGAAGAGTTCAGAGATCTGATGAAGATCGCATGGGTGCTTCACGGAGGTCAGCTTTACGCTCATGGGAGACACCCGTAATAACGCTTTCGTCCACGCTTCACCGGATTTACGCAGGCGCCCTTGCCGTCATCGCGTGGCTGGGTCTTGGCGCTCAAGTCGCTCAGAGCACCGAGGACGCTTTGTCGGAACATGCTTCGATAGCGACGCAGCTTGTCGATCAGTTCAGTCGTTTCTCGATCCAAACCACTACGCTCGTGGCGCTGGTCGCGACCATCGCGTTTATACGGCCTCGGACCAAGTCTTTGCTGTTGAGGCCAAGCGTGCAAGCGGCGCTGGTCGTTTATGTCGCCGTCGTCGGCGTAGTTTTTGAGGTGCTGCTTCGGTCCGACGCACCAGGCCTGCAACTCGTCGACCGGGTTTTCCACGGGGTGATTCCGATTCTCTACCTGGTATATTGGTTGATATTCGCGCCCAAAGGGAATCTGTCGATGCTCGATCCCGCGCTGTGGCTAATTTATCCGCTTCTCTTTTTTGCCTATACGATGGTCCGCGGTGAGATCTTCGGCGTTTATCTTCGGCGCATCCAAGAAATCATCAAACACGGATATGGGGAATTTTTTACCGATGCGCTCGCTTTCTTTGCGGCGTTTCTCGCAATCGGTTTTATCCTCGTTGCGATCGATCAAGCATTTGGGGAATGGCAAAGCCGCCGTCGAAGCGAGCAGGGCCAAGTCCCCGAATCCTGAAAAAAGATCGATCAAATTTTTGGGATGTGAGACATAGCGGCCGTCTGAAAGTCCGATTGTCATACGAACGACATGCGTTTCCCCGTACAACTTGGCCTCTGGTTGTTCGGGCGGCGTAGCCAACCCTTTGATTTTCCCCACACTCAGCTGAAGCTCCGCGAGACTGGGTCGGCTCAGCGGATCAGAGTTGGGGCGGTGTCGCCGAACGAATCAACTGCTTAACGCGAAAAAGTGCGCCTTCCTGCGGCCCTGGCCCAGGGCTTGCATTTAACCCGCAGCACGATTTGTCACATTGTATGACAATTGCGCTGGCCCTTGGCGCTGCGGAAGGCGGTAACTGGCTTGTGGAGGCCAAAATGAAGACATGGATTATAGGCCTAAGGATCGCCTCGATATTCCTTTACGGCCTTAGCGTTGTTACGGCGCTATTTTCCTTTGAACTGTGCTTGAAGGGGAATTATTCGCTTCCAGCGTTAGATCGGATTTGGATCGCTAGTGGCGTTATATCTCTGCTCTTGGCTTTCCATGTCGAAAACGTGGAACAGAGAATCGCTGGCAACGGCCAGGACGAACAGCCTGTTGAATCGAAAACTGCATTATTCGCTAAATTCATAGCCCGTCGCGTCAGAAGTAGTTCAGATGCAATCTACCCCAACGCCACCCCTGCGGAATAAATGCAGTCGCGCTGTGCTCAAAAATAGCCTGGCGCTAAGCCAGGCTATTAGTTGGGGAAACGAGGAGGAATCCGAAAAGCCGCGACGGCGATTCCCGGCCGAGGCGCCTCGAGACAGAAGCAAGAACCGAGCCATATTTAAGATGGCGGCGCGTTATATCGAAAGGACGGGCAACTAGCTCTAAATTGAACTAGCGCTGTTCTGGCGAGTCGGCAGCTAAGGTGACACGAATCGCCGACCGCCTTGGACTCAACTCGAGAAAAACGAATGCGCGATAAGGACGGCAAATGACATCCCAGGAATGCGCATCCCATCAAATTCCATTTCTGCTCTTGTCGTAGAAGTTGCGCCTGAGTTTTCGCAAGATTCCGTACGGCCGAACTCGCGGTCTCCGGACCCAAATATTTAGAGATTGCATGTATTTGATTGATTGCTTGCCTTAGGCCTAGGCTATCAATGGGTGCCTTTGCCAATGCAAAAGCACCTAAAAGACCGAGTACGGCTGAAGTTGTTTCCGCATATCTTCCATACGTGATCGCGCCAATAGATTCGAGCATGTGCTGGCGAACCTAATACGCGACTGCGGCCGCTCGACGACTTTCGATCTCTAGACTTTTCGCTTCGGAATCGCAGTAGTAGGCGTACGCCGCAATTTGTTCCAAGGAAGGCGCGTCGCCCGGTCTCCCACTTTCAAGTTGAGCTATTCTCGGCTGGCTGACGCCTAACAGATCCGCCATCCTGGCCTGCGAAAGCTGCTTCTCCTCTCGCATTTCACGAAGTTTTTTGGCTACGTCGCGAATGAATTGGAGCTGAGACTTAGCGACGGTGACCGCTGGATTGCTCTTCGCGAGACGGTCAAGGTTGTTCATGTTCTTTGCCTTCTTTTATCCTAATTGCCATTTCACCTAGAAACTCGTTTCGCGCGCCGCAGGTTTCATGCGAGCACACGCCTTCGTTTTTCCTGATGCAGGTCCTAAATGCGCAAACTCCCGGCGCAAAATACTTCCATCCTATAAACGTCAAGTCTCTGGTTTGAACTCGTCCATTGCCCCGAACTTTCAGGGCCGCTATCATGCTAGACTCCACGCAGAAAAATATCTCGTTTGACCCCGCGCTCGACCAATCATTTTTTATGGTCGAAAAACCATCGCAAACCCAGTTATCAATAGAGGCCACAATAGCCACCGCACCCAAAAGGGGAGATGAAGTTCTTGGCGAGGCAGATAGTTCGGCCACTAAAGCGTCCATCTCCACATATGTATTAAATAACGTCGAGCCGATTGCTCCACTCAGAAAAAATAGCATTTTTGAACTCAGGAGTTATAAGGTGGGACTTATAATTTGTCAATTCGCCGCATTCAACGTGGGAATATTTGTCTCCTTCAGACAGAATGCGCTAACCGATAGGCTGCCGCAATAAGGTATCATCCGCCTGAACATCGGCGGTACAAACGGCACCAAGCGTCACGCAAGGACCCCACCCTCCTATTATCACCCCCACGTTACCCTTTTGGTCTGCGGCGAAAATTCTCCCCCTGTATCGATCTGATAGGTTTTGAGGTGCATCAACGGCGCTCCTGCGCGCTTCAGCCCGATTTCGATCGAGGGATCGGAAATCAGCTCGAGAAAGGGCGCGGCCGGCTCGCGCTCGCCGATGCGGCCATAGTCGAGATAGAGGCGAACCTTGACGCCGCGCCGCGCCGCGCGGCTCAGCGCCTGCATGACCGGCCAATCGGTCAGGACATAGGCGGCCATGTCGATGCTCGCTTTGGCCTGATCGATCAGCGCGACGTCAATATTCTCAAGGTTTTCCATTGGGGCATAGTGAACGATCGGCGCTTGATCGGAGGCCGTCGCCGCCAGCGCGACGAGAACAAGTCCGACGCCGAGAGAACCGTGAAATCCGGCCATGCATGCCTTTCACTCTGCAATTTCCGTTTCTCGGTGCCAGATTCGCCTGTCCCCACGCTGACGCGCGAAGTTTTGGCTTAAAGCGAGGGAGGCTCAGTGCGCTTGCTAACGCCGGAACGGCGCCGCAAGGTCGATTTGACCTAATGGGTCGTAACCTCAGAGGAGTGAGACGAAATGGGTCGAAGCCTTCGGCATGAACGTCAATTGCTGAACGTGGACGAAGTCGCGCTGGTCGCAGCCTCTCACCATCCAGCGCTCGGCGACTTGTCCGATAAGGAACTCGCTGAACTGCGGAAACTCGTTCGCGAACGCCGTGAACGCGCTCGCCAAATCGCCGCGCGCCAGCGGCGGGAGATGCGCGGCAAAGCGGAGCCGCGGGGGGCGCGCCCGGTCAGCGACGATACGGGATCGCGCGGCAAGCGCGACGTGCTCGCCGCAGCCGTGCAGAGGCTGAACAAAGAGGCTGCTCGCCGCGAGGCCAAAGCGGCGCGGGATGCGCTGAAAGATAGCGCCGTGCGGGCGCTCGAACTCCGCCGCGCGCGCGAGGCGAAGGCGAAGCGCCCCGCCTCAGGGCGCACGCCGGGCGAGGGCATGAAGGCGAAAGCCAAAACGCCGCGCGCGCCGCGCAACCCCGCCAAGGCCGGAGAGATCAGCAGCCGCACGAAGAGCGTGCAGGCCAAGCGCGACGCGAGATAGTTGCTGGCGCGGCGATTCCGACTAACGACCCTGTCGGATGGGGCAGCGCGCAGAGGCATGATCGCTTCAGGTTGAAACGATCATGCCCTCTCTAATTTCAAAGCATTCGGCGAGATTGAGGCTACGGCGCCCGGCCTGGCGGGCCCCAGACGCGGTCCCAGCCTTCGCGCCAGCTGCGCGCGCGAAATACATCCTTGGCCAACTCCCGAAGCTCCTCATAGGCGACGACGAACGGGTTGGCGGGCTTTGAGCGCGCTGGAATCATGCCATAGACGACCGGGATGTCCGCGCGCTCGGCCTGATAGGTTCCAAATAAATGATCCCACGCCAGCAGCACGCCGCCGAAGTTCTTGTCGATATATTGCGCGTTGCTGGCATGGTGCACGCGGTGCGCCGAGGGCGTGTTGATCACCCATTCCAACCAGCCGACGCGGGGCGCCAACTCGGTATGGATGAAGAACTGGTAGACAAGACTCGCCGACGCCATTCCGAACACCCATTGCGGCGGAAAGCCGAGCCAGACCAGCGGCAGGTAGAACAGGAATACGCCAGAGAGCAGCGGCGTCCAGGCGAGGCGGACGGCGGCGGTGAGCACCATGCGCTCGACGCTATGATGCACGCTGTGAGAGGCCCACATCAGCCGCACCCGGTGCGAGCAGCGGTGCTCCCAGTAGAAGGCGAAGTCGGTCAACAGGAATAAAGCGACCAGAGCCCCCATGTTGTGAAACGAAACGTCGATCGTAAAGATGCGGAAATGGTAGACCGTGACGGCGATGACCCCGAGGATCAGCCCGTTGGCCGCCGCCTGGGCGATGGTGTGGCCAAGCGCAATAGCCACGGAAACGAGGCTGCCTTTCCACGGATAGCGGCCGCCGCGCGCTTTGATAACCAGCATCTCGGCGAGGACGGCAAAGAGAATGACGGGAAGAAACGCCGCGACCACGTGGTTCGGCGCTCCATCGGCCAACTGCCGAAGCTGCGCGAAACTGAGATTGAGCTCCACGGCGACCCGCCTCTCTTGTTACATCGCTCGATCGAGGCCTCGCCTTGGTTAATCGCAAAGCGATGAACCGCTGGAGATTGGGAGGCGCCGCGTCGTGATGATTCGGGACTGAAATTGCGGAACTTGACGCCAAAGATTTCAAATAAATTCAGGGTATGAATTTATCGCTTATATCGTATTTATCCGAGTATTGGCCCTGATCCCAAATTCCATAAAATACTTGTCCCGCTGTCTTCAACACGGGAGGCCCGACTACGTTGCGCGCCGGGCATTACTCCGCGGCGATAGGCTTCGCCGCGTCGAGCTCTGCGAGTTCAGCTTCGTTGAACACATGGCCGCGCGTCAAAAACCGCACGCCGTCAGGAGCTTCGAGCGAAAAGCCGGAGCCGCGGCCTTTGACGACATCGATGATAAGTTGCGTGTGCGACCAGAGTTTGAACTGCGCCGCGTCGATGTAGACGGGGCAGCCCCCGATCTCTCCGAGCAGAACGTCGCTCGGTCCCGTTCGGAATTCCGCGAATGGGAAACACATCGGCGAGCTGCCGTCGCAGCAGCCGCCCGATTGATGAAACAGGAGAGCGCCGTTCTTCTCTTTGAGGCGGCCGATCAGCTCTAGCGCCTGCTCTGTCGCAATGACCCGCTCGACCATGCCGCGCGCTCCCGTTTCAGAAGGTATGGAGCATGATCGCGATGATCATGCTCCGGATGTCTTAAAAGAACCCGAGGGCTTTGTTGCTGTAGCTGACGAGCATGTTCTTAGTTTGCTGATAGTGATCGAGCATCATCTTATGGTTCTCGCGGCCGATGCCTGATTTCTTGTAGCCGCCGAACGCCGCATGAGCCGGATAGAGGTGGTAACAATTGGTCCAGACCCGTCCGGCCTGGATGGCGCGGCCCATGCGATAGGCCCGCGTGCCGTTGCGGGTCCAGACCCCCGCCCCGAGCCCGTAAAGCGTGTCATTGGCGATCGCCAAGGCTTCTTCATCGTCCTTGAAGGCCGTCACCGACAGCACCGGTCCAAAAATCTCTTCCTGGAATACCCGCATCTTGTTGTGGCCTTCGAGAATCGTCGGCTCGACATAAAAGCCTTTGGCGAGTTCGCCGCCGAGATTCGCCCGACCGCCGCCGGTCAAAACCTTGGCGCCTTCCTGCCGGCCGATGTCGAGATAAGAGAGTATCTTCTCGAGCTGGTCATTGGAGGCCTGCGCCCCGACCATTGTCGATGGGTCCAGCGGATTGCCTTGCTTGATGGTTTTGACCCGCGCCACGGCGCGCTCCATGAAGCGATCATAGATGCTCTCCTGCACCAGCGCGCGGGACGGACATGTGCACACCTCGCCCTGGTTCAGCGCGAACATGGAGAAGCCTTCAAGCGCCTTGTCGAAATAATCATCATCCGCGTCGGCGACGTCGGCGAAGAAGATGTTCGGCGATTTGCCGCCGAGCTCCAAGGTCACCGGAATGATGTTCTCCGAGGCGTATTGCATGATGAGGCGGCCCGTCGTCGTCTCGCCGGTGAAGGCGACCTTGGCGATCCGCTTGTTTTGCGCCAGCGGCTTGCCGCATTCGACGCCAAAGCCATTGATGACGTTGAGGACGCCGGGCGGCAGGAGATCGCCGATGACGTCCATCAGCACCATAATGCTCATGGGGGTTTGCTCGGCCGGCTTCAGCACGATGCAATTGCCGGCGGCGAGCGCCGGGGCGAGCTTCCACACCGCCACCAGCAGCGGGAAATTCCACGGGATGATCTGCGCCACGACGCCGAGAGGCTCATGGAAATGATAGGCGATGGTGTCGTGGTCTATCTCGCTGATGCCGCCTTCCTGAGCGCGCAGGGCGCCGGCGAAATAACGGAAATGATCGACCGCCAGCGGGAGATCCGCTGCCTTGGTCTCGCGGATGGGCTTGCCGTTGTCGACCGTCTCGACCATCGCCAGCACGTCGAGCTTCTGCTCGATCCGGTCGGCGATGCGCAACAACACAAGCGAGCGCTCGGCCGGCGACGTGCGGCCCCAGGCCTCGCGCGCGGCGTGGGCGGCGTCGAGGGCCAGTTCCACGTCTTCCGCGGTCGAGCGGGCGATGGTGCAGACGACATTGCCGTCAATCGGCGAAATATTCTCAAAGGTCTGGCCTTTGACGGCTGGGACCCACTTGCCGCCGATGTAGTTGTCGTAATGTGGACGGATCGCGATCTGACCCGCAAGATCCGCCAATAGCTTCTCAACCATGTCATTCCTCCCTGTCGCGGCTGCTTGGCCGATGTCTTTGTCGGGCACCTTACCATATCTATTGCGCCCTGGAGGAATGAGATAGATGATTTACGCGCAGCCCGCCAAAGCCTTTTTGCGCCTGTGATTTCGAGCGGCTTCTGCTAGCGCTCGCTCGCTGCGGGCTTTCGAGGCAAGCGGAGCCCGCCGCGCGGGGCTGAAGCCCTTCATGCGCTCGGTTGGCGGACCATTGATAATCAAAACGGGGCGATGAATGGGATTGGAAGAGTCTTACATTTCGAAACTTTGCCGGGCTTTGCTCGCGCTCGATGCGATCCGCCTGAGCGGATCGCTTGTTTTCATGAGGACTGCGTCATCGCTAACTGCAGCTCAACCGCGATTGTGCTGCCACTTGCCATGTTCGTTGTGGCCCATGCGGAGCAGAACGGCGAAACGTTGCTTCTGCGCATCATCAAGGCTCTTGTAAAGAGGCTCTGCGGCGGCGACGAGCGTCTTGATTTCTGCGGAGCGGGTGGCAAGATTGTCCGCCCTGAAGCTAAGACGCGCCAGCGCATCGGGGCGCTCGCTCTCATTTTTGCGTTTTTCACGCCAAACGGCAAAGCGGGCGAGGCGCGCATTGGCGGCGTCGCGAAGGGTCGCCTCTACCGGCGCCCAGTTCTTTTCCTGCTCCGCCGTCAGTCGAAGACCGGCTCTCAGCGCGGCGATTTTTGCGTCCTGGAAGGCCGAAAAGTTCTCGGCCGAGAAGCGGTGATGTTCAGCGCGGCCGTTTTCCTCGCTGGGAGCGGCATAGGCTCCGGCGGAAAAGCATTGAGCCGCCAGCAATGCTGATGTAGCGGCGATAGCGAAGATTTTCTTCATGGGTGAACCTCGACGGATCGACTAAGCGAAGACTAAAACAAGACGGAGGATGGCGCAGCCCTTGAAATGGGCAAATTAAATCTTCGTGAGAGGCCGATTCAATCAATTTGGCGCGTTCTTATGGTTAAGCCCGCAACGAAAGATTGCGGCGGCGCAGCGCAATTTGGTCTTTCGTGCAACAAAGCAATAAGATCAATGCGCGTTCATTCCAGCGGACACTTTGGCCCAATTGACACATTGATGTCGTCGAAACATTGCAATGGCCGACAAAGAGCAGCGGAGACTGGATCGACACCTCGACGGGTTTGAAGGAAAGCTGCCCAGCCCTTTCGGGCGATGGGTTTCCTGGCTTCGAAAACCGTCCGCGCGCGGGGTCCGCATTCCAGTCGGGGTTTTCTTCATTCTCGGCGGCATCTTCAGCGTCCTTCCGGTGCTGGGACTTTGGATGCTGCCGCTCGGCATTCTCCTGCTCGCCATAGACATTCCCGCGCTCCGGCGGCCGACCGGACGCGCGCTCGTTTGGGGAAGACGCCGATGGTCCAAATGGCGAAGGCCGCGACCTCCCCCTGGGTAAGTCGCGCGCGCCGCCGCGGAGTCCCGTCGCCGAAGGAATTTCCTCAGACCGTCGCCGCCTTGGCCTCTCGTCGCCTCGCGGTCAGGATTGCTTCGGTATAGCCGTTCGGCTGTTCGCGCCCCTGGAAGATCAGATCCACCGCCGCGTTAAAGGCTGGGCCGTCGAATTTCGGCGCCATGGGACGATAGAGCGGATCCTGCGCATTCTGCCGGTCGACCACCAGCGCCATGTTCTTCAAGGTCGCCATGACCTGCTCTTTCGTCGCGACGCCCTGATGCATCCAGTTGGCGATATGCTGGCTTGAAATACGCAAGGTCGCACGATCCTCCATCAGTCCGACATCATGAATGTCCGGCACTTTGGAGCAGCCGATCCCCTGATCGATCCAGCGCACGACATAGCCCAAGATGCCCTGGCAATTATTGTCGAGCTCCTGCTGAACGTCGTCGGGCGCCCAATTGGTCTTGGCGACCGGAATGGTGAGAATATCGGTCAAACGCGCAGGCGCGCGCTTGCGCAGAGCGACCTGGCGGGCGGCGACGTCGACCTTATGATAATGCAGCGCGTGCAAGGTCGCGGCCGTCGGCGAGGGAACCCAGGCCGTATTTGCGCCGGCCATCGGATGAGCGATTTTCAGCCTTATCATGTCAGCCATCATATCGGGTGCCGCCCACATGCCTTTGCCGATCTGCGCGCGTCCGGGCAGACCGCAGGCGAGGCCAACATCGACGTTGTTGTCCTCATAGGCCGCGATCCATGGCGTGCCCTTGATTTCGTCCTTGCGGATGATCGGGCCAGCCTCCATCGCGGTGTGGATTTCGTCCCCGGTGCGATCGAGAAAGCCGGTGTTGATGAAAAAGACGCGATCGGCGGCGGCTTGAATGCAGGCCTTGAGGTTGACGGTGGTGCGCCGCTCTTCGTCCATGACGCCCATTTTCAACGTATTCCGCTGCAGCCGGAGCATGTCTTCGACGCCGTCGAAAAGTTCATTGGCCAGCGCCACCTCGGCCGGTCCGTGCATCTTCGGCTTGACGATATAGACCGAACCGCTGCGGCTATTGTGAAGCGGCCCGGCGCTCTTCAGGTCATGAATGGCGATCAGGGCGGTCACGGCGGCGTCGACAATGGTCTCGGGAACCGGCCGCCCGGCTTCGTCAATAACGGCGTCGGTATACATATGATGCCCGACATTGCGCACCAGCAGCAGACTGCGCCCATGCAAAGTCATCGGGGCGCCATCTCGATCGATATAGGTGCGATCGGGCGCAAGCCGCCGTTCGATCAGCAAGCCATTCTTTTCGAGAGAGGCCGTCAGGTTCCCCTTCATCAGTCCAAGCCAATTGCGGTAGACCGCTGCCTTGTCCTGCGCATCGACCGCCGCAACGCTATCCTCGAGATCGACAATTGCGCTTAGCGCGGCCTCGAGAACGACATCGGCGAGTCCGGCCCTGTTTTCAGCGCCGACAAGAGTGTTGGGGTCGATCTCAAGCTCGATGTGCAATCCGTTCTGGCGCAAGAGCACTACGAACGAGGCGGACCCTGTCTTTCTCCAACCGGAGAAGCGGCCGGGGTGACGCAAACGCGTCTCCAGCCCATTGTCGAGATCGACGACAAGTTCGCCATTGGCGACTTTATAGCTGAGGACATTCTTGTGGCTGCCCTTGGCGAGCGGCGCCACCTCGTCGAGAAAAGCGCGCGCGAATTCAACGACCCGGCCGCCGCGCACTTTATTGTACCCTTTGCCGCGCTCCGCTCCGTCGGTTTCGGGGATTGCGTCGGTTCCGTAAAGCGCATCATAGAGACTGCCCCAGCGCGCGTTGGCGGCGTTGAGGACAAAGCGCGCATTCGAGGCCGGAACGACGAGCTGCGGACCCGAGACCCTCGCGACCTCCAGCGTATTTTCGGTTCGGATCGTGAAATCGGCCGGCTCCGGCGCAAGATAGCCGATCTCGTGCAGGAAGGCCTGATAATCGGCCATGTCGAATGGCTGTGCGGCGCGCTCGCGGTGATAGCGATCGATCTTGTCCTGCAATTCGTCGCGAAACTGAAGCTGTTCGCGAATGCGCGGAGCGAACGTTCTGATCAACCCCGAGAGCCCGGTCCAAAATTGGTCAGCCTCGATGCCCGTTCCAGGCAAGACTTCGTCAACGATAAAGTCCCGCAGCACATTCGCAACGCCGATGTTTCCGATCTGCGCGTAAGCCATCTACTTCCCGTCCATTTTCGTTTGATCATCGCCCGCTTGGCGCCGCCCCGTCAGCGCTTCATGTCATTAGTTTTGACGCGGGCCCCATAGCGAAGTCCGAACTTTTCGGGGATCAACTCAGATTGAAGCCTATCCCTCCAATACGGAAAGAAGGCAAAGACCGCGCCAGCTTACGTGGCGATGGGCGCTACTGTTCGCATGCGAAATGATCCTTTTGGTTTAGATCAAGGTTGCTTCGCGTTGAAGCCCGTTTTGTAGTGCGGATGTTTCCTTATCTGCGCGCGAGCATGGCGACGAAAAAGCCATCTGTCTGGCTCGTCAGGGGCGACAGCCGCAGACCTGGGCCGAAGCGCGATGCAAAGCCGGCGAGTTGAGGCAAATCCGCCCGTTCCGTCATCTCCTGCGCCGGGGCGCTGGCAAAATCGGGATGGCTGGCAAGAAAGGCCGCGACCCTTTCTTCGTTCTCCTCGCGCAGCAGCGAACAGGTCACGTAGAGAATCCGGCCCTGCGGCTTCACGAACCGCGCGGCGTCCGCCAGCGCCTGATCCTGATCGGAGATGCGTTGCTCGAGCGCCCCCGGCCGCATCCGCCATTTGGCGTCGGGGTTGCGCCGCCAGGCGCCTGTCCCGGTGCAAGGCGCATCAATGAGAACAAGATCGAAGCGCCCTTCGAGATCGGCGAGACTATCGCTGTTCCGGCGCTTTGGCCGGACCTGGACATTTCGCGCGCCGGCGCGCTCCAGCCGCGCATAGATCGGCATCAATCGCCGTCCATCGCTGTCGCTGGCGTAAATCTGCCCCTTGTTCTGCATCAAAGCGCTCAGAGCGAGGGTTTTGCCGCCCGCTCCCGCACAAAGATCCAGAACCTGTTCGCCGGGTTTTACGCCAGCCAGTTGGGCTGCGAGTTGCGAGCCCTCATCCTGAATTTCGACTTTGCCCTTGACGTAATCCGGCTCGGCGGCGAGAGCCGGGCCGCGTCCTTCCGCCGTCAAAGGCAGACGCAGGCCAAAGGGCGAGAGCGGCGTCGGCTCGGCGCCGACGTGAGCGAGGCTCGCCAAGGCCTTGTCCCGGGTGATTTTAAGCGTATTGACCCGCAGATCGACCGGCGCTCTCGTGGCCAACGCCGACGCTTCCGCCACCACAGCCTCGCCGAAGACGGCGATGAAAGAGGGCTCGAGCCATGCAGGAAAATCGCCCGCAACATGGATCGGAGCTCCAGAGAGATCGCCGGTCGCAAGGCGTTCAAACTCCAACGCATCGAGAGACGGCGGCGCGTGGCCCTCGCCCGAACATAGCGCCGATATTGCATCGGCGCTTAGGCCGCGCATCTGGCGCAGGGCGCCAAGAATTATCGCGCGAGGCGTCTCAGATCCCATGATGTAGGCGGAGGACGCGCGTTTGCGCAAGGCGTCAAAGACCAGCGAATTAATCGCGGAGCGATCCTTGGAGCCTGCGAAACGATGCCCCAGACCCCAATCCTTCAATGCGTCAGGCGCGGGCCTATGGCGCGCTTCGACATCTTCTAAAACTTCGATCGCCGCGGCGACTCGCGCGCCGGGGATCATAGCGCGCCCAGGGCGGGCGAGAAGAGAATGCGGAGCGCGAAAATCAGCGCAGCCTGAACAAATATGGGAAGAAGAATCGATTGAATGGACACGCGGCCTCTATTCACAAACAGGGAAATTCGACGGACGAAGGCGCATAACCGCGTTCAAGCGCTTGTCGGATAATTCGGGCTTTCTCTCGTGATCGCCACGTCGTGCACGTGACTCTCGCGCAGGCTCGCCGACGAAATGCGCACAAATTGCGCCCTCGATTGGAACGTCTGAATGTCGGGCGCGCCCACGTAACCCATGGCGGCGCGCAAACCGCCAGCCAGTTGATGCACGATCGCCCCCACAGGACCGCGATAAGGCACCTGTCCTTCGACGCCTTCCGGCACGAGCTTCAGATGATCCTTGATGTCTTGCTGGAAATAGCGATCGGCGGAGCCGCGCGACATCGCTCCGACGGAGCCCATGCCCCGATAGGATTTGAACGAACGGCCCTGGTAGAGATAGACCTCGCCGGGACTTTCATCAGTGCCGGCAAAGAGCGAGCCGATCATGACGCTATCGGCCCCGGCGGCGATCGCTTTGGCGAGATCGCCGGAATATTTTATGCCGCCGTCTGCAATGACCGGAACATTGGCCTCGCGCGCGGCTTCCGCGCTATCGAGGATCGCAGTGAGCTGCGGTACGCCGACGCCGGCGACGATCCGCGTCGTGCAGATGGAGCCGGGACCGATGCCAACCTTGATTGCATCCGCGCCGGCGTCAATCAGCGCCCTCGTTCCATCGGCCGTCGCCACATTGCCGGCGATAATCGAGACCTTGTTCGAGACGCGCTTTATCCGCGAGACCTGATCGAGCACGGCTTGCGAATGGCCATGCGCCGTATCGATGACGACGCAATCGACGCCGGCGTCGATCAGGATCAGCGCGCGCTCATATCCCTTATCGCCGACGGTCGACGCGGCGGCGACCCGCAGGCGTCCCTCGCCATCCTTAGAGGCGAGCGGATGCAAGGTTGCTTTGTCCATGTCCTTGACGGTGACGAGACCGACGCAGCGGAAATCCTCATCGACGACAATCAGTTTCTCGAGCCGATGCTGATGCAGCAGCCGGCGCGCCTCGTCCTGACTGACCCCTTCGCGGACGGTAATCAGGTTTTTGGTCATCAATTGCGACACCGGCTCCAGCGGGTTGTCGGCAAAGCGGACGTCGCGATTGGTCAAAATGCCGCAAAGCCGCGCCGGCTTGCCGCCGGGACCGCGTTCGACCACCGGGATTCCGGAAATTTCATGGCGGCGCATCAGCGCCAAGGCGTCGGCCAAGGTTTCATCGGGGAAAATCGTGATGGGATTGACCACCATCCCGCTCTCATAGCGCTTAACCTTGCGCACTTCCTCGGCCTGCTCAGCCGGTTCGAGATTGCGATGGATCACGCCGATGCCGCCGGCCTGGGCCAAAGCGATTGCGAGCTTCGCCTCGGTCACAGTGTCCATCGCCGAGGATATCACTGGAATGTTCAGGCTGATCGTCGAGGTGAATCGCGTCTTGAGATCAACGCCGCTCGGCATGACATTGGAATGGCCCGGCAAGAGCAGCACATCGTCAAAGGTAAAGGCTTCGCTGAACGAGGGTCGCGTGATAAGGGCCAATTGCCAACTCCAAAATTGCCTCTGCGGCAGCGCCGCGAAAGTTCCTGCGGGAGCGATTCTTCTCAAGATTCGCATCGACCAAGAGTTGCGGGCGGCTCTTAGCACGCCCAGCGCCAAGCGCAAAGGCGACCTCTGCGCAATGCGAAGCTTGACCGCAATCAAAAGGAAACTCCGGCGCGCCTTCTCGCGTTTCCGGCTCGGTTCAATAAGATATGGGGTCACATGCCCGGTTTTTCAGCGCAGATAAGCATAAATGCCCCGGCCCGGCGGGTCTTCGATTTTGTGTCAAAAATCGAAAATCTGCCGCGTTACCTGCCAACGGTTGAAAAAGTCGGCCGCGTCGACGACGATCACGTTTATTTGCAAGGCGCGCTGCGGGGCGTCCCCTATGCGTTCGCGGGCGCATTCAGCGTCGACGAAGACGCGCTGCAAATTTCCTGGGGATCGAACGAATCGAATAATTATCACGGTGAGTTTCAGGCGTTCGACACGGACGAAGGTTCCGAACTCGCCTGCCGGATCGAGTTCGACCCTAATTTCGAGTCTATGCGGCGCCTCGCTGGGGCGGATGGAGTTGGCGAGGCTTTCATCGAGGCGAAACTCAACGCGGTGCTGCAAAACATAAAGACAGAGATCGAAAGCTCTCCGCAGGACGGCGCGACGGACGAGGCCGATTTGGCTAACGGAAAAAAAGCCGACTATAAGCTGCCGTTGTAACGGTTCGGCCACCCGAAGCCGGGCCTTCGGGTGGCCGATGATCCGGCCGCGGTCGGCGCGGAGGGAAATCGGCGCGTCAGGGAAGCAGCTTTGTTGCCTCGGTACGTCGTCACCGCCCTTATCGTCGCCTGCGCCCTGTTCATGGAGACGCTCGACGCGACCGTCATAGCGACATCCTTGCCGGCGATCGCGGCCGATCTGCACGAAGATCCGATCGCGCTGAAGCTCGCGCTGACCTCCTACCTTGTTTCGCTTGCGGTCTTCATCCCTGCCAGCGGTTGGGTGGCAGACCGCTTTGGCGCCCGGCTGATTTTCCGGAGCGCCATCCTGGTGTTCACCCTGGCGTCAATCGGCTGCGGCTTCGCCGCCACATTGCCGGAACTCGTCGCCGGGCGGCTGATTCAGGGTCTTGGCGGCGCAATGATGGTGCCGGTCGGACGCCTCTTGCTCCTGCGCTCCGTGGAGCGCGCCGACCTTGTGCGGGCGCTATCCTATTTGACCGTTCCGGCGCTGCTTGGACCCGTCGCCGGCCCGCTGCTCGGCGGCTTCATAACGACTTATTTTCATTGGCGCTGGATTTTCTGGATCAACGCGCCGATCGGCATCCTCGGCATAGTCCTCGCGACGATTTTCATCGAAGACATCAAGGAAGACAGACCCGGACCGCTCGATTCGGTCGGCTTTGCGCTTTCCGGCGTCGGGCTCGCTTCGCTGCTGTTTGGGCTCGCCGCGGCCGGAGCGGGCCTTGCTCCCGTTAAGGTGACGGTCGGGTTGCTTTGCCTTGGAGCGCTGGCCGTGACCGCCTATGTCTTTCACGCCCGCCGCACGCAATTTCCGATCCTCGACCTTCGTTTGCTCTCCTTGCGGACATTTGGCGCCAGCATTGCGGGAGGCTCGCTGTTTCGCATAGGGATCGGATCGCTCCCCTTCCTGCTTCCATTGATGATGCAGATGGCCTTCGGCATGACCCCGTTCCAATCGGGCTCGGTCACCTTCGTCGCCTCAGCCGGCGCGATTTTGATGAAAACAACCGCGACGCCAATTCTGCGCCGCTTTGGGTTTCGACGCGTGCTGGTTTTCGACGGAATTCTGAGCGCCGTCCTTCTGTGCAGCTATGGTTTTTTTACGCCGGCGACCCCGAGCCTCCTCATGATGGGCATTCTTCTCATGGGCGGATTCGTTAATTCGCTGCAATTCACAGGAATCAACGCGATTGCCTATGCCGAAATCGACAATGCGGACATGAGCCGCGCCGTCAGCTTCGCCTCGGTCGCGCAGCAATTGTCGCTCAGCCTCGGCATTGCAGCGGGGGCCGCGGCGTTGCAGGTGTGGGCTCACCTCAACCCCGGCTCAAATATTTTCGCATTCCAGAGTTTCAGATGGGCCTTTGTCGCTATGGGCCTCATATCCCTCAGTTCGGTCGCGATTTTTTTACGGCTGCCGGCGGATGCGGGAGCGGAATTGACCGCCCGCCAGGAAGCGCGCGCCGCAGCCGCAAAGCCAAGCGCCCATTGAGCGCCGCAATCAGGCTTCGCTTGTCCCGCAGAAGCCGGTTGCGAGAACGTAAAGCTCTGACGAATCAGCGCGACTCGCCTGCGGCTTTACGTGCCGCACCACCGCAAAATCGCGCTTCAGCCGCATGAGAAGCTCGCTTTCCGTCCCGCCCTGAAAGACCTTGGCGAGAAAAGCGCCTCCAGGCGCCAGCGCGTCGCAAGCAAAATCGGCCGCGAGTTCGACTAGACCGATGATCCGCAAATGATCCGTCTTCTTGTGCCCCGTCGTATTCGCGGCCATGTCCGAGAGCACGACATCCGCCTTGCGGCCGAGCCACTCGGTCAGCAGCCTCGGGGCTTCCTCATCCAGAAAATCCATCACCCTGAATTCGGCGCCTGGCATCGGCTCGATCTCGAGCAGGTCGATGCCGATGATTCTGCCTCTGCCGTCGGCGGCCCCGATCTGAAGCGCCGCCACTTGCGACCAGCCGCCGGGGGCGGCCCCAAGATCGATGATTTTCTGGCCTGGCTTTAGAAAATGGTAACGTTCGTCGATCTCCAGCAGCTTGAACGCCGCGCGGGATCTGAAGCCTTCCCTCTTGGCGCGCGCCACATAAGGATCATTGAGCTGCCGTTGCAGCCACAACGTCGAGGAGAGCGAGCGCTTGTTCGCGGTCTTGACGCGCGTTTTCAGCGAGCGACCGCCCTCCCGACCCGAGGTCGTCTTCGGCTCGGTCATCGGCGAGCTCGCGGAACAGCCCGGTCCGCGCTGATCAATTGCATCAATATGCCCTCTCGCAACCCGCGATCGGCAATCCGCACCCGATCGGCGGGAAAAGCGCGCCGGATGGCTTCGAGGATCGCGCAGCCGGCGATAACGAGATCGGCGCGCCCGATCCCGATGCAGCCGTTCGTCGCACGCTCCTCATAGGTCATTTTCCGCAAGGACGCCACGGCGCCGTTCACTTCGTCGCTCGACATCCATAAACCGTCGACGCGGCGGCGATCGTAGCGAGACAGGCCGAGAAAAACGCCGGCGATCGTCGTCACCGTACCCGATGTGCCAAGGAGGTGGAAGTTCTCGCAGCGACGCTCCGCGCCGACCATCACGACGAAGTTCGCCAGTTCGCCGGAGACATGGTCGACCATCGCATTGAATGTCGCATCGGACACTTCGAGGCCGCCGAATTTTTCCGCCAAAGTCACGACGCCGAGTTTCAGCGAAACCCAGAAACGGACCCTTTCGCGGAGCGCCAGATCGGCGGCGCGTCCCGCGACCCCGTTGGGCCGGCCAAGCCAGACGATTTCAGAAGATCCGCCGCCGATATCAAACAAGACCACGCCGGAGGCTGACGAATCGGCGAGCGAGGCGGAACCCGCAGCCGCCAGATGCGCCTCCGTCTCGCGATCGACAATCTCGAGTTCGAGGCCAATATCCCGCTGCACTCTTTTGAGGAATTCGGGCCCGTTTTCCGCAGACCGGCAGGCCTCGGTCGCGATCAGCCGCGCCCGCGTGACGCCCCGGTCGCACATTTTACGATGGCATATCTCAAGAGCGTCGAGCGTCCGTTCAATGGCGGCCGTACTTAGGGTGTGCGTTCGCGACAGCCCTTCACCCAACCTCACGATCCTGGAAAACGAGTCGATGACGCGAAATTCGGAACTCGGAGCGCCTGTCGAGGACGCGCGCGCGATCAGCAACCGGCAATTGTTGGTGCCAAGATCGAGCGCGGCATAGACGTGCTCCTGACCTTGAGATTTTCCTTTTCCCGGCCGCCGCGGCGGGGCGAAGGCAGCTTGCTTTGCGACTCCTCCGACGTGGCTCGCAGCGATAATGGGATCCTGAAGAAGCCCGGCGGGGCCGCCCGCTTGATCGCGGAGGCTAGGGGGAGGGACGGGGCTCAAGCGGCTCGCGGCCACCTCCGTGCTTTCCATTCATTCGCACTCCCAATGCGTTGCGCGCGCCGCTACGGCATGTAGTGAGTGTAACAATCGCTTGACCAAACGCCAAGAGCCGCCGCGGGCGGGCGCGGCAGCTTCGGTTCGGGCTTTACTCGGGCCGGTGCTGCTCTTCTCCCGGCTTTGGCCGAGCTGGCTTTTCTTGAGCCGCGCCGGGTTGCGGCCGCACATGCTGGTCCGGCTTCTCTTGGCGCAATTCCTGCGCCCGCGGCGCGGGCCTATCCTCGTGGACTTGCGGTTGCGCGGTTGGAGCAGGCTTGGACCGCTCCTCCGGGGCGCTCGGACGAGCCTCAGGCGAGGCAGGCGGCGCGACTTTTATCGCTGCAGGAGGCGGCGCAGCCGGCCTTGGCGCAATCTGAGGAGCGGCGACCGGCGCCGAAGCCCCAGGCTGCGGCTTAACCGGAATGCCAACGGGGCCTCCGCCCTGCCCGACGGCCGGATGTTCGTTTCGCGGCGCAACGGCGGGCGCGCCGTCGCCTCGCGGCGGGACATGATTTGGCTCAACCGCGCCATTTGCCGGCGGGCTCCCTACAGCCGGGGCGACGCCGGGTTTGCCGATCGGCGCCGGCGCCGGCGCAGCGGGGACTCCTCCTGGCCCGACGTTCGGGCGTCCCGTCGGCGATGCGGCCGGGGGCACGCCATTGCCTTGAGGCAGCGCATGGTTCAGCTGGCCGCCGCCCGCTGGTGGAATGACCGTCGCTGGATTTTGCGCGCCGGGCCCCGCGCCGACCGGTCCTTGCTGGCCGAAATTTTGCTGGGTGAAGACGCCGGGCCGACCATTTGGATGCGCGTATGGCAGCGGAATTGGAGCGGGGATCGGCAAAAAGCCCGGATGCGGCGGCAGCGGCGGCGGCGGCAGACTGATGAATTCCCTCGGCGGCGGCGGGAGGAAATAGATCGGCGGCGGCGGTGGCGGCGGGTAGTCATTGGAATAGAAGACGACGACCGGCCGATCGATAATTTCGTATTCCACCTGCGGCGGCGGCGGCAATCCTCCGAAATCATAGACGTCGAAACGCGGCGGCGGTTCAACTGGCGCAGTAAGCAGGGCCAGGCGTCGACGCGCATCGAACACATGCGGTCCATGCGGATAGCGCTGCATATAGCTCCAATATGCGTCCGGCGTATTCGCGAAATAGGTGCGGCGCCAGGTTAAGGCCTCGCGCCGCGCCGCCAGCAGCGCACGCACGCGACGCGCTAGGGGGTCATTTGGATAGACGGTGAGAAATTCCTCATAGCCTTCGAAGGTGTCGCGCTGGAGGGCGGCGGCATAGGCCTCTCCGGGAGAAAATGAGTTGATCGGCCGCGACTCCAAGGCGGCATAGCTTTGCGCTGCGCCCTGCGCCGGCGCATTTGGCGCGCCCTCAAGCAAGACGATCGGCGGCGCGATCTTCGAGGCATCCCATGGCGTGAAGGCGCCGCGGGTCAACTGGTCGACGCGCAGGCGGGCTCGGGAAAAAATCTCATCAAGCGACGCGCCGCCCGCGCGCAGCATTTCCGCCAGCGCCTGCGCATAGGCGCCATAGGGGCCGGGCTCGTTTGGCGCGATGGTTCCGGGGGCCGCGTTGAAAGCGTAAAGAGCGCCGGGATCGGCGTCGACGAGGGCGAGGCCGCCCGCGAGCTGACCGCCTTTGGCGAAATTATTCGCGCGCGCCGCATCGAGAACGACGATCCGCCCGCGCAACGGCAGGGCCGCGAGAGCGCGGGTAAAATCGGAGACGCGCACCGCCTGCAGCGGAATATCCGCATCTCGGGCTATGACCGCCCCGACCGGGGCGAAATAATTTTCGCCTTCATATTGGAGCCCCAGGCCGGAGAGATAGACGAAAGCAATCGCGTCGGGGCCTCCCTGCGCGGCCTTCTCCAGAAAATCGCGGAAAGCGCGGCGAAGCGCATCCTGATCGAGATTGGCCGCCCCCATCACGTCAAAGCCCGCCGCGCGCAGGCTGTCAGCTATGAGCCCGGCGTCATTGGCGGCGGTGGCCAAGGGTTCGGCGTATTGCGCGTCGCCGATCACAAGCGCGAAACGAGCCTCGCCGCCTTGCGCCGCCGCTGGACGCGAAAAGGACAGGGAGAAGGCCAAACTAAGGATAAACAGGCAGCCCGTGATCGATCTCAGCATCATCTCTCTCAATCGTCGGCCGGAACCGGAGTTAAGTCGGAACCGCCTTAGAGAGGGCCAATGTGGCTGAACCTTGTCTGAACGCCGGAGGAAAGTTCAGTCGATCAGGCGCGCCACCTCATCGCGCAGCATCGGCACAACCTCACTTTCGAACCACGGATTGCGTTTGATCCAGCCGCTGTTGCGCCAGGAAGGATGCGGCAATGCGATGATTTTTGGCGAGGAACCAGAAAGTTCCCGCCAGCGGCGGACGACTTCCTCCAGCCGCAGGCCCTTGGGCAAGGGTCGCCCCAGCCGTGCAAAATGATAATCCTGGGCGAAACGCCCGATCGCCAGAATGCATTCAATGCCCGGCAAGGCGGTGAATAGTTCGTCATGCCAGGTCGCGCGGCACTCGGGACGCGGCGGCAGATCGCCCTTGTCAGCGGTGTGGCCCGGAAAACAGAAACCCATTGGCGCGATCGCCACGCGCGACTCGTCATAGAAAACCTCGCGCGAGACATTCATCCATTGCCGCAGACGATCGCCTGACGGATCATTGAACGGCAATCCGCTCAAATGCACGCGGATGCCGGGGGCTTGACCCGCGACCAGCAGACGCGCCGTCGAGGAGACGCGCAACACGGGACGCGGCTCATGGGGCAGCGGCATTTTGCGCGGCGCTTCCACGCAAAGCTGGCAAGCCCTGATGCGATCGGTCAAAGCGGACAGGCTGGGTAGGGCTAAGTCAGAGCTCGAAAACTTGTCCGTCATAAGCGACCGTCAGCCCCGCCTGCTCCATCTCGGCGCGACGCGCCAAAGCCGAGTCGCCCATGTGGGTGAGAATCATCCGCTTGGCCGAAAAGCCTTGTAGATTAGCTCGAAGGGTTGGCCAATCGATATGATAAGGCGTCGGAGAGTCGCCGGAAGAGCATTCGCAAATAAAAAGATCCGCGCCGGCGGAGAGATCAAACAAGGTCGGCGTGAACGCAGTATCGCCCGAATAGGCGAAGACGCCGCCGCCGCCGGTAAGGCGCACCCCCGTCGACAATGCGCCGGAGGGGTGAAATGCGTCATAGGTCTGAAGGGTGAAGCCCGCACATTGGTTTTGGCGGCCAGGAACAATCTCCTCGGCGCTCCAGGGAAAACTCCAAGGCGTCTTGCTCGCCCCCGGAAAAAACAGCTCAAGCGCCGCATCCAGCCTCTTCTTAAAGCCAGGCGGCCCGATCAAAATTAGAGGCCGCGTTCGATGCCTGACGAATTGGCAATCGAACAGCAGGAAAGGCAAGCCGCCAAAATGATCGCCATGCAGGTGCGAAATTACAACAGCGTCAACGACATCGAACTGAAAGCCCAGCTTTTTCCACGACACGATGGAGCCGGCGCCAAAATCGACAAGCGCGACGCCGCTGTCGGCATCAATCCTGAAACAAGAATGGGCCCGTCCTCCCGAGCCAAAAGCATCCCCGCATCCAACAATAGTGACTTTCATAACCCGCCCTATCAACCAGCTCACAGTAACGTCTTTGTCGCGATAGAAACGCCCCATTTGTTTCTACTTCGTATCTATAGTTTTTTTTTCGCAGCAATGACTAAATTGATCAGAGCGATACAAATAAAACTACTAATTATCGAAGATCTTCAAAAGACGATTGATAACCTTCGGAAATTTTTGGACGAGTGCGGAAGAATCCTATCGCCGCCGGCCGCCGCAATATGTGCGCCAGCGCACCTTTACCGTTCGCGAGATCTCGTCGCGCAATATGGGGGCGGGGACGTTCTTTGCTTGGCAAGCCTTGCTCCAGCCCTAAATGTGAAGAATCCGGGGAAGCTGATGAGGCGGCGTTAATCTTTTTGCGGCACAAGTACGGGCTGACAAACCTGATCTACCAGCGATTTGAGCATGATCTTCGAAATATCGCAAATTTTTCGACAAAATCATGCGTTGAATCAGACGTATAGCTGAGCATGGCCAAAACCGATCATGCCCTGGAGCGGCCTTCCCCAAGATGACAGAAGTCACCGCAAACATGATTGCAAGGGGGTCCGCGGCCAATGCGGATGTCGCCGCGAAACGGCGAGGCTTTGGGCTGACGTTTCGCAAGGCGCAGGAAGCGGGGCTCGCCTGCGCAAATCGCGATTTCGATCTCGCTTTGCTCAAACTTTTCGCCAATGGGCGGCAATCGTCCGCCCTCGCCATGGCCGCGCTCAGCGTGGTCTTCGCCGTGATCGCCTTGGTCTGGGCGCCAGCCGACGCCATCTTTATCTGGTTGAGCCTCAATCTCACAGCCTTGGGCCTTACGCACCAGCTCGCCCGCAGATTCCTGCGCGGACCCGTCTCAAACGCCGCAGCCGCTCGCTGGCGCCGCGATTTCGTCATCGCCGAAACGCTGCAGGGTTTTAGTTGGGCGATCATCATCTGCCTTGTCAGTCAGGCCGACGATCCCGCCACTCACGCTTGCGCATTGGTGATGATGCTGCTCGTCGTGGCCATAAATGCGACGATCACCGCCTCTGTGCCTGCCGCCGCGATCGGGGCTTTGGCGCCGATGACTCTGGCGATCGTGGCGCTGCTGCGCCCGACGAGCTTTACCGGCGGGACCTTGCCGCTTGCGGCTCTCGCCGGCGGCGCGCTGCTTTATTTTCTGCTCCTCGCCCGGAAATTGCGCGCCGCCTCCGTCGAAACTCTGTCTTTTCAGGCGGAGAAAGACGCATTGATCGCCGAGCTCGAACAATCCAAATCAAACAGCGATCTCGCGCGGCGGCGCGCCGAAGAGGCAAATCTCGCCAAATCCCGCTTTCTCGCCACGATGAGTCATGAGTTGCGCACGCCCCTCAACGCCATCCTTGGCTTTTCGGAAGTCATGAAAGGCGAGTTATTCGGATCGCATATTGTTGCGTCTTATCGGGAATATTCGAACGATATTCATTCGAGCGGCCAGCATCTCCTCAAGCTGATCAACGAAATTCTCGACCTGTCGCGGATCGAGGCCGGGCGTTTCGAACTCAAGGAGGAGCCCGTCGCGCTGGATCACGTCGTCGAGGACTGCCGCCATCTGCTGGCGCTCCGCGCGAAAAAGCGCAATATAATGTTGGAAGAGGCTGTCGAACCCAATTTGCCGCGCATCTGGGCCGACGAGCGCGCCGTCCGCCAGGTGACCCTGAACCTTCTTTCGAACGCCATCAAATTCACGCCTCCGGGCGGCGCGATCAAGATCAGGATCGGCTGGACGGCGAGCGGCGGCCAATATGTGGCTGTTCGCGATACGGGGCCGGGAATCCCCGAGGAAGAAATCCCGATCGTGATGTCCGCGTTCGGGCGCGGCGCGCTCGCCCAGAAAAACGCCGAGGAAGGCTCCGGCCTTGGTCTGCCTATCGTCAAGGGTCTTGTCGAACTGCACGGGGGCACCTTCACGCTGAAATCCAAACTTCAAGAGGGCACGGAAGTCATCGTGATTTTCCCGCCGACGCGAGTCATGGAGCCGGCGAGCGTCATAGAAACCGACTTTGGGGCCGCAAGAATCCGGCGGCCATCCCGACGAGAGCTACATCCGGCGGCTTAAACCCTCGCTTTACTCGAACCGGCACCGACGATCAGGCGCCAGCGAACCAAATTCCTCTCCATGCCATTTGCCCCAAAGCCTGATAATGGAGACAATATGCGATGCGCGTTGGGCGGCCTCGCCCCAATCGACAAATAGGCTCGCGGGATGGGTTTCATCGCGACCGCCAGGGCCAGAGGGAGAAAAGCCATCGTGTCGCTACCCTTGACGAGCGCCGCCTCGCGCCTGCGAACTGCCCTGCTGGGCGCGGTGCTCATTGGTTTTGTCTCGGCTTCCACCTTCAGCGCCGCCGACGAGGCTGCGCAGAAAGCCCCGAGCTCGCCAAACGCCTCCGAGGAAGCCACAACGGCAGGCCCCGCAACGACGACCCCGCCGCATCCGTTGCCGCCGGCGGCGACAACCTCCCACGTCGTCGAGCTGCCAGGACGCAGCCTACGCTTCAAGGCGATCGCCGGCGCGATCCGACTGAGCGACGCCCAGAGCGCCGAACCGCAAGCCGATGTCGCTTATGCGGCTTTTCTCCTGGAAGGCGCGGACGCCGGCAAACGCCCGATCACATTCGTGGTCAACGGAGGTCCGGGCGCGAGTTCGGCGTGGCTCGATCTCGGCGCTATGGGGCCGTGGCGGCTAAAGCTCGACGGCTCGCCGCAATCGCCTTCCGAGCCTCCGATCGCCATAGACAATGCGGAAACCTGGCTCGATTTCACCGATCTCGTGTTCATCGACCCACCCGGAACCGGCTATAGCCGCCTGCTCGGCAAAGGCGATGCTGCGCGTCATCATTTCTATTCGGTCGCCGGCGACATTGAGGCGCTCGCCGTCGTGATCCGCAAATGGCTCGGCGCAAACAAACGCTTGGAAAGCCCGAAATTCATCGTCGGCGAAAGCTATGGGGGCTTTCGCGCGCCAAAACTCGCGCGCCAATTGCAAGATAAGGAAGGCGTCGGCGTCGAAGGCCTAGTGCTGATTTCGCCGGTGCTCGATTTCGGTTGGTTCGAGGGCGCCAATAATCCGATGACTTACGTGACGCGTCTGCCCTCGCAGGCGGCGGCCGCGCGGGATCCCGACAAGGGGGCCTCGCGTGCGGATCTCGCCGACGTCGAAGCTTATGCGGCGGGCCCTTACCTCGAAGATCTTCTGCGCGGCGAGCGCGATCCGGCGGCGTTGGCTCGAATTGCGGAGAAAGTCGCAGGCTTCGCCGGCCTCGATCCGGCTTTAGTGCGCCAACTTGGAGGGCGGATCGATCTGGCAAGTTTTGCTCGCGAGCGCAGCCGCGCCGCGGGCAAGATTTCCAGCCTTTATGATGCCGACATCAGCGGCTTCGATCCGGCGCCTTTGTCAGCGTCGAGCGAGTATTCCGACCCGGTTCTCGACGCAATCAAAACGCCGCTGGCGAGCGCCATGGCCGATATCACCGCCAATAAGCTCGGCTGGCCGATCGATGCGCGCTACGAAATCCTCAATGAAAGCGTCAATCACCAATGGGACTGGAGCAGCGGTCGAGGCCGCGCCGAGGCGCTCGGCGACCTGGAGCGCGCGCTCGCGATCGACCCGCATCTGCGCGTTCTCATCGCGCATGGGCTGACCGATCAGGTGACGCCCTATTTCGCCTCTAAACTGCTTATCGATCAAATTCCGCCGATGGGCGACCCGAGCCGCGTGCAACTGAAGGTCTATAGCGGCGGCCACATGCTTTATCTGCGCGACAAATCCCGCGCCGCCCTGCGCGAGGATGCGCGCAGCCTAATCGAGGGAAAATAGATTTTCCCTCGACGCTGACGAAATCTACTTCACCTTGCCTGCAACCTGAGCCTCGGCGAAGGTCGCCATGTCCTTATGGCAGGCGAGAGCTGCTTGCATGATCCCGACGGCGAGCGCCGCGCCGGAGCCTTCGCCGAGCCTTAGCCCAAGATCGAGCAAGGGCTGCTTGCCAAGACGCCGCAAAACCTCGCCGTGCGCGCCTTCGGCCGAAACATGAGCAGCGAGGCAGTGATCAAGGGTCGCCGGATCAAGCGCATGGAGAATGGCGGCTGCGGCGCAGACGACATAACCATCAAGGACCACTGGAATGTTCTGCATGCGCGCCGCCATGATCGCGCCCGCCATCGCCGCGACCTCGCGTCCGCCCAAACGCCGCATCAGCTCTAAAGGATCGGCGAGATAGGGCTTATGGAGATTGACGGCTCCCTCCACGGCTGCGATTTTCCGCGCGAGGCCGCTCTCGTCGACTCCCGTGCCGCGTCCCACCCAATCTTCCGCAGCGCCGCCGTAGAGGCCATGATAAATCGCAGCGGCGATGGTCGTGTTGCCGATTCCCATCTCGCCGACGCAAAGGAGATCGACCCCATCGGCGATCGCCTCCATGCCAAAGCCAAATGTCGCCGACGCCGCCACCGCTTCCATGGCGGGCTCTTCAGTAAAATCCTTCGTCGGAATATCGAGGGCGAGGTCGAAGACTTTCAATCCAACGCCGTTGATGGCGCAAATCTGATTGATTGCTGCGCCTCCAGCCGCGAAATTCTCGAGCATGGACCGGGTGACCGAGGCCGGATAGGCGGAGACGCCTTTCGCCACAACGCCGTGATTGGCGGCGAAAATCGCCACAAGCGGACGATCGATCGTCGGCTGCGGCTTGCCTTGCCAGGCCGCGAGGAAGGCGACGATATCCTCCAGCCGGCCAAGCGAGCCTTGCGGCTTGGTGAGCTCCGCCTGCCGCGTGCGCACCGCCGCGACCGAGGCCTCGGACGCTTGCGGCATGAGGGGGAGAAGATCACGGATTGCATCAAATGGCGAAGCTGCGGCGGACATGACAACCTAAAAGTTGGAGGAAAGAAAAAATCTTGAAGAATTTCGGGCGCCGCACAGTCCCGCTTCAGGCAAATGCAAGGCCTGAACGACACGCTAATGCAGTCTAGTGCGATTCAATGCAAGTCGGTCTGCTTCCCTCACCAGGACGCAAGGTCAAGCGTGCGACGCGGCAACTTGCCTCGCATCTGCGATATTGCGCTGCAACAACAAAGCGCTTACATTGCGGACAATCCGTTTTATTGGAGGAGATGACTCGAACTCACAACCTTGAATTGGAGATCGACGATATGATACGGAAACTTTCCCTGTTAGCCATTGGGTTTGCCGCCGTCGCGACGGCCAGCATCGCCATCGCCGCTCCCCTCTCCACCCCTAACAGCGGCGAGGCCCAGACGAGGCCGATTATGACGCCTGCTTCAACCTCGGATTCTTCCGATCGCGTCTATTGCTACAATGGCGTCACCGGCGATCAATCCAACCGTTATCGCGGCTGGGTGTGTCGGTCCGAACAGCAGGGCGGCAAGACCCGCTAAAATCCACAACTCTTGCGTGCAGCCCTAGACCTGCGAAAGCTCCCGAGCGAGCACTCGCAGCAAGCCTCGACAACAGTACCGCAATGAAGGATGAGAGGCGATGCGCTACGGCTCGTCGCTTCTCATCGATTTTCTGATTTGCCTGCGTTTTGCAACGCGGCTTCCGCTTCCATCGCTCAGCCGTGAAACCATGCCGCATAGCCTTGCGAGGTTTTCGCGCGCGGTTGGCCTGCTCCCGGCGGCCGGCGCCCTCCTCGGCGCGATCGCCGCAGGCGTCCTTGCAGCGGCGGCGCTTGCGTTTCCCGCGCTCCTTGCCGCGCCGCTCTCCATCGCAACCTTGATCCTGCTTAGCGGCGCTCTGCATGAAGACGGCCTCGCCGATTGCGCCGATGGTTTCGGCGGCGGTGCGACGCGCGAGCGCAAGCTCGAAATCATGCGAGACAGCCGAGTCGGCGCCTTCGGCGCTCTGGCTCTGGCCTTGTCGCTTTATATTCGCATCGTCGCGCTGGCTTTCATCGCTGCGCAAAGCGTTGCACTGGCGAGCGCAGTGCTGATCGGCGCGGCGGCTGCGTCGCGCTTTTCCGCTCTAATTCCCATGTTCGTGCTGCCTTCCGCCCGCGCGGAAGGAGCCGGCTTTTCGGCGGGGAGGCCTGAACCCCCGTCGTTCGGCCGCGCCGCCTGCCTCGCCGCTATCTTTGCGGCGACCCCGCTCTTAGCCGGCGCAAATCTCGGGAAGGCGACCCTGGGTCTTGCGGCAAGCGTCATTGCGGGGTTTGGGTGCAGCGCGCTCGCCAAGCGGCAGATTGGCGGCCAGACTGGCGACGTCGCCGGCGCCGCGCAGCAGATCAGCGAAATCGCCTTTTATCTCGTATTCGTCGCCCGTTTTTGACGAGGAATGCGGACCCCTTGTTACAGTCCCGCGAGATAGAGCGTCGGATCGACCGGCGTCGCGCCCTTGCGAAGCTCGAAATGCAACTGCGGCGTGGCGACATTGCCGCTCTGCCCCGACTTGGCGATGGTCTGACCGCGCTTGACCGTCTCGCCGCGCTTGACTTCAATGTCGCCATTATTGGCGTAGGCCGAGACAAAGCCGTTTGGATGGCGGATCAAGATGAGATTGCCATAGCCCTTTAGTTCGCTTCCGGCATAGGCGACAATCCCGCTCTCGGCGGCTTTGACCGAGGTGCCTTCCGGAACGGCGATGTTGATTCCGTCGTTGCCACCGGCCTTGAAGCCTTGAATGATGCGGCCTCGCGCCGGCCAGCGGAATTCCGGATTGGCTGAATCGCCGGCTTTGGCGGGTTCGGACGCAGCCTCCTCTGGCTCGGGCTTCTTCGTCTCGAGGACTGCGACTTCGACTTTCGACCCTTTCTGCGCATCCTGCTTCGTCACAGCCGCGGTTTTGACGGGCTGCGCCGCAGCCGCTGCCGCTTTGGGCGCAGCGACGGGCGCCTTTGCGGGCTCCTTGGCGGCGGCGAGTTTTTGCGCAGGCGCGGCGGTTTTGTTCGCCACGTGAGCTTGGTCAACTGCATTCGCCGGGGCTTTGCCCTTCAGCAGCTTGATTTGTTGGGCATGGGCGTCGGCGGCGACGCGCACTGGCGCACTCGGCGGCGCGGCGCTGGCGGTCGCGTGCGCAGCGCCAGTCGCGTTATACACAGGAATAATGACGCGCGCGCCGGGATGCAGCTGCGAAACGGATGCCAGCCCGTTTGCTTTCAGCAGGGCGTCCATTGGAATTCCATAGCGCTTGGCGATGATGTCGGCGTTTTCGCCATCGGCCAGCACAACCGGCGTGCCGCCCTCGGCAGACCAGCCCGCGACGGCCGTGGATGAGTGAACGGGCGCGGCGGCGACCCGAGCGCTCGGCGGCGCGGGCGAGGCCAAACTCGCCGCTGGCGGGGCCAGGGGGCGCGACTGCACCGGGGTGACGGGCGCGCTTTGGTTGATGCTCGCGGTCGGCGAAGGATCGGTCACCGCCGAGTTTTGGAAGGGGCTGCCGAAAGGATCGGTCAGCCGTTCGGAGTTCGCGCAGCCTGCGAGCATGCCCGCCGCCAGCCCCGTCAAAGCGAGCCGGAACGCGAAGCGTGAGTAATATACCGCAACCAAATGACTCATGACGCAGCCCACTGACGTAATAGCTATGTCTGCATTAAATGGGCCGCGAGTTAAGGGAGAGTTTAAGATGAACGAATATTCACAAAAAACCGTTCAAATTAAACTTAATGGAATCCTCGCCGATCTTCCTTCGGCCCTATGCTCGGGCGCGCAACGCGGCGGCAAACTGAGCCGCAAGGTTGAGCGCAGGCGCTAAAGCGCTTGAGACACGCCCGGCAGGATGGCTTGCAGCCTGCAAGGGCAAATCGGCGTCGCCTCCAAAGCATCCGTCTCATTGCGCGCAATGCGCACCACATGCTGATGCGCCGGAACATCGAGATCGGGACGGGCCATGACGATCACGCCATCGGGGGCGAGAACCGCGATGAGATTTTCGGGAAGTTCGGTGAGCGCGCCTTGCACGATCACCCGATCAAATGGGCCCGTCTGCGGCGAAACTGCAAGACCATCGCCCCAGGCGACGCCTGCGTTCATCACCCCAAGGCGCGCCAAGCGCTCGCCTGCCTCGATCGCAAGGCTCTGGAATCGCTCGACGGAGACGACTTCACGAGCGATTCGGGCAAGAAGAGCCGTCGCATAGCCGGAACCGGCGCCGATTTCGAGCACCCGATGATGCGGCAAAGGCGCCAGAACCTCGATCATGCGCGCGGCAAGCCAGGGTTCCGGCAAAGTCTGGCCGCAGCGCAGCGGCAGCGCGAGATCGCGGCGAGCCAGATCGGCATAGCGATGCGGCACGAAGATTTCACGCGGCACCATTTCCAGCGCACGCAGGACATTCACATCCCGAATGCCCCGGGCGCGCATAGCCAGCAAAAACGCCGCCTTCGCTTGCGCCGATGCGACGGCCTCATTGAAGAGCGGGGATTCGGCGGCTTGCGGTTCTCGCGGCCGCGCAGGCGGGCGGCGGCCGCTCAGCGCAAGGCCTGCGCGTAACGCGTAAGCGAGGGAGCATCGGTCAAATCAAGCCGCAATGGCGTGACCGAAATGCGCTTTTGGGCGATGGCTTCAATGTCAGTGCCTTGCCCCGGCGCGAATTCATTGCGGTCGAAGGCGATCCAATAATACGGATTGCCGCGCCCGTCCGCCCGCGCGTCGATCTTGGCCATATAACCGCGACGACCCTGTACGGTCACCGCAACGCCCTCGACTTCAGCCGCCGGGCAAGGGGGGAAATTCACATTGATGACGGTATGGGGCGCTATTCCCTCAGAAAGGATCTTATCGATGAGCGAAGGCCCATGGGTCTCGGCGCAGCTCCAGATCGCGCCCTCTCGCCCATGCAAAGAATTATAGGCCTGCGACAGAGCGATTGAAGGCGTTCCCAAAATTGCGCCCTCCATCGCGCCGGCGACCGTTCCGGAATAGATCACATCCTCGGCGACGTTCTGGCCGCAATTCACCCCTGACAGAACCACATCGGGCCTAGCCCCATCGAGAATCCGGCGGATCCCCATGATGACGCAGTCGGTCGGCGTGCCTTTCACGGCGTAGCGCCGCTCGGAAATTTTGCGCAGACGCAATGGATCGTTGAGCGACAACGAATGGGCGACGCCCGATTGGTCGGTTTCGGGCGCAACGACATAGACATCGTCCGAAAGTGCGCTGGCGATCCGCTCCAGCGCAGCAAGGCCCGGCGCGTGAATGCCGTCATCATTGGTGATAAGAATGCGCATCCAGCCCGGCTCCCGCACAACGCTTTATTATCGGCCTCGATGCACGGTTGATATGCCGGCAAAATCCGGAGGGGACGATCTCATGTGGCGACGGCAAGCCGATGACGGTCGCCGATATTATTTGCGGCAGGGTGGCTCGTTCAGAAGCTCAAGGCTCGACATTTCGCCGGAAAGGACAAAATCGCCATAATCCAGTCTCAGCGCGCGTGAAATTCCGTTTTCATAGAGGTCAAACGACAAGACGTAGCTTGGTCCTTCGTCCTTCTTGCCAGTTTCGAAATAGCTGATCGATACGGGCCAGCGCCGCAGCTTCTCAAGCGCGGGAATTTGAGCGGCTTGCTCGATCACGGGCGATGACTCTGGATGGCCTATATAAGTGGTGGTCTCGAATACTTTGTCTCCGGTCTCAGATCCGTCGTAGACCTTGACCTCGAGAAGATTCTTGCCAGTTTCGGCGGCCGCGAGAATGCGCCTCAAATGCTCCGTCGGGAAAACCACGTCCTCGCCGAGATCGAATTTGCTGTGTTTTGGTTTCGAGAGATTGACCGACAAAGGGCCGCTGCTGGATTTTGAGGCCTTGCCATCAATTGTCTCAGCGGTTTCGTTATCGACGCTTGTTTGCATCTTGAAGTCGAAATTCTTGCCTTCCGAGTCCTCGAAGGTTGCCGAATGCATATCCGATATTCGCGTCGGGCCTTCGGCTGGCTGCAACTCCGTCAACTGGCGGAAATTCTGCACATATCCTTCGCAGGGCGAACCCGCAAAATCGAAAGCGATGCGTCCGTGCGCTGCGGTGGGACTTTTGCTCCCCACTGATTTCGACAGCGTCAATTCGTAGACGGCTCGATGCGGGGCCAGCGCAATTGTGCTGGCTGGGTCGACTTTGGACTGATCTAAATTGACCTGACCGGACTTGACCTCTGCCGGGGCGTCGGGAGTCGCAGTGGCGTTATGGGCTCCCGCCGCAGCAGGGAGGGAAGCAAATTCGATAAGGGTCAGAGCCAACGCGCCGGAGATGAGAAAGCGAGCGTGCGAAGCATACATCTTCTTTGGTCCTCGAACGATGGGCGATGGCGGTCAAACGCGAATCCTTACCGCAAAGGGTAAAGTTAGAGTCAAGACGCGCCACATGCAACCGGGGGACTGAAGCTCTGCCGAATTGGCGTGGGGCTCCCATGTTCGACGGGCGGAACTTCCAACGCTATAGGAGTGGAAACGACAAAGGAGTTTTATTGATGACCAAAATCGAAGCTAAGCTGACGGCTCTTGGCGTTTCGCTGCCCGCAGCTGCGGCTCCAATGGCCAATTACGTCCCATCCGTCATTTCCGGCTCTTTTCTCGTCATTTCAGGTCAATTGCCGTTCGGTGCGGATGGCAAGCTTGACCTTGGGCATATCGGCAAGATCGGCGGGAATGTATCGATCGAAGCCGGACAAGCGGCGGCGCGCCGCTGCGCTATCAATCTTTTGGCGCAAGCCAAAGTGGCTCTCGGCGATCTCGACAGGATCACGCGCTGCGTTCGCCTCGGCGGCTTCATCAATGTCGCGCCAGGATTTTTGACGTTACCTGCCGTTATGAACGGCGCCTCCGATTTCATCGTCGAGGTTTTGGGAGATCCCGGCCGCCACGCAAGATCGACCGTGGGCGTTGCCGAACTGCCGCTCGGCTGCGCTGTCGAGGTTGAGGCCATGTTCGAAATAGCGGCTTGATGCGGGGCCAAAACGTCCGTGAAATCAACGCGCCGGATTGGCTTACGGCGCGGCCGATCGCTCACCGCGGGCTGCATTGCAAAGCGCGCGGACTCGTTGAGAATACCATCGCGGCCGCAGCCGCCGCGATGGCCAAAGGCTATGCGATCGAATGCGACATCCAGCGCTCGAGCGACGGCGAGGCTATGGTGTTCCACGATTTCACGCTCGAGCGCCTGATGCTGGCCGAAGGCCGCCTTGATGCGTATTCGGCGCAGGAAATCAGCGGCTTGCGCTTCAGGGACTGCGATCAGTCGATTGCCCCGCTCGCGGATTTTCTCGCAGCGATCAACGGCCGGGTCCCGCTTATCGTCGAAATCAAAAGCCGGTTCGACGGCGATTTGCGCCTCGCGGACCGCGCTATCGCGATCGTCGCGGAATATGACGGTCCGGTATGCCTAAAGAGCTTCGATCCGGAGATCCTGGCCTTTATCCGCGCTCAGAAAATCGCTTGCCCGTTGGGACTTGTGGCGGAAGCTCGCTACGCGGAAAAGGAATGGCCCGAACTCTCGCCGGAGCGGCGCACGGCGCTCGCCGATCTGCGCGATTTCTCCCGCGTGAGGCCAGATTTTTTGTCCTGGCATATCGGCGATCTGCCGCATGCTGTGCCAGAGCTTTGCCGCAGCGGCATGGGCATGCCGGTCATCACATGGACGGTCCGGTCGGCAAGCGACCGCGAACGCGCAAACCTGTGGATAGATCAAATTATTTTTGAGGGATTTGAGCCCTGAGGGCAATCGGCGGCCCGTTTACGGCTTCGCTGGAGCCTCGGTCTCGGACGGAATCAAGCGCTCCTTGACCAGAAATTTCATCGCGCGCGTATAGGCCTGCTCATCGTCGCCGCGGAACTGGCCGCTGGCGTAAGCGACGGGTTTATCGGTCGCAAGATCCATGATGTAGATGTCGACGCTCGAGATCAGGGACGAGACTTTGTGCACTGCCGCCAGCAGCGCGTAGGTTGCGCCGGCCTCTTTAGCGATCGGCTCCCAGCAGCCATTGCAATTATAACGAGGTTCGGTCTTGGCGATCCGCTCGCCATATGGCGAAAGATCGACGGCGCGATAGCGGCCGGTTTGCTCCAGCTGGTCCTTTAGCGTTTGCGTCGCATGTTCGAGGCGCTCCGCTTGGCCGGGTTTGCTTCCCTCCCCGCTCGTATCCCAAAGTTCAACCGGGAAAATGGCGATCGAACGCGGCGCTTCGGCCTGCGCAAATGCGGCGCCCCCCATGAGCGCAGTTAATAAGAAAGCCGCAGCAAAAAGCCTTATCCCCACGCTCTGTTTCCTCCAAAAACCTCAGATCGATGTCGAGACCGGCTTCTGGGGCTGCAAAGACCTCGGTTTGACGAAACCTGGAGGCGTATTGGCGGCGCTGCGATCGACTCTTGTATAAAGAGTGAAGCGCGGATCGAAGATGAACTGGACCAGCAGTCCGCTCCACGACTTATGCGTCTTCAGATCGTCGTAGAATTCGGGCGCCATTTTCTTCAGCTCCGGCAACCGCGTCCACGGGATATCGGGAAAATCATGATGCTCGTTGTGATAGCCGATGTTGAGCGCGAGAATGTTCAGCGGACCATAATAATCAAAAGTCTCCTGCACCGGATCGCTGGTGAAATGCTCCTGCACCCAACGCGCGCCAAGAGGGTGCAAGCCGCCGACCGAGAACCAGAACGATGCAAACAGATAGAGAAGCGCGTTGGGACCGAGCAAAACGAAAACCGCGATATCGAACAGGATGACGCAGACTCCGTTGATGATCGTCCAGCGACCCCACATCGGGACGGAGCCTTTCAGCCGGCCGAGCCTGATCAGCTGAAACGCGGCGAAAAAGAACATCCAGGTCGCTTTTCCATACCAAGTCGCCCCAAACAGGCGGGCCTCCCAGTGGCTCGGCAAATCGGCGTCAAAATCATAATCGCCGAGATGGGAGTGATGCTTGATGTGGTAGCAGCGAAACCCCATTGCGGTCGGAACCGTGTTTGGCAGATCGGCTAAAATCCCGGCCCACCTGTTCAAGAACGGTTTTTTGAAAATGGCGTTGTGGCAGGCGTCGTGAATGACGACGAACATCGCATGATTGGCGAAAGCGCCGACGCCAAAGGCGACGATCACGGCGAGCCACCAATAGCTGAGGCCGAGGCTACCGAGCACACCCGCTATAACGACTTGACCGACGACGACGCATAAGGTGACCGCCGCCGTTCTCCAGTCATGGCCGATCAGGGTTGCGACCTCAGGATGCGCCCGCATGATGGCGCGCCGGCGCAGCGGATGCGGACGCGGCTCTGTCGTCTGGAGAAAACCGTCGGCGGCCGGAGCTACTTCGCTCGCGCCGACGGCGCCGAAGTCCATTGCGGGAAGGCTCATGTCGATGTCCCTTTTTCCAGCCGCGTTGAGCTTGCCCCAGCGGGGGCGTTTTGACGACCCTCAGGCAGCGATATTTTTCTCATAAATGCGATGAATTTTATCGATGCGCGCGCCGGATAGTTCGATCGGTCGGCGCATTCCGACATTGTCTTCCAGAACCCAGCCGAATTCGACATGGTCGATTGAACTCCGGGCGCTGCGCCGGCGGCATTCCTCGATGAAGGCCAGAATGACCGCGCCCCCGGCGGCTTTACGATGCAGCGCGCGGCGCACGCCAAACAGCGCGAGCCGTCCGGACTTGAATGCATGGCGCCTGATGCGCGAGATCACGCGCGGCAAGCCGAGCGGAAACAGCCGCCCAGCGAGATCGGCGGTGATCTCATGCAGGTTCGGCAAAATGACGCCGAAGGCCTGCGGCGCTCCATCAAGCTCGATCATAAAACCGCCTTCCGGCGGCATCACCATTTTAAGGCCATCGGCGGTCGACAGGAATTCTTCGAGCGTGAAAGGAACAAAACCCCAGTTTTCGCTCCAGGCGTCGTTGAAAATATCGACAATGACCGGCGCTTCTGCGTCGATCTTTTTGAGGTTCAATGTCCGGATCTTCAATCTGTCGCGCCACTCCGGCCGCGCCAGAATTCCTGGCTGCGTCGTCCGGTCCTTCTCCGTCACTTCATAACGGTAAGAAATAAGATCGTGCGCCTTGACGTAGCCGAGCCGTTCCACGGCTTCGACCAAATAGGGCGGATTCCAGGGCATGAACACCATCGGCGGAGCTGTGAAGCCTTCGACCAGCATGCCAGTCTCGCTGTTGATCGACGGCGAAAACGGCCCGTGAATGATTGTTGCGCCTCGCTGGCGCAGCCAGGTTTCGGCGGCTTGCGTCAGAGCCTCGACAACGGCGCCGTCGTCTATCGCATCGAGGCAGCCGAATTGCGCCCCCGATGCGCCGACCGGCAAGGTCGCATCCTTTTTGTATATTTGCGCCAAAATGCGGCCGGCGGGCTTGCCATCCTTGTGAGCGATCCAGGCTTGCCGATCGACCTGCTTGAAATGCGGATTGAGCCGCGCCGCGTGCAATGTCCAACGCTCGGCGTCGAGCGGAGGCGCGAAGCCGTTTTGCCCCTCGTAGATCAGCCGCGGCAATCGGCAGAAGGTAAGAAAATTCAGAAGTCCATCTGCTGGAACGACTGTTACCGCGCCTATGGGCATAGTTTAACCTTTGGAATGCGGGTAATAGGGCCCCTTGAGCATGATCGTGAAAACGCTGCGAGTTTTGTGACAGGGCCACGCCTCAAAGCACAAAAAGCGCGCGGCGTCCCTTCAATTAAAAACGACCAGACTTGCCGAAGCAACCCAACAGTTAAAACCGCTCAACGCCTAGAATTCTTCGCAAGTAGCTGCCGCCGTCGCGAAAACTCGCATGGTTTGGGTTTAGCGCGACGCCAGGGAGTTCAGGTCGCGGCGATCAAGGCATGGGCGGGAGCCTCCGCAACTGCATCCCGCTTGGCCAAAAGGTCGATGACGCCTCGGATTTCGCTCTCGGTATGTGTGGTGGAGAGAAAGAAGCGTAAGCGTGGCTGGTCTTTGGGCACGCCAATCTGGATGATCGGCGGCACGTAATAGCCGTTCTCCATCAAATGACGCGAGGCGGCCAAAGTTTCGAGACTGTCGGAAAAGAGGATCGGAACGACGCCGCGCCCAATGGCGGGACCCGTGTCGAGACCAGCCTCATGGGCGAGATCCATGAATAATTCGGCGTTTTTACGCAGTTGCTCAAGCCGCCAAGCCTCTTCTTGCATCAATTGCAACGCGGCGGCGGCGGCGGCGGAAATAACCGGGGAGAGGCCAACGCTATAGACGAAACCGGGCAGCGTGTAGCGCAGCCATTCGATCACCGCCGCCTTGCCGGCGACGAACCCGCCGCAGGACGCGAGCGACTTCGACAACGTGCCGATGATGAGATCGATTCGTTGCGGATCGACCCCCGAATATTCGCACAGGCCGCGCCCGTCCGCTCCGAGCACTCCGAGAGAATGAGCCTCGTCAATCAGCAACCACGCTTTATTGCGTTCCTTGATCTCGACGAGGCGCGACAGGTCGGCGATATCGCCGTCCATACTGTAGAGCCCTTCGGCCACAATGAGGACGTTGCGGTAGTTTTCCCGCCGCTCGCTCAATAGAAAATCGAGGTGATCGAGGTCATTGTGACGGAAAATGATGGTTTCGGCGACTGCGCTTTTGGCGCCGCTGACGATGCTATTATGCGACAATTCGTCGATGAACAGCGCGTCTCGCGAGCCGAGGAGATGCGAAATCGTCGTGACATTGGTCAAATAGCCGCTGACCAAGGTCAACGCCGAGTCGGTTCCGATGAATTTGGAGAGTCCTTCTTCAAGAAGGTGATGCATCGACCGCTCGCCGCCGACGAGACGGGACGCAAGAGCGCCGACCCCCAAAAGTCCCCAGCGCCTCCGAGGCCGCCGCCTTGACCATCGGATGGGAGGCGAGTCCCAGATAATCATAATTGGCGAAACTGGTGAAATGGCGCCCGGTGGCTGCGGCTTCGGCGCGCAAACTATCTATGGGCGCGAAAAAAGGATCGCCGCTCTCTAGATAGGCTTTGCCCGCAAGGCGAAAGCGTCTCGTCGCATGGTCTTCAAGGCTATTGGTTTTGGTCACTTAGTTCGGCTGTCCAAACGGTTCAAGAAACGCTTTGAAAAAGGCGGCGCTTCGATTGCGAAGGATCGAACAGATCCACGAATAGGAAAATGACGCATATCATTATGCATTGCAGGGAGCAAAACCGATCTTGAGCTAAGGCCCCTCCACGCGGTGCTTTGGCCGGTCCAAGAGACAATAATCTTATGAAATTCAAGCAGTTAATCTGAATTGTCAATTACAGTTACAAAACGTAACAACGGCATATCCGCCGCTCAACGCAAGGCGCGTCGCGCAACTGCGCAACCTCAGTCACAAAACCGAATCAATAACGCGGCCTAATCAATATAGCCGCGCTTCTCCAGTATGTAATATGTAGAGCTTAAGCATTAAAATGGCTCGAAGTCGGCTTTCGGAAAGGTCCATAACTATAGATATTCGCCTTCCAGTTACGATCGACAATCGAGGACAATGAGTTTTGAATGACGTCGTCGTGCGCGCGCCAATGCGATATCTGGATAAAGCCAACGGCGCGTTGCGCGATCTTGGCCTGCTGTCGCCCAAAGTCGAAGATACGCTTCGGCGGCGGTGACGACGGCGGTTTCCGCACCGGCGCGGCATAGGCTGAGGGGACGACACATAAAATATCGACTTTATAGATTTATATCGCTAATCTACGCTTCGCCCGCTCTTTTCGGGTTCGCGCCGGCGAGCATCGCTCGACCGCTTAAGTTTCGTCGATAAATCCCCATATGTGGGTTTTAACACCTAGTCCGATTTGAAAGTGTGCTCCAACGGCGAATACGCCCTCGCCGCCGTCAACTGAAGAAAGTCTACGGAATGCCTGTCACTGCAACGACGCTGAAGGTCGCCGTCATTAGCGGCAATACGCACCGTCCTTCAAAATCAAAGGCGCTCGCCGAGCAAATCCTCCGATCCGTGCAGAGCAATATTTCGATCAAGCCGCAGCTTTTCGATATTCTCGACGCCGGACCAGGGCTTGGAGCCGCATTCACTCGCGCGGAGCTTACGCCTGAGGCGGCTCAACTCGTCGATGCAATTGAAGCCGCGGATGCGCTGATCGTCGTCGCGCCCGTCTACAAAGGCTCCTATTCCGGACTGTTCAAGCATTTATTCGACTTTATCGAGCCTGCGGCGTTGATCGACCGGCCCGTGCTCATTGGAGCGACCGGCGGCGGCCATCGCCATGCGCTCGTCGTCGAGCATCAATTGCGCCCCTTGTTCGCCTTCTTCACGGCGCTGACGGTGCCGACCGCGATCTACGCGACCGATTCCGATTTCAGCAATGGCGAGGTCGTTGAACCCCTGGTGTTGGACAGAATCGCCGCCGCCGCAGGGCAATTTGCGGCCATCCTGGAGAAGCGCGCGCCGCGCGCGTTATCCGCCGCCGCCTGACGTAAGGCGGCGGCGCCGCGGCCGCGATCGAGCCACGGCGCAGCTTCCGCCTTACTCCAAGGTCATCAGCAGATCGCGCGCGTCGATCTGCTGCCCTGGCGCGACGAGAATTTCCGCGATCTTGCCATCGCGCGGCGCGTGCAGCGAGGTTTCCATCTTCATCGCCTCCAGCGTCGCGACGATGTCGCCGGCCTTTACCTCTTGCCCGCTGCGCACGGCGACGCTCACGACCGCGCCCGGCATTGGAGCCGCTATATGCCGGTCATTGCCGTCCTCGGCCTTGCGCCGCATGACGGCCGTCACCGCCGCCGAACGGTTCTGCACCCTGATGATGCGCTGTTGACCGTTCAGCTCGAAGAAAACCTTGACGTGCCCCTCTTCGTCGGTCTCGCTGATCGTCTGCAAAAGCAGCACCAGGGTCTTGCCCGGCTCGATCTCGATGGCGATCTCCTCGCCCGCCTGCATTCCGTAAAAGAACACGGTCGTCGGCAGCGCGGAAACAGGCCCGAAGCGGCGCACGGTGGCCGAAAATTCAGTAAAAACCTTGGGGTACATCAAATAAGAGGCGAGATCGTCATCGCTGAGCTGACGCCCGCACGCCTTTTCAGCCTGCGCGCGCGCGGCGCCGAGATCAGCGGCCGGCAATAGCGCGCCGGGCCGAACGTCGATCGGCGCCTCGCCTTTCAGCGCTTTCGCCTGCAACGCCTTCGGCCAGCCTCCCGGCGGTTGGCCGAGGTCGCCCTTCAGCATCTCGACGACTGAGGTCGGGAAAGCGATCTCGCGCGTTGGGTCGAGCACATCGCTCGGCGTCAGATTTTGGCTGACCATCATCAGCGCCATGTCGCCGACGACTTTCGATGAGGGCGTCACCTTGACGATATCGCCGAACATATCGTTGGCGGCGCGATAAGCCTTGGCGACCTCATGCCAGCGCGTCTCGAGGCCGAGCCCGCGCGCCTGCTCCCTGAGATTGGTGAACTGACCGCCGGGCATCTCATGCAGATAGACTTCGGAGGTGCCGCCCTTGAGATCGCTCTCGAACGCCGCATATTGCAGCCGCACCGCCTCCCAATAGAAGCTGAGCTGGCGGATGGCTTCCGCATCAAGGCCTGTGTCGCGCGGGCTATGCCGCAAGGCCGCGGCTATCGAGCCAAGGCAAGGCTGCGAAGTGGCGCCCGACATTGAATCAATGGCCAAGTCGACGGCGTCGACTCCTGCGTCGATCGCGGCCAGCACGGTCGCCGCCGACACCCCTGACGTATCATGCGTATGAAGATGCAAAGGCAGTCCAACTTCCTCGCGCAGCGCCTTGACGAGCGCGCGCGCGGCGGGCGGCAGCAGCAGGCCGGCCATGTCCTTGATGCCGAGGATGTGGCATCCGGCCCGCTCCAACTCCTTGGCCACCCCGACATAATAGTCGAGCGAAAACTTGGCGCGATCAGGGTCCAGAATATCGCCGGTATAGCAGATCGCGCCTTCCGCCAGTTTGCCGGTCTCGCATACGGCGTCGATCGAGACGCGCATGTTCTCGACCCAGTTGAGGCAATCAAAAACGCGGAAGAGATCAATGCCGCCGGCGGCGCGGCGCACGAAATATTTCACCACATTATCGGGATAGTTGGTGTAGCCGACGCCATTGGCCCCGCGCAGCAGCATTTGCGTCAGGAGATTGGGCGCGCGTTTGCGCACCAGCGCGAGGCGCTCCCACGGGTCTTCCGAGAGAAACCGCATCGAAACATCGAATGTCGCGCCGCCCCAGCATTCCAGCGAGAGAAGCTGCGGCAGGCCCTTGGCGCATGCTTCCGCGGCGGCCGCAATGTCCCGCGTTCGCATGCGCGTTGCGATGAGCGACTGATGCGCGTCCCGCATGGTGGTGTCGGTGACGAGGACGCGCTGTTCATTGCGCATCCATTCGGCAAAGCCCTTTGCGCCGAGCGCCTCGAAACGCTGGCGAGTTCCCTCTGGAATGGAAGCGCCCGGAAATTGCGGGATGACCGCCCCGCGCGCATTCGCGGGAGGGCGCGCCCTTCCCCGCGTTTCAGGATGTCCGTTGACGGTGACGTCGGCGATCCAGGTCAGCAGTTTCGTCGCGCGGTCCTGACGCTTCTTGAAATCGAATAGCGAGGGCGTCTCGTCGATGAAGCGCGTCGTGTAATCGTTTGCGATGAAACGCGGATGGGTAATGATATTGTGCAGAAAGGCGAGATTGGTCGCGACGCCGCGGATGCGATATTCGAGCAGCGCGCGATCCATCCGGCGGATCGCCTCTTCCGGCGTCGCAGCCCAGGCCGTGACCTTTTCGAGCAGCGGATCGTAGAAACGGGTGACGATGGCCCCCGAATAAGCGGTGCCTCCATCAACGCGGATGCCAAAGCCCATGGCGCCGCGATAGGCGGTGATGCGGCCATAGTCCGGGATGAAATTATTTTCCGGATTTTCCGTGGTGATGCGGCATTGCAGGGCGTGACCCGAAAGCCGAATGTCTTTTTGCTCCGGAATGCCGGTCTCTTCCGGCCTGCCGATGCGTTTGCCTTCGGCGATGCGGATCTGCGCCTTGACGATATCGAGCCCGGTCACGACTTCGGTCACCGTATGCTCGACCTGGATGCGCGGATTGACCTCGATGAAGTAGAACTTGCCGGTCTCGGCATCCATCAAAAATTCGACCGTTCCGGCTCCGATGTAATTCGTGTCGCGGCCGATCTTCAACGCCGCTTCGCAGAGACTTTCGCGCGTCGCTTGGTCGAGATAAGGGGCGGGAGCCCGTTCGACGACCTTCTGGTTGCGGCGCTGGATCGAGCAGTCGCGCTCAAAAAGATGCACCAAATTGCCATGCGCATCCCCGAGAATCTGGACTTCGACGTGCCGCGCCCGGCGCACCAGCTTTTCAAGATAGACCTCATCCTTGCCGAAGGCGTTCCTCGCCTCCCGCTTGGCGCTGGTCACGGCGTCGAGCAGTTTGTCTTCGCTCTCAATCGGCCGCATCCCGCGGCCGCCGCCGCCCCACGAGGCCTTAAGCATGACCGGATAGCCGATCTCCCGGGCGAGCCGCTTTACCTCTTCCGGATCGTCGGGAAGCGGCGGCGTCGCCGGCATCACCGGCGCCCCGCTGGAGACGGCGATATTGCGGGCGGCAACTTTATTGCCAAGGTCGCGCATCGTCTGCGGCGAGGGGCCGACGAAGATAATGCCCGCGGCGGCGCAGGCTTCGGCGAATTCGGGGCTTTCCGAAAGGAATCCATAGCCTGGATGGATCGCGTCGACCTTGGCTTCCCTGGCGACGCGGATCACCTCCTCGATCGACAAATAAGCCTCAAGCGGTCCCTTGCCGGCGCCGATCTGATAGGCCTCGTCGGCCTTAAAGCGATGCAGCGAAAGCTTGTCTTCCTCCGCATAGATCGCCACGGTGCGGATGCCGAGTTCGGTCGCGGCCCGAAAGACGCGAATGGTGATTTCGGATCGGTTCGCAACCAGTAAACGACGAATTCGGGCCATGGGCGCTCGCTTCCCGTTCAGGAGTGGCCTCGCCATCGCAGCTTGCGTGGCGTCGTAAGGCGAGACCGCGCGCATTTAGACGCAACGCAACGGAAATGTCATGGTCGATGATGCCGCGCCTAGTTTTGTCTCAGAGCAGCGCGGATTTTGCTTCAGAAAAAAGCGGAATGCCCGATAGAGTTAAAAAAAGGCGCCGCTTTGCGATATCCTTGTTAAGGCAGCGTGAAAATTGATGCACAAAAAATGCCTGCTCAAAAATGCGGCCAAAATCCTAGCCGCACAGCTTAGTATGATCGTCTCACGTCGGGTCCGGCGGCGACCTTGCGAGCGCGGGACTGGAGAATTGTTCGCACTTTGACGCTGCGCCTGCTGCTTTGTCTCGCCGGCTTCGGCTTCGGCTTTGCCTTGGCTTACGCTTCCGGGCGCGGGCGGCCGGCGATTGTTCTGCCGCGCCCGCTTCCGACAGCGCTGCCGGCGGCCGGATCGCCTCGGTAAGCGAGAGGCTGGAATTGACGCTGGAAGATGGCAGGCAACTCAAGATCGCTGGCATCGATCCCCCGCGTCCGACGCCGCAGGACCCTGATCTCGATATAAAGTCGAGTGAAAAGCTGGCCGACTGGCTCAACGGAAAAGAGATTTCGTACCGTTTTGAGGGACAGCGCCCGGATCGCTGGGGGCGTTTCGTCGCGGAGGTTTACGCGCCCGCCGGGGAACAAGGCTCGCCCCTCCTTTTGGTGGCGCAGGCAAGTTCTCGACGCAGGCCTTGCTCGTTTTGAGCCAGACGCCGCTGCGCGGCCCTGTCGCGCAGCTCTGCTCAAAGCGGAAGCCGGAGCCCGCGCGGCCGCGCTTGGACTTTGGGCGGATCCGTATTATGCGGTTATAATGGCCGGCGACCATGAGTCCTTCGCTGAGAAGGCTGGAACCTTTGTCATCGTCGAAGGTCGCGTCGCCGGCGTCGGCAAAGACGGTTTTCGCGTCACTCTCTTTTTAGGGCCGCGCCGGGGCCAGGATTTTTCGGTCACAATCTTGCAACGCAATGTGAAGATATTCGATGCTGCGGGATTGAATTTAGCCAGCTTCGCCGGCCAAATAATTCGCGTGCGCGGACTTCTCGATATGCGCTTTGGACCGCAGATCGAGATTTCGAGTCCGGATGAAATTGAGGCGATCACACAAGGACAAAGCGAGGCCGCAACCAATTTGGCCCCGCAGCGCTGAAACAGGTCCTCGTCACGTAATGAACAATTCCGCGGACATCGCACAGTCGCGGCGGCTGACAGCCGAAGGATTGGGACGCCGCATCGTGACGGCTTTCGCCTTGGCTGCGGCGCTCGCCTTGGGCGCTTGCGCCTCGATAGAGCCGCAAGGCGAACAATCATTCAAGATGGACGCGCCGCCGCTGCCGCCGCACCCGCCTGGGGTGGAAACCAAGGCGATGGCCGAACATGCCCGCATGATCGCGCTGTTCGATGGAGAATACAAAGATCCCGCCGCCGAACGCTACCTCAACGAAATCCTGATCAAACTCGCCAACGCGGACGATCGGAAAAGCGAACCCTATAAGGTGACGATCCTCGATTCCCCCATCGTCAACGCCTTCGCGCTGCCGCCGCGCAACCTCTATGTCACGCGCGGCCTTTTAGCTCTTGCCAATGACGCATCCGAAGTCGCCGCCGTGATGGCGCATGAGATCGCCCATCTCACCGCAAGACATGCAGTCCGCCGCGAGGAGGAGGAGAAACGCGCCGCCGTCATCAGCCAGGCTGCGACCGTGATCCAGAACAAGCAGAAAGGCGAGGAAGTCGAGGCCGTAGCGCGCCGGACCATCGCCAGCTTTTCGCGCCAGCAGGAGCTCGAGGCGGACGCAATCGGCATCAAAGTCACCGCGCGCGCGGGTTTTGACCCCTATGGCGCGTCCCGCTTCCTCAGCGCGCTTGGCCGCTCGGCGTCGATGCGGACTTCGCTGATCGGCCAGAACGCCAGCGCGGATAAGCCGGATATTTTGGCGACGCATCCCTCGACTCCGGAGCGCGTCACGCAAGCTATCGCCGCCGCCCGCCAGATCGGCGCGCCGGGCATCGGCGAGACCGATAGAGGTCCTTACCTTGCGGCGATCGATGGCATGATATTTGGCGACAATCCGGCCGAAGGCGTCGTCCGCGGCCGCAGGTTTCTCCACGGCCGATTGGGGTTCGCATTCCTAGCGCCGGAGGGATTTACTCTGGAAAATGCCTCCAAAGCTCTGCTCGGGGTCTCCGCGAACGGCGACGAAGCGCTACGGCTCGACAGCGTCAAGGCGCCGCCTGGGATGTCGCTCGAAACGTATATGGCGTCTGGCTGGATCGATGGCTTGATGCAAAGTTCGATTGAAGCGATCGAAGTTAACAATTCGCCGGCGGTGATCGCCAGCGCGCGGGCTGGGGAATGGAACTTCCGCCTCGCCGTGATCCGGTTCGAGCCCTCCGAGATTTATCGGCTGATCTTCGCCACGCGCGCGCTAACCGACGAGAGCGAAAAGCGTTTTCGCGCAGCGCTCCAATCATTTCATCACGCCTCGCCCGAAGAGATTCGCGCGGTGCATCCGCAGCGCATCGGCATCGTCACGGCCGCCGCCGGCGATGATCCATCGACGATGGCGGCCAAAATGGCCGTTCCCGACCAGCAGCTCGATTCTTTTCTGCTGATCAACGGTCTTGAACCCAATGCGACGCTCACTCCCGGCGAGCGCTACAAGATTGTCGCCGAACAGGATTAGGCAATTCAAAACCGGGCTGATGCGAATTTGAGCCGGCGGCCAGACGCCGGTTAGCGGCTCGCCTTCGGTCGCCGGAATGTCCGCTCCCGATTGATTTTTAAAGCCAACCAGATAGCATCCGCTCAAATCTGTTTGGGAGGAGAATTTCCCTTTGCGTCCGATCTGGTTTCTTCTTCTCATTCCCTATATTGGACTGCTCTACGTCCCTTTCTACAATCATTTGGAACCGGAACTCTTGGACTTCCCATTGTTCTATTGGTACCAATTGCTTTTTGTGCCAATCACCTCGCTGCTTATCTATATTGTCTATGGGCGGCTCGGCGATGGGCGGTGAGATCGACTATCCGGCTCTGGCCGTCTTTCTCTTCTTCTTCGCGCTCGTCACGGGCATGGGTTTTGTAGCGGCGCGCTGGCGGCGGCCAAAAACCCTTGCGCATCTTGACGAATGGGGCCTTGGCGGTCGCCAATTCGGCACATGGATCACCTGGTTTCTTGTCGGCGGCGACTTTTACACGGCCTATACGATCATCGCCGCGCCGGCCCCGGTCTACGCCATCGGCGCTTATGGCTTCTTTGCCCTGCCCTACACGATCATTGTTTTTCCCTTCGTGTTTGCGGTCATGCCGCTGCTCTGGAAAGTCGCCAAAGCCAATAATTACGTGACCGCCGCCGACGTCGTTCACGGCCGTTATGGATCGCGATCGCTCGAACTCGCAGTCGCGATAACAGGGGTCATCGCGACGATGCCCTATATCGCGCTGCAGCTGATCGGCATGTCGGCGGCGATCAAGGCTCTTGGCCTTGCCGGGGAGCTGCCGCTCATCGCCGCCTTTCTCGTTCTGGCGATCTACACTTATTCGTCGGGCCTCCGCGCGCCTGCGCTCATCGCCTTCGTCAAGGATGCGATGATCTATATTGTCGTTATTGTCGCAATCGCGTTGATTCCGCTTAAGCTCGGCGGTTATCACGCAGTATTCGCCGCCGCCGATGCGGCTTTCAAGGCCAAAGGGACTGGCGGAATACTGCTGGCGCCAAGCCAATATGTCGCCTATGCGACCTTGGCTTTCGGCTCGGCCATGGCCGCCTTCATGTATCCGCATACGATAACGGCGATTTTTGCGAGTTCAGGCGCCCATACGATCCGCAAGAACGCCATGTTGCTGCCGGCCTATACCCTGCTGCTCGGCCTGCTCGCGCTCTTGGGCTACATGGGCCATGCCGCCGGGCTGAAGCTCACCAACAATAATGACGTCGTCCCGATGCTGTTCAAGGCTTTGTTTCCGGGCTGGTTCGCCGGTTTCGCCTTCGCCGCCATCGCGATTGGCGCGCTCGTTCCGGCCGCCGTCATGAGCATCGGCGCCGCCAATCTCTTCACCCGCAATTTCTGGAAAGCCTATGTCGAGCCTGACATCACTCCCCAAGGAGAGGCGAAGGTCGCCAAAATAACCTCGATGGCCGTCAAAGTCGGCGCGCTTCTGGTGATCTTGTTCCTGCCGATCCAATTTGCGCTTGATCTGCAATTGCTCGGCAGTTTGTGGATCTTGCAGACGTTCCCGGCTTTGATTTTCGGGCTTTTCACAAGCTGGTTCCGCGCGCCCGGCATTCTCGCCGGCTGGGCGACCGGCTTTTTGGGGGGCACCCGGCTTGCCTGGTTGAACGGATTCAAGCCCTTGCACGCTCTGGTGATCAACGGCTCTAGCGTCACCGTCTACTCCGGGCTGCTGGCGCTCGCCGCAAATATTCTCGTGGCGGTTATGGTCACGGCGGCGCTGCGGCTGCGCGAACCTTCTGTGTCGGTATGAAAGCTTTTCTGTCGCGCGGCATTCACATTGCATTCACCGAAACGGCCCTTCATGTAATATTTAGATCGATCCAAAGGAGCGACACAGATGGATAAATTCGACCGCCCGCGCGAAATCATTGAATTCTGCCTGAAGCCTCTTTCCATATCCAAGACATCAGATGAATATAAGGAAGCTTATCGGCGGCTCGAACACGTCATCAAAACCTATCAATTGATGATCGTGAAAGAAAAAATGCCGGTCGCCATCGATTTTTCGAAGATGAAGACCATTACAATCAACGAGGCCGCCCATGGAGACGATGCCTGACGCGCGCGATCTAGAGACGGATTCAATCGCCAGCGCCGCTGGAATTTGATGGTGGCCGATCGCGGCGCAGAAAATTCTCCATCGGAAGGTCTCTCGTGCCGCTGCTGCATCGTTGGCGGCGGACCGGCTGGGATGATGCTCGGCCTGCTGTTCGCCCGCGCCGGAATCGATACGATCGTCGTCGAGAAACACGCTGATTTCCTGCGGGATTTCCGCGGCGACACGATCCACCCCTCAACGCTCGAAGCCTTAAGCGATCTCGGACTGCTTGAGGAATTTTTGAAGTTGCCGCACCAGGAGGCGCGCCAACTCTCAGCGCAAATCGGGGCCGTCACTATTCCCCTTGCCGATTTTTCGCACCTGCCGACCCATGCGAAATTCATCGCCTTCATGCCGCAGTGGGATTTCCTCGATTTTTTGGCGCAAAAGGCCGCGCGCTACCCGCAGTTCCGTTTGATGATGTCGACGGAGGTCACGGGACTTCTGCGAGAAGGAAGCCGAGTCGCCGGCGTCCAGGCCGAAACCAAGGATGGGGCCTTAACGATTCGCGCGGATCTCACCATCGGCGCCGATGGCCGCCATTCGCAGGTCCGCGCGGAGGCCGGTTTTGCGCCGCTGAACATAGGCGCGCCGATGGATGTGCTCTGGTTCAAGCTTTCGCGCCGCCGCGACGATCCAATCGAGGTTTTCGGCCGGCTCGACGCCGGGCAGATGCTGGTGACGATCAATCGCGGCGAACATTGGCAATGCGGCTATGTGATCCCCAAAGACGCCGCCGACGAGATCAAAGCCGCCGGAATCGCGGCGTTGCGCGCGCGGATTGCGGAACTGGCCCCGTTTCTTGCGGACCGGACCGCCGAACTCGCGAGCTTTGACGATGTCCGGCTGCTCAGCGTTGCGGTCGATCGTCTACCCCTCTGGCACAAGCCCGGCCTTCTATGCATAGGAGACGCCGCGCACGCGATGTCGCCGGTCGGCGGGGTCGGCATTAATCTGGCCATTCAGGACGCCATCGCCACCGCCAATCTCTTGTCTCAACCCTTGCTCAGCCAGCCGCGACCGCCGGATGAATGCCTGGCTCGGGTACAAGCCCGGCGGGAATTCCCCACTAAAGTCACGCAAGCGATACAGGTCTTCATTCAAAACAAGTTGATTTCCCGCATTCTGAAAGGCATTGGGCCGGTTGAGCCGCCGTGGTTCCTGCGCCTTTTCAAGAGCTTTCCAATCCTGCGGCGTTTGCCGGCGCGCGTGGTGGGCATGGGCATAAGACCGGAGCGGGTCGCATCGCCGAACGCGGGCGAGCGTCCGATGGCGGCCGGATCACGATGATTTGAGGCGGCGCGTAAACCGCCAGCTTAGCGCCATAATCTTCATGCATGGTCGCTTTAAAGCCATCGTTCCACCATAGCTCTATCCGAGCAAGCCTACAGGGGGTAGGACAGAGGATCGGAGCGCCTCGGATGGGCATCCTGATTCGCCTGAGTTCAAGCAAGCAAGCGTCAACATATATGGACACTTCAAGCCGGCGGCCGGCCTGTTCTGCGGCTGATGAAACGATCTGCGGCGGCAACCGCAAGCCAAAACATTGGCTCGCTGGTTTGGCGGTCGCGACGTTCGCCTTTTGCCTTGCTGTGGTCAGCGCCGCATCGGCGGCTCCGGCGCTGGTGATTGAACTCAATTCCGGCGCTGTCCTCTATCAGGATCAGGCCGCGCAGCCTTGGTATCCGGCTTCGTTGACGAAATTGATGACGGTCTATGTCGCGCTGAAAGCCGTGCGCGACCACAGCATCTCTCTCGACACGCCGCTGGTCGTCTCCGCCCGCGCCACATCAATGCCGCCATCCAAAATGGGGTTCCGGCCCGGTACCCTGGTGACGCTCAACACCGCGCTGAAAATGCTGATGGTGAAGTCGGCCAACGACATCGCCGTTACGGTCGCCGAGGGCGTTTCGGGCTCGGTCGAAGCCTTCGCCGACGATATGAATGAGTCGGCCGCATCGCTCGGAATGCAGCAATCGCATTTCGTCAATCCAAATGGCCTGCCCGACCCGCGGCATGTTTCTTCGGCGCGCGATCTGGCTATTCTGGGACGCGCCTTGTATCTGACCTTTCCCGAGCGCGCCGACCTGTTCAACATCGGCGCTTTGGAGCTCGACGGAAGGGTCATCACAAATCACAATAATATGCTTGGCCGCTATCCCGGCGTCGATGGAATGAAGACCGGATTCACCTGCGCCGCCGGATTCAATATCGTCTTGAGCGCCAGCCAAGGCGGCAAGAGATTGATTGCCGTGGTGCTCGGATCGCCAAATGTCGCGTTGCGTACGATCAGGGCCGCCACTCTGTTTGACCGCGGCTTCGCCGGCGTCGATCAGCCTTCCGGTTCGGTGGTTGATCTTCAGGCGCAAGGCGCCGCCGCGCCCGACATGGGAAATGCCATTTGCCGCAACCGCGGCTCGGCGATCGCCCAGGCCAACGCCGATATAGAGCGGCTGATGGCCCCGCTGGAAGCCGCCAACGCCCGCGCCTTCGCCGCTCCGGAAAGCGCCGCCTATGACAGCAGCGCGCTATCGCGAATATCGCCGATGGCGACGCGCATCACATTGGTGCCTGCGCCCGATTTCGACCCCGTGCCCATCTCGATCGGCGCCCCCGCCGGCTATGTCGGACCCATCGCGCAGGCCCGCGCAGGACACACGCCCGTCGGAACCGATGCCCCGCCCGAGGCCGTGAGCGCCTACGCTCCAGCCAAACAGCCAACCCTCGCCGATAGCGCGCCGCTGGCTCAAGATGTCGGCGCGCTTCCCATGAAAGGGAGATCAAAACACGCGCTTCGCTCCGCAGCCAAAGCCTCGCATGGGCGCCGGCCGGCAGCGACGCAAACGGCCAGCGAGGAATCGGACGGCAAGGACGTCAAAGCCTCGCCCAAATCGGCCCATGCTGCGAAGGGCAAGCCCCAGCATGTGAAGGACATCGCGGCAAAGACCAAAACGGCAAAGACTGAAGCCTCCAAAGCCAAAGCGGAAACGCGCCAGCAGGCGATAGCCAAGGCTGGAAAGTCGCATGGGGCAGCCGCCAAGGTCGCGCAAAAAGCCGGCGCCAAAAAAGCAGAGACAAATGCCGTCCAATGATCCATCTGTCATGGTCCAAGGCGCGATGGAGCAAGACATGATGCAGCAGGAAATGGAGCCGGACGTTGCGGAGCAGCCGGCGACCAGCCAGGGAAGGCGACCGCCGCCGCCCTTTCCGTTAACCATCATCACCGGGTTTCTCGGCGCCGGCAAAACCACCCTGTTGAACCGCCTGCTGCGCGATCCGGCGCTGGCCGACACTCTCGTCATCATCAACGAATTCGGCGAAATCGGCCTGGATCATCTTCTGGTCGAGCAGTCCGGCGACGACATGCTGGTCATGACGTCAGGCTGTTTATGTTGCACAATCCGCGGCGATCTCATCGCCACGCTCGAAGATATTCTGCGCCGGCGCGACAACGGACGCATTACGCCATTCCGGCGCGTGGTGATCGAGACAACGGGTCTCGCCGATCCGGCCCCGGTGCTTCACACCATCATGTATCATCCCTATCTGATGCTGCGGTTTCGTCTCGATGGCGTCGTCACTCTGGTTGACGCCGTGAACGGCGCGGCGACGCTCGATGCGCATGAGGAAGCGGTGAAACAGGCGGCAGTCGCCGACCGGATCGTCCTGACGAAGACCGATCTTATCGGCGACCCGGACGCCGAGACTTTGAGCGATCTGCGCGCGCGTCTCGCCGGCCTCAATCCGGGGGCCCGTCTTCTCGACGCCGCGAAAGGCGAGGCGACTGCGACCGCCCTCCTCGACGCGGGGCTCTACGATCCTGACCGCAAAACGCTCGATGTTCGCCGTTGGCTGAATGCGGAAGCTTTCGCGCCTGATGCGGACGCCGATGGATCGACGCATGGGGATCATGATCACAAGCACGATCATCATCATAGCCACGACCATCGCCGCCAGGACGTCAATCGGCACGACGCCCGCATTCGCGCCTTCTGTATGCGCCACGAGTCGCCGATTTCGCCCGCCGCTTTCGATCTTTTTCTTGACCTCTTGCGCAACGCGCACGGACCCAGCCTTTTGCGCGTAAAAGGAATTGTCGCTCTATCGGATGACCCTCTGCGGCCTGTCGTCATCCATGGCGTGCAGCATGTTTTCCATCCACCGACGCGCCTTCCGGCCTGGCCGGATGATGACCACGGAACTCGCATCGTATTCATTTTGCGCGATATGGAGCCGGCCTTTGTCGAAGGCCTGTGGAGGGCCTTTGCCGGCGTCCCCACCCTTGACAGCGCGGATGGCCCCGCGCGCAAAGCCAATCCGTTGGCGTTTTCAAAAGGCGGACTGCTTGCTTGAAAATGCAGCAGGGAGTGAATAAGTCGTGCGGATTAGCGCGACTATGAAGGAAAGGCATGGCCGAAAGACAGCGGCTTGACAAATGGTTATGGTTCGCCCGGGTTGTGAAATCTCGGAGCTTGGCGACCCGCCTCGTCGCCTCTGGCCATGTGCGGATCAATGCGCGACGAATCGACGCCCCCGCCAAAGCTGTCGGACCTGGGGATGTTCTAACGATCGCGCTCGAGCAACAGGTTCGCGTCTTGAAAATTCTGGATCCAGGGACGCGGCGCGGCTCATTTCCAGAAGCCAGGCTTCTGTTCGAGGATCTGAGTTCAGGCGCTGCAGCGCAGAAATGATTGCGATGCAAAGCGCTGGCTTCAGGGACGCGCTGACGCAATTTGTCGCGGCGGACCGCGGCGCCGCCGCTGTGAATCCCTTGCTAAGACGTGACAAAGGCGCTAGTGGATCGAGCCCGTTTATAAGCTCGGGGAAATCAACTTATCGATCAAAGAGTTGCGGTCGCGGCCGACCGGAGGGTGATGCTTTTGCCCTGAACCCGACTAGGCGTTGCAACTCGCTAGCATCGTGTTGCATCGCCAAAGGTTTCGCAGGCCGTGCGTGCAAAGGAGCATGATGATGACCTATGTGGTCCTGGAAAATTGCATAAGATGCAAGTATATGGATTGCGTTGAAGTTTGCCCGGTGGATTGCTTCTATGAAGGCGAGAATATGCTCGTCATCAATCCGGATGAATGCATCGATTGCGGCGTCTGCGAGCCTGAATGCCCGGCCGAGGCGATCAAGCCGGATACTGAGCGCGGACTTGAAAAATGGCTGCAGCTGAACAATGAGATGTCTCAGGTTTGGCCAAATGTGACAATTAAGCGCGATCCGCCGGCTGATGCCGAGGAATTTAACGGTAAGCCGGGTAAATTCGAACAATCCTTTTCGGCCAATCCTGGGAAGGGCGACTGACATAAAGTTCAGACCAATGCAGTGACTCGACGGCCTTTGCGGCGATTTGCAATTCTTTGCGGAGTGCAGCCCGCCCGCAGCGCAAATCTTTTGATTTTCACCGTTTTTCGTGCTATGTTCTTTATAACAGTTTCAAAAAACAGAAGCTTGCGACTGTTATCTATCATCCGCGTCGTGGGTCGGCTTACAAAGCGCCAAGGCGTACATTTGTGGTGCGTTGCGCTGGTCAAATCCTCGGCCCATTCGGGCAAATGCGTCATAATTGGATGATCATCGATTAGGAGCGGCTCGCTTGCGCCTGTCCATGGCTCAATTGCGGAGTCTCTGACCGGTGGATTTTACAATCCGCCGTTGATGATCTGTTCCGTCTCCAAAGCGGAACAAAAAGGAGCGCTTATGAGGTCCGTCAAGAAGACCGTAAAGTCATCGAAGACAAAGGCCGCCCTGCATCCGGTGGAGCGAGCTGAGACACGAGTGCGTAAAGCGAATCCGTCCAAGGATAGCGTTAGCGCTAAATCAAAAAAAACCATCGCCGATTCCGCACGGAAGCGAACTGGTGCGAGCAGCGCAAGCAATGTGAGTTCGCCGCGCGCGAAAACATCAAAGACCGTCAGCGCTGCAACTGCTTCAAGGGCATCGAAAAGTGCGGAGCCGAGCAAGGCGAAATCGAAATCGAGCGTCCTGGCTCCTGCTGTAAAAATGTCCGCCCGGACTTCCACGGCGAAGACATCTTCGAGCGCGGTTAAGGGAGCCAAAGGCCAAGCCGCAAAAGCCTTGCCCTCGCGTCAAGCTGTAGCGGCGAGCAAGCGGCGCTCGCTCAAGGTCGAGGCGACCGCGCGGCCCGTCAAACCTGCGGCGGCGCAGCGCAATGTTGAGACCGCCCGCACTGCCGCGAAGCGCAAGTCGGCAAATCAATCCGTCGCCAAAGCGACTAAGGCTCCTGCCGCCAAGGCAGCGACTCTTGGTCGCGGAGCGAAACATCGATCCGCGGACCCAGCAACCACCCCGGGGCTGGCCAAGATATCCTCGAACTCCACTCCAGGGGCAGGTGAGCAAAAAATAGTGACAAAGAAAATCGAGAAAAAAACATCCATGGAATCCGCCACAACCGACTCAACGGTTAAAGCTTCACCGGTGAAAGCGGTGAAACCGCCCGCATCCGCCGCACGGTCGGAATCTGCGTTCAAAACCGCGGTCGCCAGCCGGGCGGCCAAATTGGCCGCCGCTGCAACGATTCCGCCGCCGCCGGCGTCGCTTGTGACGGCCCCCGTGGCGGCGCCGGTTGCCGAAGCGGTCGTTGCAACCGTTGCAACCCCAGTCGAGCCGAAGCCTGCCGACAAGTACAGCAGCCCTCTCGTTAACAAACCGGTCAAAGCTCCGAGCGGCGCGAAGCCCAGTTTCAAGCCCAATGAATATATCGTTTATCCCGCACATGGCGTTGGCCAGATCGTCGCGATCGAGGAGCAGGAAGTCGCGGGCTTCAAGCTCGAGCTGTTCGTCATCAGCTTCGTCAAAGATAAGATGATTCTGAAAGTGCCGACGCCGAAAGTCATCAGCGTTGGAATGCGTAAGCTCGCCGATGCCGATGTGGTGAAAAAGGCGCTCGATACCTTGGCTGGCCGGGCGCGCGTGAAGCGGACAATGTGGTCGCGCAGGGCGCAGGAATATGAGGCCAAGATCAATTCAGGCGATTTGATCTCGATAGCGGAGGTAGTGCGCGATCTCTATCGGTCGGATGCGCAACCGGAGCAATCCTATTCCGAACGGCAGCTCTATGAGGCCGCGCTCGACCGCATGGCGCGCGAGGTTGTCGTGGTGCAAAAGCTGACGGAGACGGAGTCGCTGAAGACGATCGAAGCGCAACTCCAAAAAGGTCCCCGTCGCGGCGTCAAGGCCGAAGAGGTCGAGGCCGACGCCGACGACGCGGAAATCGAAGAAGCGGCATAGTCCTTTCGTTCGCCTGAGATTCGTCTCATCAAAAAGCCCGGCCTTTCGCCGGGCTTTTTGAGTCTCTGGGCGTCGCAGTTCGCCGCGCGAAAGTCATCGCTTTTCTTGCGCTCTTGAATCAGCTTCGACTGTCGCCATATCGAAGAGACGGCGAACGCCGCGGGACGCCTTTGAGGGTCCCTCCTGACGAAGGCTTTTGAAAGCTTCGCAAATGTCGCGCGCATCGAATTCGGATCCCCCTTTCCTGCTCGGGTTCGCTGAGATCGAGCGAGCCATAGCGAGGCCCGCTAGAGGCGGTTCGGACGGCTATCCGCCCTATAATATTGAGCGAATTGCGAAGAATGGTTCAGAGGGGCCGCGCCTGCGCATTACGCTGGCTGTCGCTGGATTCGCCGCCAATCAAATCGAGATCATCGTTGAACGGGAGCAGCTTCTGATCCGGGGACGCCAGAAAGACGATAGGGAGCGCTTTCATCTCCACCGAGGCATTGCGACGAGGCAGTTTCAGCGCGTTTTCTTTTTCGCGGAGACGATGCAAGTCGCTCGAGCCACCGTTCATCATGGTCTTCTTTCCGTGGAGCTGATGCCCCCGGAACCTGAGCAAACCTAAAATCAACAACAACGAGGATAATGGCATGTTAGATGAATCAGACAATGGCGGATCGGTGCGCTTGAGCAACCAGCAACTCGCCAGTTTGGGCGGCGGCCGCGTTGCTTATTTGAAAGCCATGCGATCGGAAGAGGTCAACAGATTGTTTCCGGCGGCTCCCGCCATACAGCCGGGCTTGCAACTGTTCGCCCTGCTCGGGGCCGACGGCTCGCCAATCGCCGTAACCGACTCGCGCGATGCGGCGGTCGCCAACGCTATGCAACAAGAACTCGAAATGGTGAGCGTGCATTAATGCGCTCGCAAATGAGAGCGCGTTCGTTTGATCGCGCTCTTTGCTTCTCTTCCATAAATGCCTGATCTTAAGAAAAACGCCGCGGCGTTAAAATGTCGGTCGCTGCCTGCATTGCTTTCCTGACAATGCCCTCGGAACTTCGATGATATCGATACGTTCACGACGCATGATTTGCAATCGTTCAGGAGAAAAGCAATGGGACGCGGTATTCTGCTTTGGCTTGTTGGCGTGCCGATTCCGGTGATTATCCTTATATACTTTCTTTGGCATTGAATCGCCAATGTAGGATTTTCTCTGCTTGCGCTGTATTGAGCTATGCGGGCGCGCTTGTGCGTCTGCATAGCTTCTAAGCGCTCTATATTCGATGTGATAGGCATTTTGTTTTTTGCGGCTTCATCATGAAGCTTTCAGCCGCCTGTCGTCGTCGCTGCGCCCATTGAGATCGCTGTAGCTTTGAACGAGACTTGGTTGAGGCTCTTATTGGCTGTATGGCTGGAGTCCTCGCGGTTGGCCAGAAAAGCTCAAAGTTCATGCCCGAATCTCAATCCGGCGATTCATCGCGCCCGCCGGCCTCGGCGGCGGAGCCTTATGACGCTTTGGCGGAGGCCAAGCTTCTTTTGCGCGGCGTGCGCGCCGGCGCGTTGGCGACCCTGACGCAAGATGGCGCCCCTTTCGCCAGCCTCGTCAATGTCGCGACCATGCCGGATGGCAGTCCAATTCTATTGATGTCTCGCCTCGCGGCGCATACTCGCCAGCTCGAGCGCGATCCGCGCGCTTCTCTCCTGCTCACACAAAGCGGCGAAGGAGACCCGCTTTCGCATCCACGCCTGACGATCGCGGGAACCGCGGAGCGCGCCGACGATCCGGCCTATCGCGCCGCGCTCAAAGCACGGTTTCTGGCGCGGCATCCAAAATCTTCGCTTTACGCCGATTTCGCTGATTTTTCTTTTTGGCGCATCGCGATTCAACACGCACATCTCAACGGCGGATTTGGCCGCACCGGGAATTTTTCCGTCGCAGCGATCGGCACCTCTTTGGAGGGCGCGGATGCGCTTGTCGCGGCTGAAACGCGGGCGCTGTCGCACATGAACGCAGAACATCGAGATGCGCTCGCTCTTTATGCCGTCGCACTTGCGGACAAACGCAACAAGGCCGGGTCTGGCGATGAATGGATCGCATCGGGGATCGATCCCGATGGCCTCGACCTCATCCGCGCCGATGAGACGGCTCGCATTGTCTTCCCGCAACGGGTTCTTACCCCAGAGGCTTTCCGAGCGACGCTTGTCGAGCTTGCTGCAAGATCCCGGGCAATTGCGCCGGGAGCGGCGTAAGGACCGGATCAGAGTTTCAGAAGCAGGGATCCGTCGGTAAAGTGAATAGCGGAGATCTGCATGGTGCGGTGGAGGCGATCACGTCGGTTCGATTCCACCAGCCGCCTCCCAACGCCTGGAACAGAGCGGCTGTGTCTGAGTAGCGATTGGCCTGCGCCTGCGCGCGGGTGAGAAGCGATTGCAGGTAGGTTTGCTGCGCGTTGAGAATGGCGAGGCTGTTGACTTGCCCGAGCTGCGCCTGTTTTCGCACGATATCCAGGCTTTTGAGCGCTGCGTCCTCAGCTTTCACCGCCGCCTGGAGTCCGCGCGCGTCGGCCTGGAGCGCGCGGAGAGTATCGGCGACGTTCTGGAATGCGGTGATGACAGTGCTTCGATATTGCGCGTCGGCCTGCTCATAGGCGGCTTCGGCGGCTCTCTGCTTATGATACAGGGAGAATCCGTCGAAAATGGTTTCTGACACGCTCCCGGCGACGGTCCAGGCGTAAGTCGGGGGCTGGAAAATCTGCGAGAAGGCGGACGCGCTTGTTCCTCCATTCGCGGTCAAATTGATCACTGGCAATCGATTGGCGATAGCAACGCCAATGGCGGCGCTCGCCGAGTGCATATTGGCCTCGGCGGCCTGCACGTCGGGGCGATGCTCCACCGTCTTCGACGGCAAGCTGACCGGCAGGTCGCGCGGAAGCCGCAAGGAGTCGAGCGTAAACTTTTCAGCGACTTCATCGCTCGGAAAGCGTCCCGCCAACGCCGTCAGAAGATCGCGCTGCTGAGCAAGCTGCTTTTGCAGCGGCGGAAGCGTCTGCTGCGATTGCGCGAGGGCCGCCTCCTGCACCAGCACATCCGCAGTGGCGACCTGACCCAAGCCCTTCTGAGTCTGGAGCAGCTTCAAAAGGTCGCTCTCGATGGCGATGATCTTTTCCGTCGAGGCGATCTGCGAGCGCAGCGAGGCTTCCTGGATAGCCGCCAAAACCACATTGGACGTGAGGGTCAGATAAGTCGCTTCAAGTTGAAACCGTTGCGCGTCGCTTTGCGCTTCGGCCGATTCCACCTGCTTTTGGACCAAGCCGAACACGTCTGGCGCGTAGGATACATCGACCTCGAACGTATGCAGGCTGAAGAAGTCGGACGGCGTTACGCCCGGCGGCGAAACCTCGCCGGCGACCTTCTGGCGGAAGCCATTATAGTTGCCGCTGACCTGTGGATAGAAAGCGCCTTTCTGGGCTTCCGCCGTCTCATGGGCCACGCGCAAGGCCGCCTGCGCCGCCTGCAAATCCGCATTATGCTTCAGCGAATCTTCAATCAGGTCATTCAGCGCGCGCGAATGAAACGTCTCCCACCATTGGCCGGGAATATCGAGGCCTTCGACGAAATGTTGCGGGCCGCCAGCCTTCCCGGACCCGGCCAGGTCATGCGCCAAAGGCTCCGGCGTGAATCGCGTCACGTCCGGGGCCGCGGGCTTTTGAAAATCAGGCCCGCAAGCGGCCAACAGGGTGCACGCCATGCCCGCCGTCATTCCGGCAAAAGCCGCCGCGCCGCTTCTGCGGTTTGATTGCAATAGGGTCCCTCTAAAGAACATCATCACTCTCCGGGCTCCGGAGCGATGTTTCCAAGCGCTCCTGCCTCATGCGGATTTTCCGCTTCCGCGCGCCCCCCGGGCTGCGGCGCCCCGCCCTTTTGTCGTCCGTTTCTGGTTCGTCCGTCGCCTCCGCGCTTTTTGTCATCGCCCCTGAGGAACAGCATGCGAAGCGCGGGCGCGACGATCAGCAGCATGACGGGCCCTATAGTCATGCCGCCCACAACGACCGTGGCGAGCGGTCGCTGCACCTGACTGCCAATGCCATGCGAGATGGCCGCAGGGAACAAGCCGACGCCGGCGGAAAGCGCCGTCATCAACATCGGCCGCATCCGCTGCTCCGATCCGCGGAAGACGGCTTCGGCGATGGACATGCCGCGAATCCTCAATTCGCGGTAGTAGGTAATGTTCAAGATGCCGTCCATGACCGCTACGCCAAACAGCGAAATGAACCCGATAGCGGCGGAGACGCTGAAGGGCTGGCCGGAAAAATACAGCGCGAAAATGCCGCCGGCCACGGCGAACGGTATGCCGGCCATCGACAACAGGCTGTCGCGCAGGGAGTTGAACAACGTGTAGAGAAGCACAAGGATGAGCAGGAAAGTGATCGGCACGATCACCGTGAGCCGAGCCTTGGCGTTCTCAAGGTCCTCAAATTCCCCGGACCACATGATCCGGTACCCGGCCGGCAGCTTCACGTTTTTAGCGACCAAGGCCTGCGCTTCGGCGACAGTGCTTCCGAGATCGCGGCCGCGCACGCTGAACTTGATCGGTATGTAACGATCGCTGCGCTCGCGATAGATGTATGCGGCGCCGGTATCGAGGGTGATGGTGGCGAGTTGGCTCAGCGGGATATAGGCGTTGGCTCCGTTGCCCGTCGAATAAGCCACTTTGATTTTGCCGATTTCATCGATGCTCTCGCGGAATTTTGGATCCAGGCGAACGGAGACTCCGAACTGGCGGTCGCCTTCAAGAACCGTGGTGGCGGTGCTTCCGCTCATCGCGGTCTGGATAACCGAGTTCACGTCCCCTGTGTTGAGACCATATCGCGCCGCCTTGGCCCGATCGATCTTGATGTTCAAGTTTGGCTGGCCGATGACATGGAAGGTCCCGAGATCCTCGACCCCGTGAACATTGACCATTTGTTCCGAGACCTGCGCAGCCAAGGTCTCAAGGGTGTTGAGATTCGGCCCGATCACCTTGACCGAGTTCGCCCCTTTGACGCCGGAAAGCGCCTCTTCGACGTTGTCCTGTATGTATTGCGAGAAGTTGAAGCCAATTCCCGGCAGTTCTTCGGCAAACTCCTGCTGAAGCTGCTCGGTAAGTTGGTCTTTGGTCAAACCGGCCGGCCACTCGTCGAGCGGCTTTAGCGGCGCAAACAACTCGACATTGGAAAAGGCGGAGGCGTCGCTGCCGTTGTCCGGACGGCCGTGTTGGGAGACCACCGTGATGATTTCCGGATGCCGCAGCAGGATTTCACGCATTTTCGAAGTCGCCTCGGTGCCCGAATTGAGGGACATCGTCGACGGCATGGAGGCGCGGATCCAATAGTTTCCTTCCTCAAGCGCAGGCAGGAACTCGCTGCCGAGTTTGCTCGCCGCGAACCCGCTGGCGAGGAGAAACAGCAAACCCAGACCGATGATGATCGGCAGACGCGAGAGGCCCCATTTCAGGACGGGGGTGTAGATGGAGCGCAGCCCCCGAACGATGATCGTCTCGGTCTCTTCGATGCGGGCGGGCAGCACCAGGGAGGCGAAGACTGGCGTGACGGTAAACGTCGCGATCAACGCGCCCGCAAGCGCATAGCCATACGTTTTTGCCATCGGGCCGAATATCTGACCCTCGACGCCCTGCATCGTAAACAGGGGAACGAACGCCGTGATAGTGATCGCAGCGGTAAAAAACACCGCCTGATCGACCTGCAGCGCGCTGATGAAGACCAAGCGCAGCCGCGTGCTCCATCTGAGGCTGCTTCCCTGCGAACCCAGCGAACTTGTCGGGTTCGCCCCCCAGTATCCTTCGGTCAAATGCTGCAAAAGCATCTGCCGTTCTGGTCTTCTCGCCTGGAAATTTCGAAATATGTTTTCGACCAAGATCACCGCTGAGTCCACGATGATGCCGAAGTCGACCGCCCCCAGCGACAAGAGATTTGCGTCCTCGCCTTGCAGCACCAGAAGTATGATGGCGAAAAAAAGCGCGAATGGAATATTGATGCTGACGATGATGGCGCTGCGCAAATCGCCAAGGAAGATCCACTGGATGAAGAAGACGAGGAGGCAACCGAATACGAGATTGTGCAGAACCGTATGGGTAGTGACCCCCACGAGAGAACTGCGGTCGTAGTAGGGGGCGATCTTGACCCCCGGAGGCAGTGTGCCGTCGGAGTTGATCTTCTCGACTTCGGCCTGGACGCGGGGAAGAATAGTATTAGTGTGCTGCGTCCGGCCCATGACCACGATGGCTGCGGTAACGTCATCTTCATGATCGCGACCGGCGATGCCCAACCTCGGAACATTTCCAATCGAGACGGTCGCGACATCCTTGATCTGAACAGGAACGCCGTTGGATTGCGTCAGGACGATATTCTCGATGTCGTCAAACTTGTAACCTTTGGTGACGTCGTCGCCGCCGCCGTCATCGATCAAGCCGATGCCGCGAATGTTCACGGACTGCTGCCCGATCGAGATTTCGCGGCCGCCCACGTTGATATTGGCGTTGCCGATAGCGGTAATGAGCTGGGGCACAGTTACATTGAAGCCCTCAAGCTTTTGAAGATCGGCGTCGACGTTGAACTGCTTGGTCGTGCCTCCCCAGCTGTTGATTTGAACGACGCCGGGGATGGTCAGCAGGCGGCGCGTGACGACCCAATCCTGGATCGTGCGAAGGTTAGTCAAGCCGAAATGGGGGGGACCGACGACTTGATAGCGATAGATCTCGCCGACGAGGCTCGACTGCTGGATTTGAGCGACCTGGTTTCCCGGAAGATTGACGTTCTGCTGAAGGCTTAGCGCCGCCTGCGTATAGGCAAAATAAAAGTCCGTGCCATATTTGAAGGTCACGCGAATGAACGACAGACCGTAGAATGAAGTCGACCTTATGGTGTCGACGCCAGGGGTCGGGTAGAGACCGACCTCCATTGGAATCGTGTAATATTTCTCCATTTCTTCTGCGGACAGGCCGGGGGCCTGGGCGGTGATTTCCAGAATCACTGGCGCAGGATTGGGATAAGCCTCAATGTTAAGCCTGGAAAACGCGAATAATCCGGCGGCCATGAACACCACCGCGCCAATTACGACGATGGCGCGATGGGTCAGTCCGAATGCGAGCACAGCTTTAATCATTGGCGCCTTCGCTTAGGAAACCGGTTCCGTTAATTGATTTTTGTCTAAGAAGGACCTTAGTCGGTCGCGCCGCCCGCAAGCATGTTGCTCAGAAATACCGCCCCATCGGTCACGGCCTGTTCGCCGGGTTTAAGACCTTCCAGGACCTGATCGTAACCATTCTGCTGCAGTCCGAGCCGGACCGTCCGCTTGGTGAACACTTTGCCGTCCGTGACCCATGCCGACATCGTCCCGTCTCCCTCACGCACTACTCCGCCTGGCGGGAGAGCGATCGAACGGCTCGACTTGCCGGTGCGTATGACGAACGTCGCGAACATTCCGGGACGCAGGAGGTTTTCCGGATCTTTGATCTCCGATCGCACCAGAAGGCGGCGGGTGACCGGATCGACGCTCGCGCCAAGCGTCGTGACTTTTCCTTCGAAGACGCGATCTGGATAGGCCAGCACTTGCGCTTCAACTTGCTGGCCGAGGCTAAGAGCGGGGATTTCACTCTCCACGACGAAGGAGTTCATCCATACAGTCGAAGTATCCGCCACCGTATAAGGGGCCGGCGCATTGCCCGGCTGAACGAAGAGTCCGGTAGCGGCGCTGCGGGCGGTGATCTCGCCGGAAATGGGAGACGGCACGATCAAAGTCGAGTCGACATGGCGGTCGGCCACGATGCGGTCGATCTCGGCGTCAGTCTTGCCAAAGTAACGCACGGCGTCGCGCGCGGCTCTGAGATTACCCTCGGCGGTTTGCTGATCGGAAACCGATTGGTCGAGATCCTTCTGCGCGCCGCCGCCCGCCTTCACGAGCTTCTCGTTCCGAGCCAGGGAGCGGTTCGCCAAGTCCAGCACGCCAGCGGTCTGGATCAGCGTCGATTCCGCCTGGAGGAGATCCGTGCTGTCGATCGTATAAAGAGTCTGGCCCGCCTTCACCCTGTCGCCGATCTTCGCGGACAGATCCTTGATCCGGCCCTGATAGGGCGCAAACACCTGGACCGCCATATCCTGGTTGAAATCGATGCTGCCCGTCGCAGATTTCTCGATCTGAAACTCGGCATAGGCGACCGGCGCGACTTTGATCGCCGCCAGTTGTTTTTCCGACAATCGAACGCTGTCGGCCGGAAGCGCCTCAGCGGCGTCCGGTCGCGCCGCGACCGCGACGGTTTTTGGCTTCGGCATTATCGCCTGATATGCGGCGGGACCGAAGAAATAAGCGGCTGCGGCCAAAGCCGCGAAGAACAAAAGAATAGGCAATCGTTTTTGGCGCGATTTACCGAAAGCCTTGCCCGGCGCGGTCGGCGACTTCGCTTCCGCGGCGATTTCGGATTGGCTTTCAGAGCGGGTCATTTCGTCGGTTTCCATGAGGGTACTTAGCTAAAAAGGTTTAGACGGAGGCTAGACAGCCTTATAGCAACCGTCGACGCGCCAATTTATGACAAAGCTGTAATTATTGTGAGCTTGAGCGGTAGAACTCTTCGAATTCTGGCGAAAAACAGAAGCTCGGCAACAATACAATCAAATTTAGGCCACTTTATTTTATGATTCTGCAACTCTCGACGTTGCGGGCCTAAAATCGCTATATGCTGCGAGATTGCATAAATATTCCATATGGATTGACCATCTTCGGCATAGTTGAACCATAAATTTTCCGTGCTCCACGGACGATTTAGAACTCAGCATGGAACCGCAAGGCAAAAAGCGAAATCGGGCCTCGGGCCTGATTGTAGCCAGGGTTGTCGACGAATTGGTAGTCAGCGGTGACATTCACCCCGTCGGCAATTGCATATTTGTAATAGGTCTCAAAGATGTGCTCCCCGCCATAGGACAGGGCCCCGTCGCCGAGAATGGCGCCGATCCCGCCCGCGGCGAGATATTGGGCATGCACGGCGGAAATGCCGTTGAGGACGCCGGAGACGCCGATCTGGTCATTGTCTCTGCCCCATAAATCGCCGCTGATCACGACGCCGCCCGAGGCGGAGCGCTCGACCTCGGTGAAGTCGTAAGTCTCATATTGGCCGTTCGCTGCGCTCAGCCTCACGAAAAGACCAAGGCTTGGCGTGATCTGCTGTTCGAGATTGACGCCGCCGCCAACCTTGACGCGACGCGCCCGCACCGACGTTATATCGGGCGTCACGCCTGCCGCCGCGGCTTCCGCGATGGCCTGACTGTAACTGCCCATAAAGCCATCGTCGGCAAAGAAAAGGAACTTCAGTTTGCCGGGCTGCTCCTGGATCGCGTGACGCTCCTCGAATTCCACTACCGGCATGAATTGGCGGAAGAGTTCGGGTTCGATCGAATTGGCGGCGGGCACGGAAGACAATTGGAAAACGCCGGCTCGCGCGGTCCACCAATCCTGTCTCCATTCCGCGGTCAAGCCGTAAGTATAGCCCCAGGCGTCGGCTGCGAAATCGAACGCGCCCATGGTGTTGGTCGTCCAATTCATGAAACCGTTTCGGCCGTCATGGGCATATTTATTGTCGTCGAAAATATCGGTCACCGCATATTTGCCGATCGTGAATGTCAGGCGATTAGCGTCAACTGATCCCGCGAGTTGGTTTTGCCCTGATTCAACCGGTTCGGTCGTCCCGCCGAGGCCGACCGTCTGGCGCAAAAAATAACGCTGGATGCGCACATACGGATCTGTGCTGCCGACTTTGAAAGCCTCATTGTTCGGAAACCCGGCGATGCCAAACGCATCGCCAATGCCAAAGCCCTCATCGACCTCGGGATTGAGAAAAATTGCAGCGCCCTGCCATAGAGCCAGGCCGAGAAACGCCGTCGCCGTGAAAGTTGCTTCGACATGGCTATTTGGCGGTACGCTATGGGGTCCCGAATAGGGCGCCTGGAACGTCGGGTAATATTGCGGAAGATAGGTTGCCTGGCCGTGGAAATTATATGCCTCTGGCGCCGCCTGCGCGTCGCCGTCCGATTTGGCGGGCTCGGCCGCCGCGAGGGCTGGCGCCGGGACCGATGACGGAAAGTCGCCGAATTTATAGTCAAGCCCGACCCGAAGAATGTGATTCTCGCTGTAGGAGCTCGAAAAAAAGCCGCGCCCCGCCCCATTCGCGAATGTCTGATCGATGCGGCCAAGATTGACGTAGAGATATTCCGCTCTGGCGAACCAATGGTCGGTCAGGGCGTATTCAATTCCAGCGCCAAAGACGTATTTGGGTCGGGATGAACTCGATGCGCCGGTTGTGAATAAATTGCCGGGAGCCGGCGGGTTGAAATTGATCGAGCCCGGATCGCGGTTGCCGCCATAGGCGATGCCTGCGGTGGCATAGAACAGCGCGCGATCGTAAATATAGCCGATCCGGCCCCGCATCGTGCCGAAATAGTGCGAGCAACTGCCTGATAGACTGTAAGAACCGCCGAAGTTCGCGAAGATCGCTGGAGCGGCGAACGCGCCGCTGCGGCAATTGCCGAGATAATTGAAATCGGTTTCAAAGCCAAGCAGCAGCTTGTCGATCTGATAATCGTACCCGCCCTGGAAGCCCCCGGTGAAGCCAGCGTTCGGCGCGCCTCCATTCGGGAACAGATCGAAGCCGCCGATGGCTTGATAGCTTGGCGCGCCAGGAGAGAACCAGGCTCCCGAATTCACCCCAAGATAAAGACCAGTCCAAGTGATGGCAGGCGAAGCGGGGGCCGATGACGACTCGCGCGGAAGATCCGCCGCGAGAACGGAATTCGCCGCAATAACAGGGGCGGCAGCCGCCGCCGCGAAGACCGAGGAAGCCAGCCTCAAGCGCCAGTGATGCGAAGGCGACCGTATCGAAAAATAATTTACCATCATCGCATCGCAGCAACTGAGGGGTCACTGCGAACTAAGCCCAGGCCCGCGCCCAAATCAGGCGAGAGACCTATTTCTCATCGAGACACCCCGCCCAATGCGTTCGCGCGTGACCACGGCTGATGGCAGGTCTCCTGGCTCGCGGGTTGCTGCCTTGCGCCGCCTTCCCGGTTGCCCAGTGGCATGATCGGCGCGCGGCTCGCCGCTTACAGTTGCGGGGGCAGCCACGGTATTGGCGGTTAAGCCGCACCGCGTTCCCTTTTGATCCCCGAAGGGAACCATCGCGATCACCATGTCGTCTTTGAAATCGATAGTCAACGGACGCGGTGACTTCCGTCGCAAATTCGATTGCTCTTCGCGCTGTAAGTGCCCTCGTCGAAGGACGGACTTTATGGAGGAAGTTTGTCCCGCAAATTACGCTAGGTTTGGATACCTGGAAGCGCAAGGGTCGCGTCAGCGACCAGTTTGCGCGCGACTGTCGCAATTGCGGCGCGCCTGCAGGTCCATTCGCTGCGCGCCGCCTCCGTCGCATCGGACGATGCGAAAATTGACCCTTTAGAAAATTGGCGAACCTGCTTTCGCAGATCCGCCGATTTGAGATTAGTAGTGCCAGATCAAATCCATCGAGGCGATAGTAAGCGCATGCTTGGTGCCGTTGTCGAAGGCCGGCTTGTCCAGCGCATTATACCACGCGATTTCCGGACGGATCTCGACTTGAGGCGAGAACCAATGCTGCCAGCCGAAGGCAAAGTTGACATACTGAGTTGCAAAGCCGGTGCGCTGACCATTGAGGTCGTTATAATATTCCGCGCGCCAGGTCAGATTGTCCATATCCGACCACCTGTAGTTCAGATAGCTAAGCGCTGCGTATTCCCTCGCGGTGCAGGACATCTGGTTGGCTGCGCAGACAGCTTCGTTCGGAGGGTTAATTAGGAAAGCGAACGGAGTAGCGCCGAACCCCAAAGTCTTATTCGGGACGTTCTTCTCGTACATGTAGTACGATTCGACCGAGATGTGCCACTTGTCGTCGAACTTGTGATAATAAGTGCCACCCCACCATTGCAGGTTGTTGTAGCCCCACTGGCCGTCGTTGATGCCGTTGGCGCACAGATAAAGGGCGTCGTAGTTGGTATCGCTCTGCCATTGGACGCAGCCAGTGAAAGTCGGCTGCGTGCCAGGATCCCTCTGGCCATGGTAGCCCGGGAAGCCCGTCGTCGGGTTAATAAGCGAGACTTGCTTGGCATTCCACGGCACGGTCTCGGTTCCGGCGCTGAGGCCAAACTGCAACAGCCAGTTCTTGTTCACCTTCAGAGAGGTGAGCAGACCCGTGTTCGTGAAGTTATCAACGGCATAGGTCATCGAGTGCGAATACATGTAGTTGTTTGGCGCGAGCTGCGCCTCGATATCCGGCACCGAGATATACCGACCAAGACGGAATTCCAGCCCATCCAGCACGCCCGGAACATAAAGTTCGCCATAGACCATCGGCACGTCCCAGCCGGCGAAATGATTATGCACCGCGAATTGGTTGCTTAAGACGCCAAGGGCGGTCGTAAAGCGATAGTTTTCGCCGTAGAACCCGCTCAAGCGAAAGCCCCAGTCGATATGGTCCTGCTGCACGGTATCCGGGACGCGTTCGACATACATGACGGCCTGGTCGAGCTGCAGAATATTTGGCGTGTAGGAATAGGCTGCTGGCGCGTTGCCGGCATAACCGGTTTTCGCGGTGCTCACGTTGCCGCCTGCGTCGATCCAGCCATAAATCTGGATGTGCGCATCCTCAAGCGGTTTCCCGATGGGCGTCGCATCGAGAGCATGCATCAGCGGGCTATCCACCGCATTTGGAATTGCGGCGCCGATGTAGTCCATGCCGCCTGCCGGCCACTCGGCGAACGGATAGGGCGGAATCGTTTCCGGCTGCGGCGGGAAGGGCGCCGGGCGCCGGGACACGACGGGCGGCGCGCCGGGCGTCGCAGGCGCGGACGGCATGCCCCATTCGTCGGCATAGGCGTGATAAAACGCGGTGAAGAAGTTGAGCTCTTCCTGCGTCGACGGGACGGGGGCGAGGGGCAAATCCGCAGCGCGCGCAAACTGCCCCGTGTTCAGGAGGAATGCGCCGGCGAAGAGCGCCGGCAGCAAGGAAGGTCTTCGCTGAACAGCCATAAGTGACTCCTATACAGGCGATTTCAGGTGTAGGCGAAAGTACACCTCGTGCGGCGAGATTCAATCTAAGTTGTATGTTTCAACTTGCTTTCTATTGGTGCGATGCTCTGACGCCACAGTTTGCTAAATGGTATGGCAGATCGCTTACTCCCTATAGGCCACTGCCTATTTTGAATACAGAATTGATCTAAATTGTATAAGAATAACTCATGCTTATATAAAAACGATATAAGGGGATGCGCAATTTTTAACTGATATAAGCATTATATAATATTTTTAATACTTCATATAAATATTCTATAAATGTCCACGAAACTGCGCAACTTGCGCCAGCGCGCATGCGCTTCCAGAGGCATCGCGCAAAAAGAAAGCCCGCGTTGCATCGGACCGGCCGCCCGCGATGCCCGATTGGATTGAAGTCGAAAGAGCTTCGATTAAAACTTGAACGTTGTTCGCAGCCCAAACACCGCCGCATCTGGAATGCGGCCGGCGGCGGGGTTTGCCGGATTGACCGCGCCGGCGCCGGGGCGAAAAATATATTGAAAATCCGGCTGAATGTTCCAACCGGGCGCGATGTGCGCCTGGTAGGTAAGTTCGATGACGGATTCGAAATCGCGGACCGGCATGGCGGACCCGGCAAAGAAATTCGCATCCATATCGAGCGCTGTCGCCTCAGGCGAAATCCCCAGATAGGTCACCCCAACGCCGAATACGTCGTCTGGCCTTGCGTCCCAAAGGCCATTGAAGGTCACGCCGGCTTCAGCATAAAAATTGACGAGATTGCGCACCGTCGGGCTTATCGACACGCGGCTGAACACGCCAATTCCTTTTGTCGGATCGGCTTTGGACGATCGCCAGACCATCTGATCGATCCCGGCGTGAAGGGAGTAATCGCCGCTGTAGACGACTGGAGCGTGGTTGCTGGCCGGATTGGCCAGTGAAAGATGGTCCGTGCCGAAGCGGAGGTCATCGAAGTCGCCGAAATGGTACCACGCGCCGAGTTTGAACGTCCCGGCCAGTCCTTGCGAATCCTTGTCTTGGTAATATCTAAATTGTGCCTCGCCCAAGACCAGAGGCGGATCGCGTAGACGAAAATTGATGCCTGAAAGATCCTCGATCTCCTGCAAACCGTTGAATCCGGCGCCGGACGGGTCTCCGTTAAACGCAGCGAGAAGGAAGGTCAGCGCATCTGTCGGGGTGACTTTGAGGCGAACGGCGGGCGTCGCCAGCGGATAGGCAGGGCCGCCGCTCGGGAGATCCGCGGCGAACTTATTCGGCAGGCCGAAGGTCGCATTTAGAAACAGGGCGCCAAGGTCGCTGACGAAGAATTCGGCGTCCGCCGACATTTGACCGATGCGGATCGACGCCTTGTTGTCGAAAAGCTGCTGCTCGTACCAAAGCTCGAAAAGCCTCGTCGAATGCCTCGCCTCTATGCTGCTGACAGTCATAAAATTGTCGATGTTGTTGGTCGACAACCCTTCGCCATGAATTTGGTAGGCATTGACGTGAAAGGTTCCGCCTTTCAGGCCGGCGATCTTTTCAAGATCGCCATCGACCGCCATTTCGAGAAGACCTTCATAGATCGCGCCCTGCTTGACGCCGCCTGTTGGATTGCCGAAGGTCTCGCCGGTATAATTTATCTGAAAATTATAGCCGTAATCAAAAAGCGCCTTCTTGAAATCCGCAAGCGCCGGAACGCTCGACACGATGGAGCCACCTGCGATCTTCGTCCAGTCATCATCCGCGTAAGCGACGCCGCACTGCATCGCCGCGACTCCCGCGAGGTGCAACGCGCGAATGGACGACCATAGCCGCACGGCTCTGTCTCTCTGTCGGCGGAGGCAGTTCGGACATAACCTTATAACATCCTTATGATTAACGGATGCGCAAAGAAGCGAACTTATTTCCGTCGCGAGGACGAATGGCGCAGGGGAATGCGGCCCTGCGCATCAGGTCAGAACGTCAGCGCCTTGACCTCTTTAACGCCGGGCAATGATTTGACCTCGGCGAGAACCTTGTCAGGGACCGGCCCGTCAACCTCGACGAGCGCCATGGATGAGCCGCCCTCGCGATCCCTGCCAAGGGCGAAGGTGGCGATATTGACGCCGGCGTTGCCAAGAATGCTGGCGAAACGGCCGATGAAGCCCGGCTTGTCTTCATTGGTGACGTAAATCATCGACGGCCCGACAGCCGCGTCGATTTTGGTTTCGTTGATCGAGATGATTCGCGGCTCGCCGTCGCTGAACACGGTCCCGGCTACGCAGCGGGCGTAGGCTCCGGCCTCGACGCATAGAGTGATGATCGATTCAAAATCGGCCTCGGCGGCTCTCGTCACCTCGTCAATGACGACGCCGCGCTCTTTGGCCACGGCCGGCGCGGAAACGACGTTGACGTCAGCCAGCAGCGGACGCAGCAACGCTGCGATCATCGAGGCCGTCAGCGCCTTGGTTTTCAGTTCGGCGACTTCGCCTTCATAGGTGATCGAGACTTTCCTGATGTTGCTGTCGACCAACTGGCCGGCGAAGGAGCCAAGGCGCTCCGCCAGGGCGATGAAGGGCTTCAGTTTCGGGGCCTCCTCCGCCGTGATGGAGGGGAAGTTGACCGCATTCGAAATCGCGCCCCGCATCAAATAGTCCGACATTTGCTCGGCGACCTGAAGCGCGACATTTTCCTGCGCCTCCTTGCTCGAGGCCCCAAGATGGGGCGTGCAGACCGAGTTTGGATGGCCAAACAGCAGATTTTCGGTCGCCGGCTCCTTTTCATAGACATCGACGGCGGCGCCGGCGACGCGGCCCGCGTCGAGCAGGGCGCGAAGCGCGATCTCATCGACGAGTCCAGCTCGCGCGGTGTTGATGATCAGAACGCCGTCTTTGGTCTTGGCGAGATTTTCGGCCGAGAGAATATTCCTCGTCTGCGGGGTCACGGGCGCATGCAGCGTGATGATGTCCGCGCGAGCGAGGAGCTCCTCGAGCTCAACTTTCTCGACGCCAAGGTCGAAAGCGCGTTCCGGCGACAAGAAGGGATCGAATGCGATGACCCGCATGCGGAGGCCAATAGCGCGATCGGCGACGATCGAACCGACATTGCCGCAGCCGATCACGCCGAGGACCTTGCCGGTGATCTCGACGCCCAGAAAGCTGCTTTCCTCCCATTTTCCGGCCCTAAGGGATGCATCGGCGGCAGGGATATGTCGGGCGAGCGCGAACATCAGGCCAATCGCGTGCTCGGCTGTCGTGATCGAATTGCCGAATGGCGTGTTCATCACGATCACGCCTTTGGCGGTCGCGGCGGCAATATCGACATTATCGACGCCGATGCCGGCGCGGCCGATGACCTTCAGATTGGTTGCGCGCTCGAGGATTTTGGCGGTGACTTTTGTCCGCGAGCGGATGGCCAGTCCATCGAATGCGCCGATTGCGGCGGCGAGCCCGTGCTTGTCCTTGCCGAGATCTGGCTGAAAGTCGACCTCCATGCCCCGCGCTTTGAAAATGGCGATCGCTGCGGGCGAAAGAGGATCTGAAACGAGGACGCGCGGAGGCACGGGCTTCTCCAATGACAGTCGATCTAATGCGCCTATTCGAACGCCGTTTTCAAGCCAATCCGCCATCGAAGGCGCGAGAATGCAGCCCAAAATGCTGCGGGCGTTCTCTCATGCATGAGAGAACGCCCGTAAAACTAGTAAAACTGGATCGAAATCAAAATTTCAGGCGGCTTCATCCATAAAAGCGCCTTTGACCATTGCATAGGCATAGTCAAGCCAACGCGTCAGCGCCGTAAGGTCGCTGGCGTCCACCGTCGCGCCGCACCAGATCCGCAGGCCAGGCGGCGCATCGCGATAAGAGCCGATGTCATAAGCGGCGCCCTGCTCCGCGAGGAAGCTCACCATCTCGTTTGCAAACTCCGCCTCGCCACGTCGTCCGCGCGCGACGACGGCAGGGTCGATGATCTTGAGGCAGATGCTGGTATTTGATCTGATCGCCGGATCGGCCGCCAAGAAATCGATCCAAGGCGTCCGCTCGACCCAATCGCTGAGCGCTTTCGAATTGGCGCTGACGCGCCTCGTCAGCGCGTCGAGGCCGCCGATCGATTTCGCCCAGTTCAAGGCGTCGATATAGTCCTCGACGCAGAGCATCGATGGCGTATTGATCGTCTCGCCTTCAAAAATGCTCTCTATCAACTTGCCCTGGTGGGTCAGCCGAAACAATTTGGGAATTGGCCACGCTGGCGTATAGGTCTCCAGCCTCTCCACCGCGCGCGGACCGAGAATCAGCATCCCGTGGGCAGCCTCGCCGCCGAGCACTTTCTGCCAGGAGAAAGTCACGACATCGAGCTTCGCCCAATCAAGCTTTTGGCCAAAAGCGGCGGAGGTCGCATCGCAAATCGTCAGGCCCTTACGGTCGGCCGGGATAAAATCGCCATTTTGGACGCTGACGCCCGCCGTCGTTCCGTTCCAGGCGAAAACGACGTCATTATCGAAGTTAAGGCTCGAAAGATCGACGATCTCGCCATAATCGGCCACCATGGAGCGCGTGTTTTTCAGTTGCAGCTGCTCTACGACGTCAATGACCCAATGTTCGCTGAAGGCTTCCCACGCGATCACGTCGACCCCGCGCTGGCCAAGCAGCGACCACAAGGCGGCTTCGACGGCGCCGGTGTCCGAACCAGGGATGATCCCGATTCTATAGTCGGCGGGGACCTGCAAAACTTCGCGGGTGAGATCGATTGCGAGCTTCAGCTTGGATTTGCCGATGCCGGAGCGGTGCGAGCGGCCAAAGGGCGCATTCTCGAGGTTTTTGAGGCTCCAGCCCGGATGCTTGACCGTCGGGCCGCAGGAAAAATTTGGCCGCGCCGGTTTCGCGGCGGGAATCGTCGTCATCATGATGGCCATCCTTACAGATGGGCGCCCTTCGTTGGGGAAGGGTGTCCCGCTTATCTGGATAAGCCTCCGTCGGCATGGCGTCAAGGTGGCGGTTTGCTGCGTCCGAACTTAAGACACCGGCGCTTCAAAAAACCCAAGCCAGCCAACCTTGTCAGTCAAGAAATCGATTCTCTGACTCCTCTCCCAAGATTTGAATGCAGGTCTGTCCGCCGCCATCAGGGGGCGCTGCAGTTCGCTTTTAATTTCTGATCGTTTGAGGTTTTCTCGCCGTTCGCGACTTTGGCTTCACAAGGCCGTAAAGGCTGATCGCCGCCCAGAATCCTTCGATGAGCGCCGCCGGAAAATTCCATTCCGAATAGAGCGAAACGAGAATCAGAATCGCCCCAAGCAGATTGGCGAAGAGATAGCGACGGTCGCGCGAGCCGACGATCCCTTGCTGACTGGCGAAAAACGCCGCGATGACGATTGCAGCGCCGACGAAGCCGGCAAGCGAATAAAAATCAGACGGCATCACGAACCCCAGGGCTCATGGCAAGGTCGTCCCCACCGATTTTCGGAAAAGCGCAAGGTCGTCCCTGCGCCTTCAAAGATGGCGGTTTTGCGCCCGGATTCAATCCGGCATCGTGGTCAGGCGGCAAAGCCAACTTGCGCCGACGTGCGTCGCCACTATAGTCGCGCGTCCTTGTCTTCCCTGTAACCGCCCAAAGAGTTCCCAATGCCGCAGCAAAGATCAGACGTCAAAAAAGTCGTTCTCGCCTATTCGGGAGGGCTCGACACGTCGATCATCCTCAAATGGCTGCAGACGACTTACGGTTGCGAAGTCGTCACCTTCACCGCCGATCTTGGCCAGGGCGAGGAAATCTCTCCCGCGCGGGACAAGGCGATCCTGCTTGGCGTCAAGCCGCAGAATATCTTCATCGAAGATTTGCGCGAGGAATTCGTCCGCGAGTATGTCTTCCCGATGTTCCGCGCCAACGCCCAGTATGAGGGGCTCTATCTGCTCGGAACGTCGATAGCGCGTCCGCTGATCGCCAAGAAGCAGATCGAGATCGCGAGGCTTACGGGAGCCGACGCAGTCGCCCACGGCGCCACCGGCAAAGGCAATGACCAGGTGCGATTCGAGCTGTCCTATTACGCGCTCGAACCCGACATCAAGGTTATCGCGCCCTGGCGGGAGTGGGATTTGACCTCGCGCACAGCTTTGCTCGCTTTCGCCGAACAGAACCAAATACCGATCGCCAAGGACAAGCGCGGCGATGCGCCGTTTTCGGTCGACGCCAATCTGCTGCACGCCTCCTCCGAAGGGAAAGTGCTGGAGGATCCAGCGCAGGAAGTGCCTGACTATGTCTATTCGCGGACAATCAATCCGGAGGACGCGCCCGACAAGCCGACCTTCATCGAGATCGATTTCGAACGGGGCGACGCGGTCGCGATCAACGGCGAAGCATTGTCGCCGGCGACAGCGCTGGCGCAACTGAACGAGCTCGGCCGCGCCAACGGCATCGGCCGTCTCGATCTCGTCGAAAATCGCTTTGTCGGCATGAAGTCCCGCGGCATGTATGAAACGCCAGGCGGCACGATCCTTTATGCCGCGCATCGCGGCATCGAATCGATCACCCTCGATCGCGGCGCGGCGCATCTGAAAGACGAGCTGACGCCCAAATACGCCGAGCTCATCTACAACGGATTCTGGTTTTCGCCGGAGCGCGAGATGTTGCAGGCGCTGATCGACAAAAGCCAGGAATTCGTAACGGGCCGCGTGCGCTTGAAACTTTACAAAGGCTCGGCTTTCGTCGTCGGACGCTCAAGTCCCTATTCGCTCTACGATCAGGATCTGGTGACGTTCGAGGAGGGAGCCGTGGCTTATGATCATCGCGATGCGGCGGGCTTCATCAAGCTCAACGCGCTGCGGTTGCGCACGCTCGCCAAGCGCGCGCGAAAGATGGCCGGGCGCAGCTGAACCGAAAAGCAAAGGAAGCGTTAATCAAATAACCGTGGCGCCTGACAGAATCGCCTGAATCGGCCTATAAAGCGTCCCGGTTCAATATCTGCGAGGAGGAGCATATATGCGTCGATTGATGACCACAGCCGCAGCAGTCGCATTCATGGCCGCCGAGGCCTTAGGCGGCGGTGCCATGGCGGCGCCGGCGGCAAACGCCGATTTGGATGCGGTAGCCCATAGCGCTCTTCCCCTCGAGCAAGCGCAATATTTTTGGGGCGGACGCAATTATTGCTGGTACGGCAATGCGTGGCAGGGACCCGGCTGGTATTGGTGCGGCTATGCGTGGCGTCCGGGCTTAGGCTGGGGCGGCGGCTACGGTTGGCGCGGTTGGGGCGGCGGCGCCGGCTGGCGTGGCGGCGGCTGGCGTGGCGGCGGCTGGCATGGCGGTGGTGGCGGCTGGCATGGCGGTGGTGGCGGCTGGCATGGCGGCGGCTTCCACGGTGGCGGCTTCCATGGCGGTGGCGGTTTCCACGGCGGTCGCCGATAGCGCCAGCGAATCAAGTTGCGGCTCGAGGCCTCCAGGCTTCGAGCAATTGGTTCTCACGTTAAATACATCGGCGGCGGGCTCAGTCTCTGGAGCCTCCGCCGCAAAATTAAAAAGACAGCGGCGATCTTTCGCCGCTTTTTTTTTGCAAATGAGTTGGCGTCTCCGACGAAACGTTCGGGCGGAGACCATCAAGGAGAATTTTATGCGTCGATTGATCTCAATAACAGCGGCGGTCGCATTCATGGCGGCTGAAGCTGCGACAGGCGGAGCGATGGCGGCCGCCGCGGCGCCCGTCGCCAGTCTCGAAGGGCTGGCCCACAATGAGCTTCCGCTCGAACAGGCTCAGTTCGCCTTTGGCGGACGTAATTATTGCTGGTACGGCAATGGTTGGCAGGGACCCGGCTGGTATTGGTGCGGCTTCGCCTTCCGGCGCGGTTTGGGCTGGGGCGGACCCCAAGGCTGGCGTGGCTGGAACAATCGTCCCGGCTGGAATAATGGTCGTCGTCCCGGCGGTGCCGGTTGGCATGGCGGCCGCGGCGGCGTGCATGGCGGCGTGCATCGCGGCGGCGGACACGACGGCAGGCGCTAGCATCAGCGCATAAAGCCCGGACTCCGACCTTCGACGGCGTCAATGACGCCGTCGATCAAATTAGCTTCGAGCAGCATGTCGTCCCGCGCTTCGACAAATTCATCGCGGCGATATCCTTGCGCGTACAGCAATGCGGTGAGATCGGCATAGTCGACGCGCGCGCGCATGGCGGCCGCGACCGCCGGCTTGCCGCGAAACGCAACGCCAAGACCCGCCTCGCGCAACATCGCAAGATCATTGGCGCCATCGCCCACAGCCATTGTTTCATCAATCGACAGACCATGCTCCAAACGCAATTGCCGTAAAGTCGCGCGCTTGGCTTCCCGCCCAAGAATCGGCTCGAGGATATCGCCGCTAAAACATCCGTCCGCATCGAGCGCCAGTTGATTGGCGTAGTCCTCGTTAAAACCGATCCGGTCTGCAATAAGTTTCGTGAAGACCGTGAAGCCGCCCGAGACCAGCGCCGTGTGGGCGCCATGGCTGCGCATGGTCTGAACCAGACTGCGGGCCCCTGGAGTCAATGTGATCGTCCTGCTCATCACCCGCAACACAATATCAGGATGCAAGCCTCTGAGGAGGGCGACGCGCTCGCGCAACGCCGGCTCGAAAGCGATCTCGCCACGCATCGCGCGTTCGGTGATTGCGGCGACATGCCGCCTCAAGCCGATTTCCGCTGCGAGTTCGTCGATGCATTCCTGGCCGATCACGGTCGAGTCCATGTCCGAGATCAGCAGCTTCTTACGCCGCCCCCTCGCCTCCTGGATTATGACGTCGACCTCGGCCCGCCCCAATGCGGCGCGAACCTCCTCGGTCAAGGCGGCGGCGTCGGTTCCTTCAGCAGGTATGAAAACAATATCGGCGGCGACGCCTGCATCGAGCCATCGCGTCCCCTGAGGCCGCGGCAATGCAGACGCAGCCTGCCGCAAAAGTCCCTCGGTCAGGATCGGAGCAGCCTGATTGCAAACAAGCGTCGCGACATGCGTCATCAGGGAGGCTCGTGGGAAGCTCGCGTCAAACAGGCGCCATCCTGAATTCTAGCGGTAAAATTGTGCGCCTCTATTTCAACGCAGGATGGAGACTGCGGCAAGCCCGCAGTCACGCCACTTGCCGCAAAGCCTAATTCCCGGAGCGCTTTCTCTTCAAACGCTGGTCGATCAGCATATTGGCGACGCTCATGCGGCGGGCGGCGGCGACTCGCTGCGCGGGCTCAAAGCGGTCCGGGTGATTTTTCTTGGCGAAGTCGCGCCGGATGCGCTTGAGATCGCCGATGGCGAGATCGGCGCGCAACCCAAGCTCCTCGGCAATCTGCTCGTCTTCGGTTCGTGGCGCAAGCAACTTTGGCGCGGCGTCCGGCTCCTCATCCGCTGTCGCGAGCCTCCCCTCGCCGCGCCACCAGCGCCAGGGAATTTGGCTGAACAGCCGCCGCAAGCCATGCACCGGCTGCGGATCGAGCGACTCCGCCGGATCCTGCGCCTCGTTGGCGATGGCTTGCTCTGCAAGACCCAGGACATCCTCTGCGTAATCATCGCCAGATGGCGACGCCTGAGCGCTGATCCCGCTCCGCCAGCCCCATGCCATAGATCCAAGATTGCGCCGCAGTGGTTCCGCGGGGTCTGACGCTCGTTCAGGCGCGATCGATCGTTCGCTCGATTCGCGAGTGCTTTTTCTTAACGACGCCGCGGTCTGCAAAGACTCTACCCATGAAGCGTCTATCCTCGCAGGACTTGGCGAAGAGAGGTCCGGGACAGTTGTCTCGAGGCCAGCCAGAATGTCGCCAAAGGCTTCGGCGTTGATCTTCTTCATCTGGACCATGGCGCTGATCCACTCCTGTCGGACAATAAAAAAAGGTTGAAGAGGTTTGCCTGAGAGCAGTTGAACTCGAGTTAAAGCGATGTCGCCATCTTGAAATGATCGCCGGACTCGCGGCAGGCATTGATTTGAAGAACCAAGCGGCCTCGACGGTCAAGAATTCGTCGGAATTTGCGCGCCATACCGTTGGCCGGCGGTCAAAAGCGAAAAATAAATCATTTGCAAGACCGGAAAGGGCTAAAGCTTGATGGAAACGCCCGTCCGCAATCGCTATTATGGCGTCCGCTGTCATTGGAGAACCACCATGAATTCGCGCTTGCACCTTTTGATGATCGCGCTGCTCGGCTCCGGCCTCTCCTTGGCCGCGTTCAATGCAGACGCGCAACAACCGCCGCCAGGCGCCCCCCCATCCCCGCCCGCTGGCATGGAAAAACACGGCGGCCCGATGGGCGGCTCCATGCAGATGGGCGGTCCCACGGGCGGCGCTGTGCATGAGCATTTCTCGCCCGCCGACCGCGCGGCCTTCTTCGACGCGCATCTCGCCGGACTGCATGCTGGATTGCAGTTGACTCCCGATCAGGAAAAGCTCTGGCCGGCCGTCGAAACGGCGTTGCGCAATGGCGCAAAGAGCGCCCAGGCGCGACATGAGAAAATGCGCACGGAGCCTCGCCCCGCCGATGCGGTCGCTTGGCTGCGTCGGTTGAGCGAGAACGATTTGGCGAAGGGCGAGACGCTCAAAGCCCTCGCCGACGCCGCCGCTCCTTTCTACGCGTCATTGGCAGAAGAGCAGAAACATCGGCTGCCTTTCCTCTTGCACGGCATCAAGCCGCACGGTCTCGCCGCTCATTCTTTTGCCGGCGCGAACGATGACGACGAAGATGAAGACGCCGACGAGCATGGCAATGGCCCGCACGAAGAAGGCGAAGGGCATCCGGACGGTCATCACTACCACGAGTAGCGAGCCTAACCCCACTGGGCCGGTCGCCTTCTAGCCGGTCCAGTTGCACAAAAGTTGACGGGCGCTGGCGACCTCGCGCGTCAACGACTCTTGCTTTCTTATGCCGAACCCTCAAACCCGTCGCGACTTCAACGATCAGCGGCTCTCCGCAAGCTGCGTCTACCGGTCTGAACGCAGAGGGACGACCATCCGCAACCGGAATCCTTCCGGTTCGAACGCGACTTTCACCTCGGCTCCGATCTGCTGCGACAGCACCCGCTTGAGCAGCACCGAACCGAACCCCTCGCGCGAGGGCGGCTTGACGGTCGGACCGTCCGTCTCATTCCATTCGCACAGCAGCGCTGAGCCATTTGGAGTGTCGGTCAGACTCCATGTGATGTCGATTCGCCCTTCCTCTCCGGCCAATGCGCCGTATTTGGCGGCGTTGGTGGTGAGTTCGTGAACGGCCATGCCAAGCGGAACCGCGATCTGCGACGGCAGATCGACGGCCGGCCCGGCAAGGTGAATGCGAAGGCCGCCATTGTCGCAATAATGGCTGAGCTCCTGATTCAGCAAATGCGCGAATGAAACTGACTGATCCAGCTCCTCCGTCATGACCGCATGAGTCTTCGCCATTGAAGCGATGCGCCCGGCGAAGGCTTCCTGGAATTCCTCGATGGTCGCGGAGCTCTTTGCGGTCGTGTTCATCACCCCTTGCACGGTCGCCAGCGTGTTTCTGACGCGATGGTGCAACTCGCGAATGAGAAGCGCCTGCCGTTGCTCGGCCCGCACATGATCCGTGACGTCGCTCCCCTCGATGAAGACCCCGCTGACCTCGCCCTTGGCCCCGAGGATCGGCTGACAAACGATATCGAGAAAATGCTCTTCGATCTTGCCTTCGCTGCTTTGCAAAAGCACCCGCATCTTGCGGCTGACGAAGGCTTCGCCGCTGCTGAAGACGTCGTCCAGAATTCGAATGTAATTCTGGCTTTCAAGCTCGGGAACAGCCTCGCACGCGGCCTTGCCTAGGAGATCGCGATCGCCGACCAGCTCGCGAAAAGCGAGGTTCGCGATGTCGAACACATGATCCGGCCCATGCAAAACGCACATGAAATTGGCCGCCTGCATGAACAAACGTTGCAGATGATGCGCAGTAGCCAAAAGCGTCTGGTTTAAGACCTGAATCATTTCGATTCGGGGATAAACCGCGTCTTTGAGCGACTGCGTCTCGACTTTTGGCAAATCAAGCAATTGACGCGTCTGCGACAGATTTGAGATGTCTTGCGCATTCTGGAGCACAAAGGCGACCTTTCCGTCCTCGCCGAGAATCGGCGCGTGGGTATAGCTCCAGGATCGCTGCTCGAACCCGTCCTTACCGGGAATGGCGTATGGCAGCACGGGAATCACGTCAACGACGGCTTTGTCGCGGACGCGCTCGAACGACTCCTGCAACATCCTGCGACTTTCGCCTTCAGCGGGAAATGCGGTGAAGACCTCGACGCCAATAAGGCTTTCCCGATCCCGCGACATCACCCTCAAATAGGCTTCGTTCATGGCGACGATCACGAAATTCACGTCCATCACCATAGAGGGAGTGGGAAGGTTCTTGAAAATTGCCTCGAAATCCATGTCCTTGAGCAACTTCACCAACATTTTTCAGGAAATGGTCTGCGGCTGCGGTCGAACCTGCGAACCGGAGCGAAGCAATGTCGATAACGAATTATATAACAGTTTTTTGAAACAACTCGTCCTCGCGGAGGAAGGAATGGGCTGAGAAAGAAGCATAAAGAGCGCTGACATACATTTCACAAAGGTAACGATATATTACAAAATTGCTGAGGCGCCCATGCAAACTACGCCAGCCGCATCGCCCGCCGTGAACCATAACGATCGAACCATTTTTTAGTTGCATAGACTTTTTGCGGCCTCTTTTTTATCCGCCTCCTCGCCTTCTAGAGCCCGCCGCGCCCGATGCAGTAGCATCCGCGGTCCGGCGCGCCTATGCTGGCGGCCTCTTTCAATCGGGAAAATTGCCGCGCTCATGTCGTTTCCTCAAAAACCCGTCCAGGCGGGAGACCATGTTTTCCTGGTCGACGGATCCTCCTTCGTATTTCGCGCCTATTTTCAGTCGATCCGGCAGGACGCAAAATATAATTATCGCTCCGACGGCTTGCCGACCGGAGCCGTTCGGCTGTTCTGCACAAAACTGTTTCAATTCGTGCGCGAGGGCGCGGCCGGGATCAAGCCGACCCATCTCGCGATTATTTTCGATAAATCCGAGAACTCTTTCCGCAAAGAGATCTATCCGCCCTACAAAGGCAATCGGTCCGAGCCGCCCGAAGATCTAATCCCGCAATTCCCCTTGATGCGAGCCGCCGTGCGCGCCTTTGGTCTTTTGCCCGTCGAGCAGGACCGCTTTGAGGCCGACGATCTCATCGCCACCTATGCCCGCGCCGCGCGCGAACGCGGCGCCGACGTTTTGATCATCTCCGCCGACAAGGATCTGATGCAGCTCATCGAGCCGGGAGTCTCGATGTATGATCCGGCCTCCGGGGAAGCCGGCGCGAAGGGCTCGCGCGAAGAGCGCCGCATTGGCGTCGAGGAGGTGTTGACCTATTTCGGCGTCTCTCCCGACAAAGTGATCGACGTGCAGGCGCTGGCCGGAGACTCGACGGATAATGTCCCCGGCGCGCGAGGCATAGGTCTCAAGACCGCAGCGCAGCTCATCAGCGAATATGGCGACCTCGACACGCTGCTCGCCCGTGCGGGCGAAATCAAACAGCCAAAGCGCCGCGAAATTCTCACCGATCCAGAGAGCGTCGCGCTAATCAGAACCTCAAAGCAGCTCGTCTCCCTCGTCTGCGACGTTCCGCTCGAGACGCCGCTCGACGATTTCATGCTTGCGGCTCCCGAAGGCAAAACATTGGTCGCCTTCTTCAAGGCGCTGGAATTCACCACCATCACGAAGCGGGCGGCGGAGGCCTACGCGATCGAGGCGGCCTTGATTGAGCCTGATCCCGCTTTCGCAGGGCAAGCCGGCTGGCGCGGCCGCAACGGCGTTGCGCTATCGGCCTCAAGCGAAGCCACCGAGGCGCCCCCATCGAACGAAAGCGCAGTCGTGCAAGGTCCAAAGCGCAACGCCCGTTATGGCGAGCAAGCGCCGCAAAAAATCATCGCCACAGGGCCTGGCAATCTCGCCGCCGCGCGGGCCGCGGCGGCGCGCGCGGACAAATTCGACATCAAAAGCTATGAGACCATCACAAGCTTCGAACGGCTCGAGGCTTATATCGCGGAGGCGATCGAAGCCGGCGCCGTCTCGATCGACACCGAGACCTCCTCGCTCGACGCCATGCAAGCCGATCTCATCGGCATATCCATGTGCGCGACGCCGGGCCGCGCTTGCTACATTCCGTTGCGCCACAAGGGCGAAGGAGCAGGCGATCTTTTCGGCGGCGGCGAAGTCTTGCCGGGCCAATTGCCGATTGCCGAGGTTCTGGCGCGGTCGAAGCCGCTGCTCGAGGCTCCCAATGTCTTGAAGATCGCGCAGAACATGAAATTCGACCGGCTGATTTTTTCGCAACGCGGCATCGACGTTTCGCCGGCGGAAGACACGCTGCTGATCTCCTACGTTCTCGACGCCGGCCGCACCGATCACGGAATGGACGTCCTCTCCGAGAAATACCTCGGGCACAAGCCGATCCAATTCGGCGAGGTCGCGGGCTCCGGGCGCACCTTCGTCGGATTCGCCCGCGTCCCCATCGACAAAGCGACCGAATATTCGGCGGAAGACGCCGACGTCGCTCTGCGGCTCTGGCGCGTGTTGAAGCCGCGCCTGCCGGCCGAACATATGACCTCCGTCTACGAGACGCTGGAGCGCCCGATGATCGAGGTTTTGACGCGCATGGAGCGGCGCGGCATTTCCATCGATCGCGCCATTCTCTCGCGACTCTCAGGCGAATTCGCGCAGGATATGGCGCGGTTGGAAGCGGCGATTTTCGAGCTGGCCGGCCAAAGCTTCAACCTTGGCTCGCCGAAACAACTGGGCGACATTTTATACGGCAAAATGGGTCTCTCCGGCGCCAAAAAAACCGCGACGGGAGCCTGGTCGACAGCGGCCGGAGTGCTCGAAGATCTCGCGGAACAAGGCAATGAGCTCGCCGCGCGCATCCTTGATTGGCGCCAGCTCTCCAAACTGAAATCGACCTATACCGACGCCTTGCCCAGTTTCGTCAATCCCTCGACGGGGCGCGTGCACACCTCATACGCCTTGGCGGCGACGACCACCGGGCGGCTCTCCTCTTCTGATCCGAATTTGCAGAATATTCCGGTGCGCAACGAGGCGGGACGCAAGATCCGCAAGGCTTTCATCGCCGCGCCGGGCCACAAGCTCGTTTCGGCGGATTATTCGCAGATCGAGTTGCGGCTGCTCGCCCATATCGCCGATATCCCGCAGTTGAAGGCGGCTTTCGCCGAGGGTCTCGACATTCATGCGATGACCGCATCGGAAATGTTTGGCGTCGCGATCGAGGGCATGCCCTCCGATGTGCGCCGCCGCGCCAAGGCGATCAATTTCGGCATCATCTACGGCATCTCGGCCTTTGGCCTCGCCAATCAGCTGGCTATTCCGCGCGAGGAGGCCGGCGCTTACATCAAACGATATTTCGAGCGCTTTCCCAACATTCGCGCCTATATGGACGCAACAAAGAAGACCGCGCGAGAAAACGGCTATGTCACGACGATTTTCGGCCGCAAATGCCACTATCCGCGCATTACCGCCTCAAATCCTTCGGAGCGCGCTTTCAACGAGCGCGCCGCGATCAACGCCCCAATCCAGGGCTCGGCCGCCGACATCATCCGCCGCGCGATGGTGCGGATGGATGCGGCGCTGGAGCGGGCGAAGCTTTCGGCGCAAATGCTGTTGCAGGTTCACGACGAGCTTGTGTTCGAGGTTCCCGATGCTGAAGTCGAGGCGACTATCGCAGTGGTGCGCAGGGTAATGGTCGAGGCGCCGCATCCTGTGTTGCAGCTCTCCGTCCCCTTGCAGGTCGACGCCAAGGCCGCGCAGAACTGGGACGAGGCGCATTAGGTCAGTCCGATCAGACGCTCGGATGGAGCCCCCAAGCGGACGTTAGGACTTTCCGTCAGCGGCGTCGGCGACGACCGTGCACACGGTTTCTGCGCGGACGGTCGAGATAGACAATGCCGCACTTAATGCGACGCGAGGTGTGACGCGAATCGAGATTGCCAACCTCACCCCGGATAGAAAGCCTCGCCCTTTGCGGCCATCGCCAGGAATTTTTCGCTCGGATGATAGATCGCGCCAAGCCTCTCCCATTTGGCGGCGCGCTCGACAACGTTCTTGAGCCCAAGATAATCGGCGTATTTCAACGCGCCGCCGAGATAGCGCGGCAGCCCAAGCCCGTGGATGAGGCACATGTCCGCCTCGCCCGGCGATGCGACGACGCCTTCTTCAAGGCAACGCGCAGCCTCCAAAATCAGCGGCAGCATCATGCGCTCGATGATCTCGGCCTCGCTGATCGAAGCTTTTGCGCCCGGCCGCCCAGATGCGAGAAGCGCATCGACCGCGGGATCAATCTCCTTGCGCGGCCGGCCCTTCAGATCATTGACGTAGCGATAGAAGCCGCGGCCATTCTTTTGACCGAGGCGCTTGTCGGCCAACAAAATGTTGATCGCCGAATTGGGCGGAGCCTCCATGCGCCCGGAGAAACCGGTGGAGACGATTTCGATGACGTGATGCGTGATATCGAGGCCAATGACGTCGGTTAGATAGGCTGGCCCCATCGGCCAATCGAAGCCTTCCATGGCCCTATCGATGCTCTCGAAATCGACTCCGTCATGAACGAGGCGCAAAAAGGCGATGAGATAGGGCGTCAGCGCGCGATTGACGACGAAGCCGGGACAATCGCCAACGACGATCGGCGTCTTGCCCATCGCAGCCGCGTAACCGACAATGGTCGCGACTGCCTCTTGCGACGTTTTGGGGCCGCGCACCACCTCGACCAACGACATTTTGGGAACGGGGTTGAAAAAATGCATGCCAATGAAATTTTCCGGGCGCCGTAGACCCTGCGCCAGATCGCCGATCCGCAAGGACGACGTATTCGAGGCGAGGATGGTTTTCTCACCGACGGCCCCTTCGATCTCACGCAGCACCGCAGTCTTCACCGCGAGATTCTCAACGATCGCCTCGACGACGACATCGACAGCGTCGAACCCTTCAAAACCGAGGCTCGGCGTGATCGCGTCGATGATGGCATTAGCCTTATTCTGCTTCAGCCGGCCCTGCTCAACCTGTTTGTCGAGAAGCTTTTTCGCCTCCGACATTCCGAGTTCGAGCGCCTTGTCCGAAATATCCTTGAGGATGATCGGAACGCCGCGCGAGGCGCTCTGATAAGCGATGCCGCCGCCCATGACGCCCGCCCCGATGACGGCGGCTTTGCGCACCGGCGCCGCCGTCTTCCCATATTGTCTGGCGATCTTTTTCACCGCCTGCTCATTGATGAAGATCGTGACCAGCGAGGCGGCGGCCTGCGTCTTCGCCGTCTTGGCGAAGGCCGCCGTTTCCAAGGCCAGCGCCTCGTCGCGCTCGAGGCCGGCGGTGGCTACCAGCAATGCGATGGCGTCATGCGCCGCAGGGAAATTCGGCAAGCTTTTGGCCGCCGTCACTTCGTCCCCGGTGAGAAGATCCTGAACCTCCTCCTGCGTGAGGCCGAGTCCTTCCTTCGATTCGCGGCGACGCTCTCGCCACTCATCGGGATTTGCAATCGCCTGTTGAAGCGCGCCGATCGCAGCCTTGCGCAGCTCCTGCGGCGCAACGACGGCATCGACGGCGCCAAGGGCCAGCGCCGTCTCGGCTCCCTGCTGCGCGCCCGAAATAATCCATAGCGCGCTTTCCGCAAGGCCAATCAGGCGCGGCAGGCGAACGCTGCCGCCATATCCCGGGAAAATGCCAAGGTGGATCTCTGGAAAGCCGATCTTCGCTGTATTTGACATGACCCGGTAGTCGGCGGCGAGGGCGACCTCGAGTCCGCCGCCGAGAGCCAAGCCATTGATCGCGGCGACCGTTGGAATCGGCAAATCATTCAGCGCCGTTATTATCGAGCTATTGCTCCCGACAAACGCGGCGACCTCCGCGGGCTCGAGGCGGAAGATATGGCTGAACTCGAAAATATCGGCGCCGACGATGAAGGCGTCCTTGGCGCTTGTGATCAGAGCGCCCTTAATTCCAGGCGCTGCGGCGATGACGTCAATGGCGCGGCGCAACTCACTGAAGGTTAAACGGTCGAGCTTGTTGACCGCTTCCGCCCCGCGCTCGAAGCGCAGCTCGACGATCCCCTCGCCGAGCTCTTCAACCTTGATGGTCTGACCGTCAAAAAGCATGTCCCACCCTGTCGTTGGATGTTGAGGGAAAAGCTGCGCTCGTCGCAAGATAAGCCGTGCTTACGCCTTGGAGACCGCCTGTCGCACAAGGCGATTGCATAGCACATCGGCGCGGCCTCGCCCATGCCGCATCGACGTAATTTGCGCCCCCTCCTCACGCATCCCCGGTGCGAAACGCCGCCGCGATGAGCGCCTGCGTATAGGCCTCGCGCGGATTTTCCATGATCTCATCCGCCGATCCGCGCTCAATGATGCGGCCGTCTTTCATGACCGCGATTTCATCGGCCATAGCGCCGACCACGGCGAGGCCGTGGCTGATCAGGACATAAGTCAGCCCATGCGCCGCCTGCAAAGTCTCGAGCAGCGCCGGTATTTCGTGCTGCACGGAGCGGTCGAGCGCCGAAGTCGGCTCATCGAGCACGACAAGGCGCGGCTTAAGGATCATCGCCCGCGCGATGGCTATGCGCTGCCTTTGGCCCCCGGAAAGCGCCTGCGGAAGGCGATTGCGCAGCTTTGGATCGAGCCGAACTTCCGCCAAGGCCGCGGCGACGCGCTCCTCGCGCTCCTCCCGCGACATCGCCGGTTCATGCACGAGCAATCCCTCGCCGATAATGTCCCCGATGCGCATGCGCGGCGACAGGGAGGAATACGGATCTTGGAACACCGGTTGCAGCGAGCGCCGCAGGGCGCGCATCGCCGCGGCGTCGAGCTTTGCGAGATCGCGATCCTCAAAACGAATCGCTCCGCTCGCGGGAGCAAGTTTTAGGAGGGCCCGGCCGAGGGTCGATTTGCCTGAACCGGATTCACCGACGACGCCGAAGGTGCGGCCTTGGCGCAGAGTCAGGCTGACGTCATCGACCGCCTTGATTTCGCGCTTTGCCGCAAACCAGCCGCTGCGCAACGGAAAGCGGACATTGATGTTTCTCGCGGTGAGTATCTCAGGAGCCGGCCCCTCGGGTCGCGGAAGTCGCGGCGCGCTGGCGAGCAGTCGTTGCGTCGCGCCATGTCGCGGCCGCGATAAAATCTCCGCGGCCGGTCTGCTCTCAACGATCTCGCCCGCCGCCATGACATGGATGGCGTCGGCGAAACGGCGCACAAGGCCAAGATCATGGCTGATGAAAATCATCGCCATCCCTAGCCTTTGCTTAAGCTCGGCGAGCAGATCGAGAATGCGCGCGGCGACCGTTACATCGAGCGCCGTCGTCGGCTCATCGGCGATCAGTACGTCGGGGCTGCAGGAGATCGCCATGGCGATGGCGACGCGCTGGCGCTGACCGCCGGACAATTCGTGCGGATAGGCGTGAATTCTCCGCCACGGCTCGGAGATGCCAACCAGCTCAAGGAGTTCCTAGGCCCTGGCCGTCGCCGCAGCACGCGAAAAACCTGCCTGAAGACGAAGAATCGCGCTGATCTGCGCGCCGACCGTGAACAAGGGGTCGAGCGCCGACATCGGCTCCTGAAACACCATGGCGATGCGGCGCCCTCTGATAATGTTGAGCCGCCGCTCGGAAAGAGTGAGAAGGTTCATCCCCTCAAAAGCGACCGCCCCCGTCGCCGTCGCCCCGCTCCCCAGCAATTTTAACGCGGCGAGCGCGGTCTGGCTCTTTCCGGAACCCGACTCGCCGACGATGGCTGCGACCTCGCCTCGCGCCAAAGCGAAACTCACATTTTTGACGACAGCCGTCGGCCCATAAGAGACGCAGAGATCGCGAAAATCGAGGATCGCATGCTTGTGCTCCATTCAGCCGCTTCCTTTGTCCGAGGAGCCGGCAAACTTTTGGCCAAGCGCCTGACCGAGGCTTTGCAGCGCGCCAAGCGTCAGCCCGAGAAAGGCAGCCGGAAGAATCAGCAGATGAATCGAGCCCTGGATGTTGCGAGCGCCGTCGGCGATCAGGACTCCCCAGCTCGCCAAAGGCTCTTGCACGCCAAGACCTAGGAAAGAGACGAAGCTCTCGAGCAGAATGACGCGGGGAACCAGCAACGTGAGATAGGCGATGATCGGACCGGCCGCGTTCGGAATGATGTGGCGCCAGATGATCGCCGGAGCGCTGGCCCCGAGGGCTTCGGCGGCGCCTACAAAATCCCGGCGCTTAAGCGACAAGGTCTGTCCCCGCACGATCCTCGCCATATCGAGCCATTCGACCGCGCCGATCGCCAGGAAGATCAGCGCAAAGTGGCGGCCGAAAACCATCACCAGGACAATCACAAAAAAGATGAAGGGAAGCGCGTAAATAATCTCGACGAGGCGCATCATCATGGCGTCGACGCGCCCGCCTGCATAGCCCGCGACCGCGCCATAAGCGACGCCAATAATGAGGGCGACGAAGGAGGCGAGCAGGCCGACCGCAAGCGACACGCGGCCGGCGATGAGGGTGCGGGTCAAAAGATCGCGCCCATTGGCGTCGGCGCCGAACAGGAAAACATTGCGCTTCAATGGAAGCTCAATGCGCAGGCGACGACCCTCCTCCTGCGTTTCGACGATGCGGGGCATCCCGAAAACATCCGAGCGCTCAAAGGCCCGCAACGCCCGCGCGTCGATCTGTTTCTCGCTCACGAGCGTGACGTTGAGCGCTTCGCCGCGCCGCTCCGAGATCTCGACCTGCGCCGACATGCGCCGGACAGCATCCTGAAGCGCCGCATCGAGTTCGTCCGCTTTAGGGTGCGCCGCGGATGATGGCGGGACAAGAACATAGTCGCGATAGACGCGATCATAGGGATGGGGCGAAACAAGCGGCCCAATGATGCAGGCGAGCGCGATCAACGCGAGAATGGCGAGGCTGACGCGCAGAGATTTCGGCCGCGCCCAGGCGGCGCCTAAGATTTCCGGCGCAGCGCCGCTCATTGAACGCGCCCATGATCCGCCAATCGCGGATCGAGCCAGGCGTGGGTCAAATCGACGATGAGGTTGAAGAGGATCACCAGCGCCGCCACCACGACGACCGTCCCCATCACCAGCGGATAATCGCGGCCAAGAGCGCCATCGACGAAATAGCGGCCCATGCCGGGAATGCCGAAAATGGTTTCGACAATCACCGAGCCGGTCAGGATATTGGCGGCGGCAAGGCCAAGATATGAAAGGACAGGCAGGATCGCGGCGCGCAGCGCATGCGCGTAAATATGGCGCGCCGGCAGGCCAAAGGCGCGCAAGGTGCGAATATGCGGCTCCGCCAGAACATCGCGCAGCACCGCCTGCATCAGCCGCGCGACCACGGCGATTTGCGGCAGGGCGAGAGTTGCGACCGGCAGGATTTGATTGGGCCACGCGCCGTCGTTCCAGCCGCCGACCGGCAGGGCATGCAAGCTCAAGCCAAAGCCAAGCTGCAAGAGAGGCGCGACCACCAAAGGCGGCAACACGACGCCGAGCAGCGCGGCGCCATCGACAGCCCATGCGCCGGGCCCGCGCCGCGAGGCGGCGCCAGCGATGCCCAAAACTCCCCCGACGATGAGAGCGAGCAGCATGGCCTCGCCGCCGAGCCGCATCGAAATCGGCAGGGCATGGGCGAAGAGTTCGTTGACGGAGAAATCGCGCCAATGAAAGCTCGGGCCAAGATCGCCGCGCATGAGGCTTTGCAGATAGACCCAGAATTGCTGAATGAGGGGCAGGTCGAGCCGATAGATTCGCCGGAGGTTTCGCGCAATGTCGGGGTCGAGCGCCCGCTCGGAATCAAATGGGCCGCCTGGCGCGAGCCGCATCAAGAGGAACGCCAGAGCGATGATGATCAGTAAGGTCGGGACGGCGGCGCAAACGCGCAGAAATGCGTGTCGCAGCATGACGCAGTCCTTCTAAACACGGCTCCCCTTCAGCTTAGCAGATGCGCTATGGCCGCGTTAGTCAAGGACGCATAACGATCCCTAACGCTTTAGCCGTAAATAACTGCCAACCCATTGATTCAAATTTACTTTTCGTCGCAAACGAGCTAAACGTTACGCTACGTTATAACGAGGCCTATCGGCTCGAATGCTAACCCGGAAATGGGCCGGGGTAATCGGGGGCCAAGGCGCGATTGGTCTGCCCCCTGAAAAGTGATCCTCCGTGAAGTATGGGCTTATGAGCCTGATGGAGGACTGCGCAATGCCGAGGAAAAGACACAAGGCGGAAGAGATCGTCGCGAAGCTACGGCAAGTCGAAGTGCTTAGCGCGCAAGGGCGACCGGTCGCGGAGGCGATCCGCTCGATAGGGGTGACGGAAGTTACATACTATCGATGGCGGTCGGAATACGGCGGCCTGAAGGGCGATCAGGTGAAGCGGCTGAAGGAGCTGGAGGCGGAGAATACGCGGCTCCGTCGAGCGGTGTCCGATTTGACGCTTGAGAAGCTGATCCTGAAAGAGGCTGCCTCGGGAAACTTCTGAGCTCCGCGCGTCGTCGCGCCTGCGTGGAGCATGTGATCGCCGAACATGGCGTTTCCGAGCGGTTCGCTTGCCGGGTTCTCGGTCAGCATCGCTCCACGCAGCGCAAGGTTCCGACCAAGCCCGATGACGAAGCGGCATTGATCGCCGACATCACGGCGCTCGCCATCCAGTACGGCCGCTATGGCTACCGCCGCATCACGGCGATGTTGTGGGAGCGAGGCTGGAAGGTCAACGTCAAACGGGTCGAGCGGATCTGGCGACGCGAGGGGCTGAAAGTTCCGGCCAGACAACCCAAGCGCGGGCGTCTCTGGCTCAATGACGGCTCGTGCGTCCGGCTGCGCCCGCAATGCCCCAACCACGTCTGGTCCTATGACTTCGTCGAGGACCGCACTCATGATGGCAGGAAATATCGCATGCTGAATATCATCGACGAATTTACCCGCGAATGCATCGCGATCAGGATTAACCGGCAGCTGAAGGCAGCGGACGTCATCGACGTTCTCTCGGACCTCTTCATCTTGCGAGGGGTTCCGATCCACATTCGTTCCGACAACGGCCCGGAGTTCATCGCCAAGGCGTTGCGTGACTGGATTGCCGCCGTCGGCGCGAAGACCGCCTACATCATGCCGGGCAGTCCCTGGGAGAACGGCTATTGCGAGAGCTTCAACTCGAAGCTGCGCGACGAGCTTTTGAATGGTGAAATCTTCTACACTCTCAAGGAGGCGAAGGTCGTCATTGAGCGATGGCGACGCCACTACAACACCGTGCGCCCGCACTCATCGCTGGGCTACAAGCCGCCAGCCCCGGAGACCCTGCAATGGCCGGCTTCGCAATCCGGACCAGCTTCGCCCGCCACGCCAGCAATAGCGCCAGGGCCGACAATGCACTAACATTCAAACTGGATCACCCCATGGGGGCAGGCCATGACGGCGATAACGAATTTTTGCATGGAAAAATACCTCGGCCGGCAATGCGCCGAATAATACGCCTGAATATCAAAAGTCCAAATAGCCACCCGTGAGGGTGGCTTTCTTAATGGGAAGAGATTCAAATGCGCGCTTTAATCGTGAGTGCTTTCGCATTCATTGGAATCGTCTGTCCGGCAGTTGGGGCCAACTATGCAAACGATCATTTTCCTGAAGTGCCACTAGATGGGACGAGAAACGACCATGTCACAGTCGTCTGTCCCGCTGGGGAGCGCTTGATTATCGCACCAGCAATGGGTGCTTCGTCGGCCTACCTGTATTGTAGGACGGGCGATGAAGGCTTCGACCTTCTGCCGCAGGATCAGTGATCCCTTTCCGACCGTATCTTCTCTAGATGCTCCTTAACTTGCTGCAAACAATCCATCGAATCTTTGATATTTGAGATGAGCTTGGGAAGAAATTGAGTTTTTGCCTGCTCTTCTGTCGTATCGAAAATGGTGACGGAAGTTTGCATTTGGCATACCGACAAAACGTTCATATGCGTTTCGCCCGCAAATACGAGAGATTGAGTGACATCGTACTTTCCGTGACCCCGATCAACCAAAGTAATAGTTCCTGGTACTAGGTCCGGGGCAACCATCTGCGCGCTTGCCGCAGAAGTCATAAGCGCAAAAATCGTGACGCAAATGTATCTCTTCATGGCCTACCTCCTGCCGGGGATGTCCGGCGGAGGCTAAGGCTACCCTGAGTCGTGAACTATGCCGAGTCCGATTACTCGCTCAACAAAACAGCCGCCTTGCAAGGGCGGCTTTTTTTATGGAATCTGACCATGCCTTTCAACGGATCGGGCGTTTTCTCCCCGCTGATCACCTTCGTCGACAACACCCCCGCGACGGCGGAAGATCAAAATTCGCAGGACGGAGACATCGCTCAGGGCCTCTCGGATTGTATGACCCGCGATGGGCAGGCGCCGGCGACGGCGCCCATCAACATGGGAGGCTTCCCGCTTCAAGACTTGGCGTCGGCAGTCAACCCAGGCGACGCGGTCAGCTTTGGGTTTTTACTTACGCAGCTCCGTAATTCGGCTGCCGTTTTGGGGACCGTCGCAGGAACGAGCGACGTGATCACGGCGACCTTCGCTCCAGCAATGGCGAATCCCCTTATCAACGGGACGCAAATCCTTCTCCGCTTCACAGCGGCAAATACCACGACGACTCCGACATTGGCCGCAGATACCAATCCCGCGATAGCAATCACGCAATTGGGCGGACAGCCACTCCGAGTGGGGAGCATTCCCGGCGCTGGCTTCTGGGGCCTACTGATTTACGATGCAACGGCGAACCAGTGGAATTTGCTGAATCCAGCGCCGGTCGAAGCGCCTGGCGTCATCAAGATGCAGGCCATGCAGGCTGTTCCTGTCGGCTGGATGGAATGCAATGGCGCGAGCCTGACGACAACAGCGTTTCCGCAGCTCTTTGCCGCGATTGGATTTACCTATGGCGGATCGGGGGCGAATTTAATCTTCCCGATGCGCGAGGCCTTGTCCCGCGCGGCTGGGATGACGGCGCCGGCGTCGATCCAGGTCGCATCTTTGGATCGACCCAAGCTGATGCTGTTGGACCGCATACGCAGGGTCTGAATCAAAATCCCGTAGTCGGCGGATCGAGCATTTCAAATGGGTCGGAAACCGGGGCGGCGACCTTTGTTAATTCGTTGACCAATACGCCGGCGACGGTGACGGGAAATCCGATCACCGGGGGCGCCCCCGAAACCCGCGTGAAGAACATCGCCTGGATGTTTATCATTAAGACCTGAGGGAATTTCCAGATGAAGAGATTCTTGCTCGCCGGCGCGCTCGCGCTCGGCTCAATCGCGGCTGCTTGGGCGCAGACGCCGCCACCGCCGCCGTCGACGCTGTCTGAGATCCTCGCTCTTATTAATGGCGAGGTGATCGACAACAACAGCGGTCAGATTACGCCCGCTATCGTACGGGATATTTTGACCAACATGGCGGTTTCAACCGCTACCATGATTGGTCCTAGCCAACTTTCTTTCTCGCAGCTTCCGCAAATTGATCCAAATAGCGTTCTCTGCAATGCAACCCGCGCGATAGGAGATGTCCAAGCATGTGAGACGCTCCCGAGTGGTTTAATTATACCTTCTCCGACAATTACCGGATCGAACGTCCTACCTTTAGGCCTTCTCAGCCAAATCCCTGCGAATAGCCTTCTCGGCAACCCGACTGAATCAACTGGCAATGTCGTCTCGATCACAGCGTTGCCGAGCGGATTTTCTATTCCTTCGCCGCAGATCTCATCTCCGACGATTTCGTCTCCAACGATCAACGGAGCGGCGGTCGCCGCCGGCACGCTGTTTGTTCAAGGGCAGCTCACTGCGTTTGTGCCCTCGACGGGGGATTTTCTTGGCTCTAATCCATTTTCCGGGGGCAAATACGCCTTTGGCAATGTGGGAAATGTGCTAGCGGAGTCTGGCCCTTCGGGTGTCGGAGTGACCGGTGCGGGTAGGACCCTGGATACGACCGGCTCGGCGTTTGGTGCGATTTTCTTCGGCTTTAATGACAAACCGAGCGCTCTGAATGCAGCATTTGCTCAATACGGCGAGTGCCGGATCTATCCGGGCGCCGCGAGCTGCTCGGTTGGCGAGTGGAATATCACGGACTTTAGGACAAGTGGATCGGTCGGGTTTGATTCGTACAATCTAGAGTTTGCTAGCGGGCACGGGAGCGCGGGACTCAGGCTGCTGAGTGGTGGCGGATGCCTGACGGTGCCGGGGCAAATTTGCCTCAATGTGCAGACGGGACTGTATGACGCGCTTCCGCAACCGGCTGGAGCAGCCCTAGGTATTCAAAACAACGGCGCGACTTTCCTGAAGGGTATTTTTGCCGGATACAACGCGCTGCAGGGCAATGACGGTATGACGCCGGGGCAAAGCGGAACGCTCATGCAGTTCCCACGCGGCTCACGATTCAAGCAGCAATATTGCGACAACACCGCGTCCTATCCCGCCAACTGCACTGTAGACCTCATTGGCGCATTCTTATCATTCGAAGTCGATAACGCTGCTTCTGTCCAAGATATCACGATCGGCGATAACGGATTAATCATCCAAAATGGCGGCGGCGGAATCAATCTAATAATTCCGACGAGCAATATCGACGTCAACGGGTTTGAGTTTCTGCCGTCGGCAGCGGGCGCGCCCATTATCCTTGAGCCTCAGGGCTTTGGCGGCGACGCCAACGTCACCCTGGAGATTGGAGCCAAGGGGACGGGCGTCATTGATTTACTGAGCCCGCTTGAGCTTTCAGCCGCCAGTTTCACCGCAAATGGAACTGTAGCGACGACGATAACGTCCCTTGGACCGACCGGCGCCAGCACGACCATCAAAGAATGGTTGACGGTTCTGGACACGACCGGCGCCAAACACTTCATCCCATCTTACTGATCAAAGGGATCAATCATGATCAAAACAACCTTTATTGCATGCGTGCTTGGCTTAGGTCTTTCAACGATGGCTGTGGCTGCAGATGACGATCTCGAAAAGGCATACGAGCTGTGCGTCCGTCATGGCAAGACGAATGCCTTCAAGGGATTTGTCTATGACCCTGGCTATGAGCAGTGCGCCGACATCATCAGCGCGATAGATGCCGGGAAGGGACGCGCCGCCGCTGAGGCAAAACGGCAAGAGGCTGCCCCAGATACAGAATTCCTGAGATCCACATTGGGCAATCTCCACAAATGAAAGAGTACAAAATGAAAATTGCAACCCTTCTATCCGGCATGACGATCGCATCCTCTTTGACCCTGTCATTACCAGCATTCGCCGATGGTGATGGCCGCGTTATTCCGTTCCAGGCCGTGCTGCATGGCGCGCGCGGCGACGAGTTGCGCGAGCCCGCGCCGATCGATCCCACGACGAATAAGCCGATTCCTGGCGTCGAGGGCAAGCTCATCACGTTGGGCGATGTTGCGATCAACGCATTGCTGATCGCGACACGGGGTGATGAGACTTTGGCCGGCACCGAGAAAGTTCGTCGCGGCGAACTGGCGCGGAATATTTTCGCCCACCCGGAAGAGCCTCTGAAGATCGACGAAATCAAACTGATCAAGGATCGAATCGGCGTCGTCTACACGGTCGACGTTGTGACGCCGGCTTGGCACATCCTCGAAGGCGATAAGCCTTAATAGGTGAAATAATGGACATTTCCGAAAAGGGCTTGCAGGCCTTGATCGCCCGCGAGGGATCGCGGCTCCAGGCCTATCGCGACAGCCGCGGGATTTGGACCATCGGCGTCGGCCATACGGGCCGCGCGAGTCCGCCATCGGTTCATGCCGGGATGACCATCACTCCCGACGAGGAAATGCGAATCCTCCATACCGATCTCGCGCCGGAAATCGCCGCAGTCAATCGGGCGATCCGCGTTAGCATCAGCCAAGATCAGTTCGACGCTTGCGTTTCGCTTGCCTTCAACATCGGCGCGCATGGCTTCGTCGGATCGACCGTCGTCCACATGATCAATGCCGGCAATTTAGAGGCCGCGGCGAATGCCTTCCTGATGTGGGATCACCCATCAGAGTTGAAGGGTCGCCGCGAAGCCGAGCGAGAGCAATTTTTGGGAGTCGCCGCATGAGACTCGCGCGTGCTCTTCCCCTCACGAAAGGAACCAAAACGATGCGTGGATTTCGCTTGATTGTCGCCATTTGTTGCGCCGCTCTGGTTTGTGCGTCGCCTTCCTTTGCCGCCTCGAAAGCGAAATTGCCGCTGCCGCTCCCGATCGACCCGCTCGGTTTGAATGGCGATGCCGCCGCGACGACTTCGAAGCTCCCGATCCCGCTGCCGTTCGATCCGCTCGGCCTCAACGAGACCGGCCTCCAGTCACCTGACCAAATGGTCGACAAGGTTCGCGCTTGGGTCACGAGCGACGCCGCCGCGGATTTGGCCGCGGCTCAGACTGTCGCCAAGGCCGCCGGAAATACGATAACGGCGGCTTGCTGGACGCCAATTCAGGCCTTCGTCGCGCAGGTTCAGGCGCTCCCGGTGGCTAGCGATATGCCGAAAATTCACCTCGCCGTGGATATCGAGATCATCACGGATCTTGAAATCGCGCTGTCGCCCAATTCGCCAATCGTCGCCGGTTGCTCCTCACTCGCGAATTTCCAGCTCATCTCCGCGAAGGATCTCGTCTCGGGGATCCTGACGGGCGCAACTTCGCTCGCGGCTCTCGCTGCTTCGCCGATCAAGTAGGAGCTGATCGTTCCCGTTCCGCCCGCGAACACCGCAAGAATTCGCTTCGTGACAACGAAGGATGACTTTTTTTCGCGCTTGATCCGCTTCGACAATATGGCCGCGGTGAGCCACGTCGAAGCGGTGATGGCCGATGGCACGATCATCGCGGCGCTGACCCAAGGCGGCGTGCAACGCCTTCCCGGCGACTACGCGCCAGAGGACACGTTACAAATCTTCGTCGATCTCAAATGACGCCGGAAATGTACGCCCATTGGGTGGCCTTCCTCGAATATCGCATCGGCTGGCAATACGACATGAAGGCCATTCTGGGGTTCGCGACGTTCAACGGCGGCCTGCATGATCCGCGTAAACTGATCTGCTCGGCCTCGATCGCCGACTCGCTTCGTCACTGCGGCTGGTGGCCCATCCCGCTCGCCAAACGCTACCACGCCATAGATCCTGTTACGGTTCTGCTCATGCTCCAAGCGGATGTGCGCAGCATCGTCCATCCCACGGAGACGCTGACATGAACACGCTCGTAAGCATCGGGCCGGTCGTTGAATTTCTGAAGCCCGCCATCCAGGACGTCGCGGCGGTCGTGATCCTCGCGGGACTCGGCGCCGTGGGGAATCTCGCGCGTAAATATCTCAAGATCCAGATCTCCAGTTCGCAGATGGATCTCGTGCGCAAGGCGATGGCGGACGAAGTGCATCGCATGGTCGGCGAAGGCGTCGACAAGCTCTCGACGATCAACGTCAACGTCGAGTCGCCGCAGGTGGCGCGGGTCGCTAACGCCGCGATCGCTAATGCCGGGCCCGTTGTCGCGAAGTTGGGCATCACTCCCGATGAGGTGAAGGCGTTGGCCCTCAGCACGATTGGCGCCTATCAGGCGAGCGTCGAGAGCAATCCCGCGCCTGTCGTTGTATCGCCCGCGCCGATCGCCGCGCCGCCGGCGGCCGCAGGTCTCGTGACCACCTAAGAAGTTCGCCGAGGAAGGCTTTCAGGGGATAATTCGAAATGGCGGACGAAGGCGAAAATCGTGAACACCGGCTGCTCAACGAGCGCTGGACGTGGGAAAAAGAAATGGTTGCACTCACATCGGACAACCAAGCCAGGATCAGAAATCTCGAAGAGGGGATTAAGCCGCTAGCCCAGCTTTCCCTCAATCTCGAGCGGTTTGTCGCGAAGTTCGAAGCGCTCATCGATCGCTTTGAATCCGTAGAGAATATGCGCGAGGACCTCGATCAGCTCATAGCCAGCGAGAACCAACGCAAAGGCGCCGACGCGCGGAACATACGAAACTCGCTCCTGGGTGGACTTGGAGGGGGTTTGGCGTCCGGCGTGGGCGCTTGGCTGCTGACGCACATAAAATGAGGACGCCTGCAATGACTAGATTGGTGGTCAAGGTCCTTTTGTTTGCGATGCTGGCGCTGGCGCCGGCTGCGGCTCATGCGCAAATGCGCGCGTTCGTTGTCACCTCATGCGACTCTCTGCCGGCGATCTATAATCCGGGTAGTCAGGGCATTCCGGTAATCGACGAGACCGGCGCCGCTTGCACGGGTGGTGGAGGAGGTGGCGGCGGTGGCGCGATCAGTCAGCCTCTGGGTGGCGCAACTCCGCTGGCTCAGGCTGTTGCGGTCACTATCGTCCCCAACGTGAAGACGCTGACGGATCGCAGCGGCGCGGTAACGACGGGCGGCACCTCTCAGACTTTGGTCGCGTCGGTCTCTGCTAGAATGACGATCTTCATCGAGAATCCGTGCACAGCCGCTTCGCAAAATATCACGACGGCCGAGAGCCTCTTCATCAACTTCACGGCTGCTGCATCTACGACGGCAGGCGGCTCGATCGAGCTAGCCCCCTGTGGGGTTTATAGCACGGGCACGGGACCGGTCTCGACCGAGGCGATTACGGTCACAGCGACGACGACCGGGCATAGGTGGACCGCGAAGATCGAGTAGGCGCGGAGCGTGTTTTTCGCAAATGAAATCACGTCGTAACATCGCTGCTCCATAAGCGTTGATCGACTAGGCTGGGCGGTCTGCCGGCTCCAGTCTGGTCAAAATCGCGGGCTTATGCCTGCGGGGAGCCGGACCGTTTCGCCACCCCCTTGATGTCTTTGCATGAGACTCTCTTCGAGGCCCAACGATCGTGATCCGGTAGTGAGAACTGCCCCCGCCGCTGTTTAAACGCCGGCGAGCGGGGGTTTCCTTTATCCAAGAGATGCCCGCGCAGGGCTTCCGTGTTGCAGCTTCAGGAAACTCGACGAAGTCAATTAGTGCGCCGGGCGAAGAGACCAACAGCCGGCCTCTGCTCTCTGGAAACCGCGGCACCGATCGCGAATGATCAATCAGCATCACAGATACGCGCTAAACGCGGAGACCGCCATCTCAACGCGTCTCGAAAACAACAGGAAAATCCCCAGCGAATTATGACGACTGTAGTCATTCTCTCGCCGCGGGATATCGGTTCGTAACCTTGAAGGTCTCTATGAAAGCCGCGAGCGGTAGATGAAGCACGAACAATTCATAATTCGGCTAGGCGGCAATAATACCTAGTTCTAACGGAGATCACCATGGTTACTGCAGGGCTGACGCCACCTGAAGCCGCGCCTTCGTCCGACATTCAGCGGTTCTTCGCGGGCGTTCTCGCCGCGATGGCGTGGTTTGGCCTTGGCGTCGAAATCATTCTCGGTCTTTCAAATTCGGTATCCAAAAATTCATCGATCGCCGCGTATCTCGTTAATTACTTCAGTTTATTTTCGATCCAAACCAATCTGTTGGTCGCGCTGGTTCTGACGCTTGCCTGCGCGCGGCCGCAGGCCGAGACGTTGCTGTTGCGCCCAAGAGTGCAATCGGCGTTGGTCGTTTATATCATCGTGGTCGGCGTAGTCTTTGAGCTGCTGCTGCGGGGGCCGAAGTCGCGAGGGATGCAGTTCGTGTCGGACGGTGTTTTGCACGATGCTATTCCGATTCTCTATGTCTTATATTGGTTAGTCTTTACGTCCAAAGGGAGACTGACGTGGGGTGATCCGGCGCTCTGGTTGCTTTATCCGCTGCTCTTCTTTGTATATACGATTGCGCGGGGCGCGGTCTTTGGCATTTATCCTTATTCGTTCATCGACGTCACCAAATTGGGCTATCCTGGGGTTTTCATCAACGCGCTAGTTTTTCTCGGGGTGTTCTTCGCGCTTGGTCTCGTCTTGACTGCGATTGACCGCGCGCTGGGCAAACGGCGAAGCCGCCGTCGGAATGAGGTTGGCGGAGCCTCTGCGGCCTAAAAGAATTCGATATTCAATCGTTAAGCGTTTTACGCTTGCGGGCGCGGCGACTTCACGGAGTTCGCGACGACGCAATGGAAAATCATCAAGGATGAGCTTTGCGCTGGAATCGACCACCCCGCTCGTCGGCCTTTTGTCCTGTTCCCACGATCCTCAGCTTTTCGTTCGGCAGAGGCCGTTGAAGCGCAATCGCTTCGTCGAGCGATCCATCGAGCCAAATGTCCCATTCCTCTGGCCTCGTGAGCATAACCGGCATGGCCTTGGCGTGGATCGGACGGACGACATCGTTCGCCTCGGTCGTCAGAAAAGAGAACAGGCGATGTTCGCGGGTCCATAGCGGCCCCAAAGCGTTATATCTAGGGAATACCGTCATGCGCGCTCAATAGCTCGCCATCTTTGCTTGCCGATCGCGTAGGTCCCATCCCCCAGCGCCAATGTGAGATCATCGTTCATGCGAAGGGGTTGATTCTGGGCACCGTGATTGATCCACGCATCGCCCAATTCCTTAATCAAATTCACCTCTTCCGCCTCCAAGGCGTCCATACCCAATTCTGAGAGTGCGTCGAAGATTGGTTGGGGCAGACTGTCCGGATAAGTCCAAGCGCCGTTCCTATTGACCGGCTGGATAAGTGGACTCAATCGAACAATTCGTCCGACTTTGTCGGGAGCATTTCCGAGGACGATATGGGCAGTGTAGGTGGCTGCGTCCGGGGGATCGTCTGTGATACAACCTGCAGCTCTAGCGATATCGCTCAACACGCTTGGCTTTACCTTTGCTGTTGTAAGGTCAGGAGGAGTATCTGCAGTGGCGAGGTCGGACGGGATTAATCGAACCGTCCCGGTGCCGAGTGACAAGATCTCTATCTCGCTGGGCTGAACTCCGAGGCATATAGCGTCAACGACGCCGGCCATTAATGGATTGTTATATGCGCCCATCGCGCCGTCCCAGTAACGTTTCCGGCCGACCAAGGCTGGCGCGTCGAAGTAGGTGACGGGCGCATTCGTGGATGCATGTACCGCGTCGAAAAGAGCGATTTCGTCGGGGAGTGCGCCGCTCGTAGATATCGCATAGCTACGCAACATGGCTTCACGCAGGCGGTCATAATCGAAAGTCACGATGAGAACACCAACGCGACTACCGCTCGGGCCACGCGGCCATCCAGGGCGACTTGGCCAATGCGAAAGAGTAAAGTTCCCGCCCAACGACTCCATCGCCTTTTGCAGGCCGATGCGCTTTTCGGACGCGATATAACGGGGAAGAATTGGGATCCCAGACGACAGGGTCTCAAGCGGCCTTTTGTAGAAAATCGATTCTCGCTTTTCTTGGTCTTCAAAGAACTCGCGAATATCCCTTGGGGCCATATTCATAACGAGACCAGCAAGGACAATGCTGCCGCCGGAGTTAGGCCGTGGTGACGAATTCGGCGTTTGAGGGATTCTCGCGAGGATCTTTCCATGATTCAAGGCTGATTTTTGGAGATCAGCCTTGATGATTCGGGATGTCGATGCGCTGCGAGACGATCAATGGGAGCGGCTTTGTGATCTTGTGCCAGGCGGAAGAGCCGGCCAGCGCGGGCCGCGCTGCGACAATCGACGCTTCGTCGACGCGCTGTTATGGATGGCCCGCTCGGGCGGCCGCTGGCGCGATCTGCCCGAACGCTTCGGCGACCATCAGGCGGTGAAACGCCGCTACTATCGCTGGATCGAGCGCGGCGCCTTGGACGGATTTCTTGAGGCATTCACCGCCGAGGCCGATCTCGAATGGCTGATGATCGACTCAACAATCGTGCGCGCCCATCAGCACGCGGCCGGCGCAAGGATCGCCAAAGGGGGGCGGATGCCCAAGGCCTGGGCCGCTCTCGCGGTGGTTTGAGCACCAAAATCCACGCCGCGACAGACGCACTCGGCAACCCCGTTCGGCTCCTTCTCGGACCTGGGCAGCGCAACGACATCACAAAAGCGCACGCCCTGATCGAAGGCTTTGCGGCCGATGCGATCATCGCCGATAAAGGTTATGACGCCAATCACTTGCGCAAGGCTGTTCTTATGCGTGAGGCTGAGCCGGTGATCCCATCAAAATCCAATCGCCGCGCGCCGCTCCCCTACGACAAGGCGCTCTACAAGGAGCGCAATCTCGTCGAGCGTTTCTTCAATAAACTGAAGCAGTTCCGGCGCGTCGCAACCCGATACGACAAGCTCCTCGCAAACTACCGAGGCTTCGTATTGCTCGCCGCTATTGCTATCATGCTCAGGTAATTCGTCACTACTGCCTAGCGACGGCGAGATCAAAATTGCTCAAGATTTCATGCCCTGAACAACCTTGATAAAGATCCTCGAGCGCCATCGCCTGAAGAAGCGCCCACGTTCCTCCTCCGTCCAAAGAAAGAATCTTATAGCTCATACAAATCTCCCTCTCTCTAAAGGGACGCGTTATCCCGTTTCATTTCGGAGCTTCAGCATCGCCATGGGATTGATACACCAATAGGCCTGTGCGCGGAAGCTGCACTAAGTGATGACAAGCGTAACGGACTCTAAGAGCTGGCATTACAAATCTGGACAGCAGGATAAGTGGAGTTTCTGCCTGAGAGCGGTCAAAATGGCCGCAGCACAGGAGAGACGATGAGCAAACGACCCCGCCGGAACCACGCTCCGGCCTTCAAGGGGAAGGTGGCCTTGGCCGCGATTAAGGCCCGCGCCTCGATCGCCAGTTATCTTCGCTTCTACAATTCTCGCAGACCCCATTCGAGCCTTGACCGGCAGACGCCAGATCAGGCCTATTTCAACCGGCTGCCGCAGATCGCGGCGGCCTGAACCTGGTAGGGATTCCACTTATCAAACCGGACACATTGTTCAGACAAGCCGAGCCAGCTCTCTAATCAGGGTCGCTCAGGTCCAGCCGCAGGAAAAACAGGGCCTCTTCGCTGATTTCCCGCGCTTTACGCCAAGGCTGCGATCGCTCGAAAGCGCTGCGGACGTTCTGCGATTCCCCGACATAAACCGGCGCGGAGTCCGAAGGGCGCCCGAACGCGACGATATACATTCCGGGTGCGGCCGGCAGATCGGCAGCCTTCACGCCCGAAATCAGCGCGTAGCGATAGCGCTTTCCTGATGCTCCTCGGAATGAATAAGAGAGGATTGCTGCAGCGATATTCGCTGCTCCTCCTGGTTCACATGTTCAATTGAACATTTAGAGGATTTATAATCTTCCGCTAACTCATTGAAAACGCTGGTGCTGCGAGACAGGATTGAACTGTCGACCTCTCCATTACCAATGGAGTGCTCTACCACTGAGCTACCGCAGCCCTCGACGAGCGGGGGTCAATTGGGTGGCGTATTGCCATAGGAGCGCCGGATAGGCAAGCCTGAGCCTTGTCTCCGCCGACGCGGCGCTTTAGAAGTTTTTCTGAAACGCGGCCTTTGGCGCGATTCACCGAGCCTTCGCTCAATTCATGAAATACTCCAATTCATGAAACATTTACGGAAAGTGTTATGGGATGCTCTCAAGCTGATCCTCCGGACCGGCGCGACGCTGCGGATGCCTCCGCCAGCGAAATGAACGTGCGCAAGCATGCGGAACGCCAGCGTCTCGCCGCGGCGCTGCGCGCGAATCTTGGTCGGCGTAAAGCGCAAAGCCGCGACCGCAAGGCTGCGGGCGATGAAGGAGCGAGCGCCGCCGCAGTCGGCGCATCCGGCAAAGACTCGGTTGACCGGAATTGATGTGATTGAGTTGAAAGCGGGGGATTGATGGATCGTATTCGCATCGTCGGCGGCCAAGCGCTGAATGGCGTCATTCGCATTTCCGGCGCCAAAAACGCGGCGTTGCCGCTGATGATCGCCTCGCTCCTCACCACGGAGACGTTGACTCTTGACAATGTCCCGAGCCTCGCCGACGTCGGCATGCTGTTGCGCATTCTAGGGCACCACGGCGTTGATCATTCAATTGACGGGCGCCGCCCAGGCGCCGCGCCAAATGCGAGCCGCGCGATCCACCTGACCGCGCGAAATATCGTCGATACGACCGCCCCTTACGAACTCGTCGCGAAAATGCGGGCGAGTTTCTGGGTGATTGCGCCGCTTCTTGCCCGCATGGGGGAAGCGAAAGTGTCGCTGCCGGGCGGCTGCGCCATTGGCACGCGGCCGGTCGATTTGCTCCTCATGGCGCTGGAAAAGCTCGGCGCCAGTATCGAGATCGAGGCCGGCTATGTTCATGCCAAAGCGCAGAAAGGCCTGATCGGGGGGGAGATCCATTTTCCCAAAGTGACGGTCGGCGGCACGCACACGGCGCTGATGGCGGCCTCCCTCGCCAAGGGTCACACTTTGCTGGTCAACGCCGCGCGCGAGCCGGAAATCGTCGATCTGGCCGATTGCCTCATAAAGATGGGCGCCAAAATCAAGGGGGCCGGCCAGTCCAATGTCGAGATCGAGGGCGTCGGCAGCCTTGGGGGCGCGAGCCATAAAGTCTTGCCGGACCGCATCGAAGCGGGCACCTATGCAATCGCCGCCGCCATGGCCGGCGGCGACGTCATGCTGGAAGGCGCCGAGGCGGGCCGCTTGCAAAGCGCCCTCGACGCCATCGAACAAGCCGGCGCTAACGTCTCCGTCACTAACGAGGGGGTTCGGGTGCAGCGCAATGGCGCGGGGCTGTTCCCGGTCGATATCACAACGACGCCATTCCCAGGCTTTCCGACCGATTTGCAGGCCCAGTTCATGGCTCTTATGACCAAGGCCAAGGGCAGCTCCAGAATTACTGAAACGATTTTCGAAAACCGCTTCATGCATGTTCAGGAACTGGCGCGGCTTGGCGCCCATATTCGGCTTGACGGCGATGTCGCCGTGGTTGAAGGCGTCGACGAACTCCAGGGCGCTCCCGTCATGGCGACCGATCTGCGCGCTTCGGTGTCGCTTGTCATCGCCGCCCTCGCGGCGCGGGGCGAGACCATGGTCAATAGGGTCTATCACCTCGATCGCGGCTTCGAACATCTGGAAAATAAGCTCAGCGGCTGCGGCGCCATCATCGAGAGGATTGCAAATCCCGGCTAGCACTGGCGCCGGCCGAAACTCATCCTAAATTGAGGGAGGACGAACAGCGCCAAGTTTCTTTTACGCGGGGCATTGCGATGAATGGGACGTCGACGCCGGAGCCGCTTCGATTAGTCGCCTTCGATTGCGAGGACCTTGAGGTTATCTCGGCCAATTTGCAGGACGCCTTGATTAGCGTCGGCGATATGGCTTTTTTGCCTGGCCCCAAGCAATTCGCGTTTGTCGGGGCGAGATTCGACTGGGTAAAGGCCGCGAAGGGAAGCTGGGAGCGCTGCCGAACCGGAGTGCATTTCGAGCGCGTTCTGAAGGTCTCGTGTTCGGGGTTTTCGCAGCGCGACAAATCGCTCATCCTCAATCTTCTGAGCATCGGCTTCAAGGAGACTGGCGCCCCGGCGGGAGAGGTTGAGCTTATCTTCTCGGCGGCCTGCGCGCTGCGGCTCCAGGTCGAATGTCTCGAGGCGCGCCTTCGCGATTTCGATGTGCGCTGGCCGGCCAAGGTTTTGCCGGGCCACCCGTGCCAAGATCTGCCGGGCGATGTTGTGAGTTGAGGCCGCGCGCCGCGGCTGAATTCGCGGCGACGGGTTGCTGCTGAGCTAAACTCGCTCTAGTCTCGCTTCATGTTCGAGTGTCTTTTTCAATCTTTTGAAGATCAGGCCGATGCGTCCCAAAGCGCTGCTCGCGTTGCGGCTTTGCGCCTCGAGCTGGAGCGGCTTGGTCTTGATGGCTTTGTCATCCCACGCGCGGACCAGCACCAAAATGAGTATGTCGCGTCATCTGAAGAGCGGCTCGCTTGGCTGACCGGTTTCACGGGTTCGGCTGGATTCGCCATCGTGCTGCGCGATAAGGCCGCAATATTCGTCGATGGGCGCTATAGTCTTGTGGTCAAGGATCAAGTTGACGTTGGGATCTTCCAGCCTGTGGCCTTGGCGGAGATCAGCCCCGCGAAGTGGCTCGAAAATCATGTCCGCTCGGGGAGCCGCATTGGCTACGACCCTTGGCTGCACACGTCCGGCCAGATCGAACGTCTGAGCAAGTCGATCCAAATCGCGGAGGGGGAGTTGGTCGCCGTCGAGCAAAACCCGGTCGATGTGATCTGGACCAACCGCCCCGCGCCATCGCTTGGCAAGATCAGCCTGCATACCCGCAAGCACGCCGGGGAGGCCGCCGCCAAAAAGCTCGCCCGCGTCGCGTCTTCGCTTGCAGGCAATGACGCCTTGGTGGTGAGCGATCCGCATTCGGTCGCCTGGGTCTTCAACATTCGCGGCCATGACGTGGCGCACACGCCGCTGCCGCTGGCCTATGCCTTGATCTTGAAAGAGGGCAAGCCGCGCCTTTATGTGGATGCGCGCAAAATCGGTGATGACCTGCCTCAAAAGCTCTCCGCGCTAGCTGACCTCGAAGAGCCGCAGCGGCTCGAACGCGACCTCGAAGACCTTGGGCGCCAAGGCAAGCGCATATTGTTCGACGCCGCGACGGCCCCGGCTAAACTGACCGAGATCGTAAAAAAGTCCGGCGGCGTCTCCGATGTCGGGACCGACCCGATCGCCTTGATGAAGGCGCGCAAAAACAGCGCGGAGTTGGCGGGAGCGCGTCAGGCGCAACAGCGGGATGGCGTCGCCGTTGCGCGGTTTCTGCATTGGTTTTCAGAAAACGCGCCAAGCGGAAAATTATCCGAGATCGATGCGGCGCAGGCGCTCGAAACCTTCCGGCGCGAAACGCGCAAGCTGAAGGATGTGTCGTTTCCATCGATTTCTGCGGCCGGGGCGAACGCCGCAATCCCCCACTATCGGGTGACGGTCAAGTCCAACGCGCGGATAGGCAGAGGCATTTTCCTGATCGATTCAGGCGGCCAGTACGAGGACGGCACGACGGATATCACGCGCACCATCGCCGTCGGCAGGCCAACGGCGGAAATGCGCGATCGCTTCACCCGCGTTCTCAAAGGCCATATCGCCATCGCCCGCGCCGTGTTCCCCAAAGGTACGTCGGGCGCGCAAATCGACGCCTTGGCGCGGCTGCCATTGTGGCAGGCTGGTCTTGATTTCGATCATGGCACGGGGCACGGCGTCGGCTCCTATCTGTCGGTGCACGAAGGGCCGCAGCGCATATCGAAGCTCGGCGCGACGGCGTTGGAGCCTGGCATGATCCTGTCCGATGAGCCCGGCTATTATTATGCCGGACATTGGGGCATTCGGATCGAGAATTTGGTCGTCGTCGAGCCGCGGGAAATTCCTGGCGGCGAACGGGAGATGCTTGGTTTCGAGACGATCACGCTGGCGCCGATCGATCTCGCGTTGATCGAACGCCGGCTCCTCAACGCGGAGGAAATTGCCTGGCTCAACGCCTATCACGCGCGCGTCCGGCAGGAAATCGCTCCGCTCGTCGAGCCGGCCGTGCGGCGGTGGCTGAACGAGGCGACGAAACGAATTCGCAAATAATCCGCCCGAGACCGGTGGCCCGCGCCCTTTGGCGCTTTATGCGGCAGCCTCGACATGGACCAGCCCGCGTGGCAGAAGCCTTGCTCGCCTCTGCGCGCGCAAACGAGTTGCCTTGAACAATGTCCGATCTGACCGCTCTAGAAACTCAAATCCTGGCTGAAATCGCAGCCGCGCCCGATGAGGCTTCGCTTGAGGCCGTGCGGGTTGCGGCCCTTGGCAAAAAAGGCTCGATTTCGGAGCTTCTTTCAGGCCTTGGCAAAATGGGGCCGGACGACCGCAAGGCGCAGGGCGCGGCGATCAATGCGCTGAAGGACAGCGTGGCGGCCGCCTTGGCGGCTCGACGCGCGGTCCTGAAGGAAGCCGCCATTGAAGCGCGTCTCAAAGCCGAGACATTGGATGTCACCTTGCCGCCTCGAGCGGACGGGATTGCGCTCGGCCGCATCCATCCGGTCACGCAGGTCATGGATGAACTGGCGGCGATTTTCGCCGACATGGGATTTTCGATCGCCGAAGGGCCGGATATCGAGACCGACGATTATAATTTCACCAAGCTGAATTTTCCGCCGGATCACCCCGCGCGCGACATGCATGACACGTTCTTCTTCAATCCCGACGCCGAGGGTAAGCGCAAGGTTTTGCGCACCCACACGAGTCCGGTGCAGGTTCGCACCATGTTGACGCAAAAGCCGCCGATCCGGGTGATTTGCCCCGGACGCACGTATCGCTGCGATTCCGATCAGACCCATACGCCAATGTTCCATCAGGTGGAGGGTCTCGTCATCGACCGCTCCGCGAATCTTGGGCATTTGAAGTGGATTCTCGAGGAATTCTGCAAGGCTTTCTTCGAGGTGGCCGAAGTTAAGATGCGCTTCCGGCCGAGCTATTTCCCATTCACCGAACCGTCGATGGAAGTCGACATTCAATGTTCGCGAAGGGACGGCGAGATCAGATTCGGCGAGGGTGAGGATTGGCTTGAAATCCTTGGTTGCGGCATGGTGCATCCAAATGTCTTGCGCAATTGCGGTCTTGACCCCGACGTCTACCAGGGCTTCGCCTGGGGCATGGGCATCGATCGCATAGCAATGCTGAAATATGGCATGCCCGACCTGCGAGCATTCTTTGAATCCGATATCCGCTGGTTGCGGCATTACGGGTTTCGTCCGCTCGATCTGCCAAGTCTGATTGCGGGCTTGAGCGGATGACGGAGGTTTTACTCAAGCGTAAAATCTCCGAAAGAACGCCTCAAAAGTCGGTTGCGATTCCCTTCACTTCCCAATCGCCATAGCGCACTGGCTCGGGACCATCGCGGCCGTTGAGCTCCTTTTGTCGCGTTTCGTCCCGGTTCGCTTTAAGGCGGCGACGTTCTTCCGCCTCGGCGAGAGCGCGCTGCGCTTCCGGCGACAAAGCCTTGCCTCCGGCGGCGCTGCGCGGATCCTGCGTCGTTGCAGCCGAATCTTTCTCGTTCGGCTGGTTCTCTGGTTCAGACAAACGTTGCATGGCAATCGCCTTCAGGCGTCAACGAGGTTCGTGAGCCTTTGGATAAGGACAAAAGCTCGCGCAAAGTTTAACCATTCATGGTAGAAATGCACATGTTTCGTCGCCGCGCCTTGCGATCTCCGAATCCCTGCCGAACCTTTCGTTGCGGAGCTTGAATTTGAAGGAACCGCCGCGCCCGCCGGTTGATCACCGGCGGAATTCTAAAACTGCGACCAATCGGCCAGGCCATATCGCCTCAGCAGCAGCTCAAAGACTCGAGGCCGAGCAACATCCCGGGCTCCCGGCTCGCCTCGCCGCCGCCGCCATCGTTTGCGATATCGTCGGCAAAGCCCATTCCCTTGAGGATTGTTTCTCGCCCGGCGCGATCCCGGCCCGGCTGGGCGGCCTCGACGCGCGCGACATCGCCCTGACGCGTTCGATCGTGACCGTCGCGCTACGCCGGCTCGGCACCATCCGGTCGGCTCTCGGCGGGCTTCTGGAGAAGGGACTGCCGCGACAGGTGGCTCATCTCGAATGGACCCTGATCGTGGCGGCCGCGCAGTTGCTCTTTCTCGACGTGCCTGACCATGCCGCTGTCGATCTCGCCGTCCGCGCGACGCGCCTTGAAGCCAAAACCGCGCCCTTTGCTGGGGTGATTAACGGCGTTCTGCGCAATCTTGCGCGCGGACGCGATAAAATTTTGGCCGAAAGCGATCCGCTTGACCAGGATACGCCGCCTTGGCTGGCGGTGCGCTGGCGCAAATTTTATGGCGAGGAGTTGGCGCGCGCCATCGCCATCGCCAATCGCGAGGAGCCGACGCTCGACCTCACGGTCAAGTCCGATCCGGCGCTTTGGGCCGAGCGGCTCGGCGGCGTGGTTTTGCCGACCGGCTCGCTGCGCCTTTTGACCCATGAATCGATCACGGAACTCGCCGGTTTTGACGAGGGCGAATGGTGGGTTCAGGACGCCGCGGCGGCGCTCCCGGCGCGGCTGCTGCGCGCGGGGCCGGGCGTCCGGGTGGCTGATTTCTGCGCGGCTCCAGGCGGCAAAGCGGCGCAACTTGCAGCCGCGGGCGCTGAAGTCACGGCGATCGACCGTTCGGCGGAGCGATTGAAGCGGCTCGCCGCCAATTTTTCACGGCTGGGCCTTCACGCTGACGTCATCGTCTCCGACGTCGTGAGTCTCAAGGCCAATCCGTTCGATGCGATCCTGCTCGATGCGCCCTGTCTCTCGACCGGAACCATCCGGCGTCACCCCGACATTGCCTGGATCAAAAAGCCCAGCGACATCGCAGCGCTGGCCGCGACGCAAGCGCGGATGCTCGACAAGGCGGTCGAACTTGTGAGGCCGGGCGGCCTCATCGTCTATTCCACCTGTTCGATCGAGCCGGAGGAAGGCGAAATGCAAATCGCCGCCCTGCTTCGCCGCAACCCCGATGTCATGCGCGTGCCGATAGAATCCGAGGAAGTTGGCGGCATCCCGGATATCATCAACGAAAATGGGGAGTTGCGGACATTGCCGTCGCAACTTCCAGCGTCTGATCCGCGACTTTCCGGCCTCGACGGATTTTTTGCTGCACGGTTGATCCGGCGTGGTTAATAAAGCCGAGAGGATTTTCGGCGATAACTTAACCTTCTGAGCGCAGATCGTCTTCGCTCGCGGGCAGCGTCTCGCGCCTGAGCGTCGCGGAATGTTTGGCGGCCGCAAAAACTCAAGGAGTCGAGACTCGTGGCCGGCGCGATTCTTAAGGACCGGTTGCGTGTGGCGGGGCATCTCGCCACGCGGGGAGGCGTTGTCCTCTGGCGATGTCTCGGCGCGCCCTGGCGCGCAATTTCCGGCTTGCGCCAACGCCGGCCCGAGCGGCTGCTGATTGCGCCTCAGGATATAAGAACCAGCGATCCGACCCTCGCCGCCGACATTTATGCCGGTTATTTTGCGTTTGGCGGCCAAATCGTTAATGCGCATGGCCGCTCGCCTTTCGAACTGGAGCCGAGGTCGGAGGCCTGGGCGCAAGCGCTGTCGAGCTTTAGCTGGCTGCGCCATTTGCGCGCCGCCGACACCGCCATCGCCAAAGCCAATGCGCGCGCTCTTGTCGAAGATTTTCTGACGGCGTCCGGCAAACCGAGCCAAAGCCCAGCCTGGGCGCCGCGCGTTGCGGCCCGCCGCTTGCTTGCCTGGCTTTCGCAATCGCCGATCATTCTGCTGGGCGCCGACCGCGTTTTCTACCGTCGTTTCATGAAAGGAATCGGCCGAACCCAGGTTTTTCTCGAGCGCAAAATGGCGGAAGGCCTTCTTGGCGAGCAGCGCCTTGTGGTGGCGATAGCGCTGGCAGAGCTTGGCCTTTGCGCGGAGGGCGCCGGAAAACTTCTGCAAAGGAGCCGGAAGCTGCTCGTCGAGGAGATAGAGCGGCAGATCCTGCCCGATGGTGGACATATCAGCCGCAATCCGCAAACTTTGATCGATTTGCTTCTCGATCTGTTGCCTTTGCGGCAAGCCTACGCCGCGCGCGGCGTGCAGCCTCCAGCGCAACTGCTGAATGCGATTGATCGCATGATGCCTATGCTGCGCTTGTTTCGGCACGGCGATGGGACGCTCGCCTTGTTCAACGGCATGGGCGTCACCGCGCCCGAACAGCTCGCGACCGTAATTGCCTATGACGATATCCGCGCCGTCGCGCTCGCCAACGCGCCGCACTCGGGCTATCAGCGCATCGAGATGCAGGATGCGATTTTCATCATGGACGCTGGCCGGCCGCCGCCGCCCGCTTTCTCCAGCCGAGCGCACGCCGGCTGCGCCTCTTTCGAGTTTTCTGTTGGCGCGCAACGGCTGGTGCTGAATTGCGGCTCGCCTGACGCCAATCGCGCCCCGGCGCGCGAATCCGCTCGCATGACGGCGGCGCATTCGACGCTTGTGATCGACGACACCTCCTCGTGCCGTTTCGCTTTTCATACCGGCCTGCGCAAATGGTTTGGCGATGCGATCGTTTCGGGACCGGATCAAGTCGATGTTGAACGTCGCGACGAATCGTCGGCGACGACGCTCGTCATGGCCCACAATGGCTATGAGCCCCGCTTCAGTCTGATCCATCAGCGACGCATTATGCTGCGCAAGGATGGCAAGAGGCTCGATGGGGCCGATCGCTTGCGCGTCGCCGGGCCGGCTGGGTCGAGCGAGCGGCTGCCTTTCGCCGTGCGCTTCCACATCCATCCGAGCGTGCGCTTGAAACGGGTGCGAGACGGTCATGCCGTGCTTTGCGTGTTGCCCAATGGCAGGCGCTGGTTGTTCGAGACCGCCGGCGGCGGCGTCGATATTGAAGAGAGCATATTCTTCGCCGCCCCGGATGGCCCCCGCCCATGCGCGCAAATCGTCATCAATGGCGTGACCGAGGACGGTCTTGAGATTGAGTGGAGCTTTCGCCACGTCGAGAAGAAACGGCGGGAGCAGCCGAGCGCTATTGAGGGGCGGCCGGATTCCGGTTAGTCCTTGTCGAGGACCATCCAGAATGGGGGCGTCAGCCGGGGTGCAGGCGAGCCCGCCGTCGCCGCGACGCTCGCGAAAACGAGACGGCGGCGACCGCGGAACCGGAGGCTGGCGTGATGCGGATGCCTCTCGACGGCGAACGTTCCGGTCTCCTTCTCCGCTTCCAGACGCTTGCGTGGCTGGTCGGCGTCATTGTGACCGCTTCGGCGGCGGGAGCGATCGCTGGCTCGCAAGATGGAAGCGCTGAGCAGGCCTCGATCAGCCAATCCGCGAACGGGCAGGAGGAATCGCCCGACTCAAATGTCGATAACAATGGTCACGACATCACCCGCCCGCAAAACAGTCTCGAATGGCGTTCGCGATTTGAAAGCTCATTGACCGACGCGTCCCGGACCGACCGCGTCTCGACGATGCTGCGACTGAGCAGGAAGCTGAATCTTGACGATGGCTGGAGGCTCGCCGCTCTGGTTCAGGTTCCTTTCGTCGCCCGGACGAAAACGACGTTTGATTCCCCATCCCAGCAATATAATGCAGGAATTGGGGACGCGTTTGTTCAAGGAATCCTCTCCCACGCCATCAATGAACGCATGGCTTTCGGTTTTGGCGCGCGCCTCATCGCCCCGACGGCGGCGGAGAACCTTGGGTCTGAGAAATGGCAGATCGCGCCTGGCTTTGGCTTCCGATATTTGCTGCCGGAATTAGGGGCTGACGGCTCCTTCGTTCCGGCGATGCGCTACGCGATCAGTTTCGCCGGTTCGCCGTACGCGCGGAGAATCAGCGAGCCGCAGATTGCTCCAACTCTCAACATCGATTTGCCCGGCCCTCTGTTCGTGACGTTTTATCCGAGCAATGACATCCGCATTAATTACGGCGCTCCAGTAAGCGGTCAAACGGGTCGGCTGTTTCTTCCATTCGACGCCCTTGTCGGCGCGAAGTTGACCAACACCCTTCAAGTCTCGCTCGAAGTCGGCGTGCCAATCGTCAAGGACTATCCTGTTTACAACTTCAAGACGGAGCTGCGCGTTCGGGTTTTATATTAAGCCCACGGTGGCGCCTGCCGCTAGGCATACGCCCGAGTAGCTTTCGCCCAATCGCGCGTGCGCTGCTCTGGATCGGCGTTGAGCGTGATGTCGGTCACGACCGCGGCGCTGTCGGCCCCGGCCTCTAGCACCCCCGCCACGCGCTCCAGGCTGATTCCGCCAATGCCGACGAGCGGAATTTCGCCGATGCGCTTCTTCCATTCGCCGATACGCAGCAGGCCTTGCGGCCCGAACGGCATTTGTTTCAAAATCGTCGGATAGATCGGCCCCAGCGCGATATAGTCCGGCCTCGTCTCAAGCGCGCGAGAAAGCTCGGCCTCGTCATGGGTTGAGACCCCAAGCTTCATTCCGGCGCGGCGGATGGCGGGAAGATCAGCTGTATCGAGATCGCTTTGGCCGAGATGGATGAAATCGCAGCCGGCGTCGATCGCCGCTTCCCAATAGTCATTGACGACGAGCTGCGCGCCGTGACCTTCGCAAAGCGCTTTGGCGGCGACAATCTCGGCGCGCACTGCATCGTCCGGCGCATCCTTGATGCGCAATTGCACCAGGCGCACGCCGCAAGGCAGCAGCCGTCCGATCCACGCGGCGCTGTCGACGATCATATAAAAGGGATCAAGCACGCGCCAAATCCGTAAAAGCCTGCCCGATGACCGGCGTCGACGGAGCCGCCATATCGCGCGGCTGCATCGGATCGGCGCGAAAGCCGAGCCGTCCGGCCTCGACCGCCAAGGCGAACGCGCGGGCCATGGCGACAGGATCGCCGGCCTTGGCGATTGCGGTATTGAGCAGGATGGCGTCATAGCCAAGCTCCATCGCCGCCGCCGCATGCGATGGCGCGCCGAGGCCTGCATCGACGATCAACGGCGTCTGAGGAAAATGCGCCCGCAAGGTGCGCAATCCATAAGGATTGTTGAGGCCGCGCCCGGTGCCGATCGGCGCGCCCCAAGGCATCAAAACCTCGCAGCCAGCGCGGAGAAGCTTTTCTGCGACCACCAGATCCTCGGTCGTGTAGGGGAACACCTGGAACCCGTCGCGGCTCAAAGTTCCGGCAGCCTCGACGAGGCCAAAGACATCGGGCTGCAGCGTATCTTCCTCGCCGATGACCTCGAGCTTGATCCACGACGTATTGAATACTTCGCGCGCCATCTGCGCCGTCGTCACCGCCTCCTTCGCCGTGCGGCATCCGGCGGTGTTGGGCAGCACGCGCACGCCAAGTTCGCGGATCAGCGCCCAGAAACTTTCGCCGGCGCGCCCCGCGCCTGATTCGCGCCGCAGCGACGCCGTCACGATCTCGGCTTTCGCGGCCGCAATCGCTTGCGCCAGAATCGCGGGGGAGGGATATTGCGCTGTGCCAAGGACAAGGCGCGAAGCGAGCTGAACGCCATAGAGGTTGAGCGTTTCCGGCTCCATTCTTAGCCACCCTGACGCGGGCTGAGAATTTCCACCGCGTCGCCGTCTTTCAGCTGGGTTTGCGGCCGGTCCGTCTTGCGCACGAAATTCTGGTTCAGCGCGGTCGCGATGTGAGAATCCGCGAAGTCGAGCTCGTGAAGCAGCGCGTCAAGCGTTGTCGCCGCGACCTCAAGCTGTTTGCCGTTGACATGGATTTGCATCCATCACCTCCGCAAAACTTGCGCCCTCAAGCGCGATTTTGGCCGCCCGATGAGCCAGAGCGGGGGCCAGCAAAAATCCGTGCCGGAAAAGGCCATTAACGTAGATGACGCGATCCTCGATCCGGATGCGCGGCAGATTGTCGGCAAAGGCGGGACGCACGCCGGCCCCGGTCTCGACGATCTCCGCCTCGCCGAAAGCCGGATGCACGGCGTAGGCCGCCCCAAGCAGCTCCAGCATTGCCCGCGCGGTGATGCGGCCCGGCTCGTCGTTTTCGATCATCGTCGCCCCGATCATGAAGCGCCTGTCGCCGCGCGGCACAATGTAGACCGGGCAGCGCGGATGGATCAGCCGCACCGGGCGCGCCAGGCTGATCTCGGATGTCGCGAGCACGAGCATTTCGCCTTTGACGCCGCGAAGATCCGCCAATGTGTCCCGCGCCTCCAAGCCGCGGCAGTCAATGACCCAATCTGCGTCGTCGCGGCGGCCGCTCGCATCGATGCCATAACGCAACGCGACATTGTCCATTGCGCCGAGGCGCGTCGCGAGCGCTGCAATCGCCGCGCGCGGATCGAGATGGGCTTCGCCCGGAAAATAGAGCGCCTCGTCGAACCGTCCGGCGAGATCGGGCTCAAGCGCCGCGATTTCTTCTGCGCCGATGTGCTCGAACTCGCTGGTGCGGCGGGAAAAGCGCGTCAGCTCCGGCCGGTCGCGTGGGGGCGCCAGCACCAGCGAGCCGCGCTTGACGGCGACAGGCACAATTTGCGTCCAATAGCGCAGCGATTCGATGCCGAGATCGACGACGAGTTGTTCCGCGCTTTCCGCCTCGCACCAGGGCGCGAGCATGCCGCCTGCAAAGAAAGAGCAACCAAGACCTGGTCCCTCGCGGCGTTCGATGATTTCGACGCGGCAACCCGCGCGCGCGAACTCCAGCGCCGTTGTGAGGCCCGCAACGCCGGCGCCGATGATGTTTATGCGCAAGGCGGCGGTCATGGCCGGACGCTCCCGGCAGAGGCGGCCGACGACAGAAGGGGGAATCGATTGCGGGAAAAGATCACGGCCACCATCCCTACGCCAGTGCGAGCTGGATCAGGTTCGAAGGGTCGCCGGGCCGCTTTCTAAAGCGTTGCCAGCCCTCAGCCCCCTGTCGGGGATCCCCTGGGTTTGTGGCCAACAGGTAGGCCGGCGCGCGTCCTGCGTCAAGGCGCGCCGAAACTGAGGCGGCGGTTGCGGATTGGCGTCTGTCTTCAGAGGCCTTCGGGAAAAGCCGAGCCAGCCGGCGAAGGCGCGCTTGCGAGCGCAGCTCCGCCGGCCAATCTTTGGTTCGCGCCAGATGCTTAAATCAAGCCTTGCCGATGCGGGGCGATAGCCACGCCATGACTCGCTGGCAGCGATCGCCGGTTAAGCGGAGCTCATGTGTCTCGGTCGCCTTCGCGGCAAAGGCGGCGGCCTGCTCGGCGGTTCGCCGCTTGTCTTGCGGAAGCGACATCCATTCGCGGATAATAGCCCGACGCGGGCTATGGCCTGGTTTCATTTTTTTGAGATCCTTCCGACCCCTTCGCGCGGTTGATTGCGCGCAAAGATGCCGCGCTGCAAACAGCGCAGCTCGCGGTGCGCGCATATTCTCCAATATTTCGATGGAACGCAATCAAGTGGGATTAATAATTTCTCGCTTTTGCCGGTTCTTGCAGCAATTGCGCAGGTTCTTTATGCATTCCTTATAAATATAGAACGCTTTCCATCTTGATTTCCTACGAGCCTATTGCAAATTTTCACCCCTGCCGCCTGCGGGACTTATCGGCGGGACCGGAGTTCAGCGCAGTCCGTCGGAAGCTATGGCGAACATCTGATGCAATTGCATTTCATTCTTAGCGGTTGGGCGCGTTCGGCGGCCTCAACATGCTCGCTGCATCGTGCAAGCGCTCTCCATCATCGCCGAACCCGCTAGCCATAATTCGGGTCTTTCTCCATCGCATAAGGTTGAAGCATGCATACGCTACGTGAGAATCGTCACGACGAGCCATCGGCCGACGACGGAAATATCGCAACGATCTACAATCGCGCGGGCAATTCCTACGTCGCTTATGCCGATGGCGATCCAGATCGCCTGTTTTCATTCGAGGGCACGCACGCCTTCGCGGATCGGTATCTCTGGTCTCTCCTTGAAACGAAGCTGACCGAGTTGCGGGCGACTGGCGCATCCTCCGTCAGCATTCTTGACGCCGGCTGCGGTCCCGGCACCTGGCTGCGCCGTCTCGTCACGCGCGCCAAAGCGCTTGGCTTCGCCAACGTCGCCGCGCGAGGCTTCGATGTCGCCGAAGCGCAGATTAAAGCCGCTCGAATCAGCGCCCGCGATATCGCAGCGCTCCCGGGCGTCAATCTCACCTTTGACGTCGGCGATCTTGGCGCCCCTCTGCCGGAAGCCGACGCGTCGATCGACATCGCTCTCTGTCTTTACAGCGTCCTCAGCCATCTGCCGGTTGCGGATTTGCCGAAAATTTCCGCGGAGATGGCCCGCGTCACCAGAGGGCATTTCATCACTACGGTCCGCTCGATCGGCAGCCCGCCGACGATCTTCGTCGATTCGATCGAGAAGGCTCGTCGTTTCCAACACGATCACGCCCAGGATCAATCCAAGATTGAGCTCTATGACGGGCGCCATTTTACAATAAGGTTTCACCTCTTCGGCGCGCTCGAGCTGCAAAACTGCTTCGCCAATCACTTCGCCATCGAGGATTTGCGCGGCCTCGATCTGTTTCATAGCCGGTTTGCGCCTGACCCTCGCTGGAATCCTCCGGCGCTCCCCGTCGATGACCCCTCCCGCGATTACCTCGCGCGGCTCGAGGACGCTTATTCGAAAGACCCTGCGTTCATAGAGCGTGCGACCCATCTGCTTTTCGTTGGACGCCGCCGCCAGGCTGAAGAGCCTTTAGCTCAGGCGCCGCTGCCGCCGCTCAAGAAAGCATCCTAGCGGCTCCAGCCAAATAGACGCGCGCTGGCTGCGGATTGACCGAATCCTTGCTTCGACCGGTCAATTCGCAAATTGTGGATAGGCAGCGGGGCCTTGTAGGATGCCGGAGTCAGAGGGCGCATGATGGCCGCCACTCTTGATCCCGACCCGGACCCTGCAAAAGGCCAGCGTGCACAAAAGAATCTTCACCATCGCGCCTGGCGCGCCTTTCCTGGAAACCTTCGCTGAGGCTCTTCTCGATGGGCGCGTCGTCGAGGGATTTTCGCGGCGGCTTGGTCCGCTTGCGCTGGCTGAGGCGACAATCTATGTGCCGACGCGCCGCGCCGCGCGAGCGCTGATCGATGAATTGTCGCGCGCTCTCGGGGGCGCCGCGACGCTGTTGCCGCGCATTCTGCCGCTCGGCGCCTTGGAGGAGACCGAGACCAGCCTAATGTTCGAGGAGGCTGCCGCCGGCGCCCTTGATCTGCCTTTGGCCGCCAGCGAAATCGCCCGGCGGATGCAACTCGCCGAGTTGATCCTTGCCTGGGCGAAAGCTTTGCGCCACGCGATCGTGAGCGTCGATGCGGCCGGATCTCACGAGATCGACGCGCGGGAGCCCTTTCTCGTTGCGGCCACCGCCGCCGACGCTTGGCATCTATCCGGGGAGTTGGCTAGCCTCATCGACGAACTGATCATCGAAGACGTCGCCTGGGATAGACTCGATCCGCTGGTTCTGCCCGAGTTCGATCCTTACTGGCGCATTACGCTGAATTTTCTTGATATCGCCATTAAGGAATGGCCAAAAATTCTGTCGCAGAAGGGCTATGTCGACAAGGCCCGGCGTCAGGTCGCGCTCATCGAAAAACAGAGCGCGCAATTGCGCGAGGGACGCATCAAGGGGCCAGTCATCGCCATCGGCTCCACAGGCTCTAATCGCGCGACGGCGCGGCTTCTTGCGGCTATCGCCGCGGCGCCGATGGGAGCGGTCGTGCTGCCCGGCCTCGATCAAAACCTCGACGAAGCCGCCTCTGCTTTCATCGAAGGCGACGCCGATCAAAACATCGAGGCGTCTTTCACGCATCCTCAGGCCGCGCTCAGTCGCCTTCTTTCGGTTCTAAAGGTCAAGCGCAGCGAGGTCGCAGAACTCAGCGAGCCGACGCCCATCCTCGCGATGCGCGAAAAATTCATCTCGCAAGCCCTGCGGCCGGCCGATGCGACCGACGATTGGATCGCTTATCGGGCGGCCGTCGATCGCGCCCTGCTCGAGGCGGCGATGGCGGACGTCTGTTTGATTGAAGCCGCCGATGAGCGCGAAGAAGCGCTTTGCCTCGCCATCGCGATGCGGCGCGCGCTGGAGACTCCCGGTCAAACGGCGGCTTTGGTGACGCCGGATCGCGAGCTAGCCCGGCGCGTGCAGGCGGAATTGCGGCGGTGGGGTCTAGACGTCGATGATTCGGGGGGCGATCCTCTGAGCGCCAGCCCCGCTGGGGTTTTGGCGCGGCTCGCAATTGCCTGCGTCGCGACGGGCTTGGCGGCGCAAAGCCTCAAAGCGTTGCTCGCCCATCCAGGCGCCCTGCTCGGATCCTCCCGCGCCGAGGTCGAGCGCCTTGCGCCGCTGCTTGAAATCGGGGTGCTGCGCGCAAGCTTCGCCGCGAGCGAACGCGCGGAACGCTTGTTCGCCAATTCCCCTCACGCGATCGGAATGGCGCGTGAGGAGGCCAAGGGTCGCTTCGCGCATCCGGCCAAGCAGCGGATCGACCCAAGCGAATGGGAGAGCCTCAAAGATCTTCTCGATCGAATCGGCGCTGCGTTCGCGCCGATGCTCGCGTTGCGCGGCGAGCATGATCTCAAGGCCTGGGTCCTCGCGCATAAAACCACGCTTGAGGCGATCATCGCGGGCGATGACGCCGCAGCCGCAGGCGAGGATCGCCGAGCGCTTGATGAGCTGTTTGATGAACTCTCGCGCAGCGCGACCGCAGGCATGCGCTTTGACGCCGAATCCTATGGATTTTTCTTCGCCGCCGTCGCGCGCGAGGTCACGTTGCGCGGTCCCAAAAACGCGCATCCGCGCCTCAAGATTTTTGGGCTGCTGGAGGCCCGTCTGATGGCGGCCGATGTGATATTGCTCGGGGGCCTCGACGAGATGACGTGGCCGCCACAGGCGCGCACTGAGGCTTTTCTCAATCGCCCCATGCGCGCGGCTCTCGGCCTCACGCCGCCGGAGCACAAACTCGGCCAGACGGCGCATGATTTTACGCAAGCTATGGGACGCGGCAGCGTCATTTTGAGCCGTGCGATGAAACGCGCCGGGGCTCCGACCGTCGCATCGCGATTCATCCAGCGCATGGCGGCGCTTGGCGACGAGATTTGGCTCGGCTGCGTCTCGCGCGGAAATTTTTACCTGGATCTCGCGCGGATCGTCGATCGTCCCGACGCTGTCGCGCCGCCGATCAAACGGCCGATGCCGCGCCCCGCCATTGCGCTGCGCCCCCAAGGCCTGAGCGTCACGGACATCGAGACATTGCGGCGCGATCCTTATGCGCTTTATGCAAGATTGATCCTTGGCCTCATCGAGATGCCTCCGATCGGCGCTGCGCCTGGTCCGGCGGAGGCCGGCAGCGCAGTCCACGCCGCGCTGGAAAGTTTCGTCAAGAATCATCCGGCCGGCGCGTTGCCTTCGACGGCTCGCGATGAGCTGCGCGAACTGCTGCGAGCAGGGCTGAAAGACAATCTGGACGACCCCGATTTTCGCGCCTTCAACTGGCCGCGAGTCGAAAAGATGATCGATTTCTATCTGGGCTTTGAGGCCGATCGCCGCGATGGCCTCAAAGAGATCAAGACTGAGATCTCCGGCAAGCTCGACATGACGCTCGGCGATGGGTCGCTGTTCACTTTGAAGGCGCGCGCCGATCGCATCGACCTTGCGCGCGATGGGACCGTCACGCTCGTCGATTATAAAACGGGGTCCCCGCCGGGCAATAAAGAGATTCTCGTCGGCTTTGCGCCGCAACTTACCTTGGAGGCGGCGATGGCGAGCCGCTGCGCTTTCGATCAGGTCAGGAGCGCAGCGATTGAAGGCCTGTATCTGAAACTCGGCGGCGCGAAGGGCGGTGAAATCAAGCCGGTTGTTTTTGAAAAAAACACAGCGACCTTCATGGATGTGGCGGAGCGTCATTTTGCGGCTTTGCTTGAACTGCTCAATCAATTCCGCGATCCCGTGACGCCGTACCCTCCGCGTCCCTTTCCTAAATTCGCCAAGAGCCACAACCCTTATGATCATCTGGCGCGAGTCAAGGAATGGTCGATCAGCGGCGAAGCGGAGGGCGACGCGTAATGGCGCTTTTTAATGTCCCGCAACACACGCTGGAAAAGCAGCGTCAAGCCTCGGACCCCACGGCCTCGGTCTGGGTCTCGGCGCATGCCGGCTCAGGCAAAACGCATGTGCTCGCCCAGCGCGTCGTGCGGCTTCTGCTGCAGGGCGTCGCGCCATCGAAAATCCTGTGTCTCACCTTCACCAAGGCTGCGGCGGCGAATATGGCGACGCGCGTCTTCGACACCCTCGCAAAATGGACGCGGCTCGATGACGCCGAGCTGCGCAAGGCGATCGTCGCGACCGGCGCGCCCGAACCGCGCGAACGGGAAAAAACCGCGGCGCGCAAACTTTTCGCGCGGACGGTCGAGACGCCGGGCGGACTGAAGATTCAGACCATCCATGCGTTCTGCGAAAAGCTGCTACATCTTTTTCCATTCGAGGCGAACGCTCCTGCGCGGTTTGACGTCGCTGATGAGTTCGCTCAAGCCCAACTTCTAGAGCACTCGCGGCGCGAGGTTCTCGCTCAGGCGATGGGGGGGCATCTGGCGATCGGCGATGCGCTTCAGCGCGTTTCCGATGAATGTTCGGGCGGAACGTTCGAGAGTTTGATCAAGGAAGCGCTGCGTCATCGCGCAATGTCGCGCGCGCGGTGGCCTCAAGATCCAGAGCCGCTTTTGCGCAAGGCTTTGAGCCTCGCGCCGGGGCGGGGCGTCGCTGCGATCACGCGAGACATGATCGAGCACGGCGTTCCGCCGGAGCGCTGGAGCGAACTCGCGGCTTTCTTCGATCAGGGCGGCGTCAACAATCAAAAAAAGGCGAAACTATTTCGACAAGCTGCTTCGCATCATGAAGACGGGGATCTCGAATCCTGCCTTGAATTCTATCTTTCCATCTTCTTCACTAAGACAAAAAGCGAAAGAGCCAAAACGCTCGTCAACCAAACGCTCGCAAAGCAACGCCCCGACATTGTCGCCGAGCTCTTCGCCGAACAAGAGCGTCTCGATCCCCTGCGCGGAGAATTAAAATCCGCCGAAACGCTCGAGCGCACGCTGGCGCTTGTCGCCGTGGTTGACGCCATTTTCAGGCGCTATGAAGCGATGAAGGCCGTGCGGGGCATTCTCGATTTTGATGATCTCGTCGCGAAGACATTGGGGTTGCTTGAACGTTCGGAGGCGGCCTGGGTTCTGTACAAGCTCGATGCCGGCATCGATCATATTCTTGTCGATGAGGCGCAAGACACCAGCGCGGCGCAATGGCAAATTCTCGAGCGGCTGACGGAAGATTTCGCGGTCGGCTCCGGACGCAGCGCCGCGGCGCGCACGTTCTTTGCGGTCGGCGACGAAAAGCAATCGATCTTCTCGTTTCAGGGCGCGGCGCCGCATATGTTCGCAGAGATGCGAGGGAAATTTGCGCGCAGATTCACATCGGGGGCCGAGACCTTTGCGGATGTGCGGCTGACTCAATCGTTCCGGTCGGCGCCCGGCGTGCTTGAGGCCGTCGATAAGGTCTTCGAGTTGCGCGAGCATCAAAGCGGGCTGATCGACAATGATGTCTGGGTGCCGCATGAGGCCTTGAAGCAAAAGCTTCCGGGGCTGATCGAGATCTGGCCATCGATCGGAGCGCAAGCGCGCGAGGATGCGCGCGATTGGAAATTGCCGCTCGACATTCTGGACGAGATGAATCCGGCAAGCCTCATCGCGCGACGGATCGCGCAGAAGATCGCGCAGCTCGTCGCCGATGATTCGAGCGAGTGCGTGCACGACAGCCGCGACGGGACGCGCCGAAAAATTAGCGCCGGCGATATTTTGATTCTGGTTCGAACGCGCGGGCCTTTTTTCGATGCGGTGATCCGCGCTCTAAAACAAAACAAGGTCCCCGTCGCCGGCGCCGACAGGCTGGAGCTCACCGGGCATATCGCGGTCCTCGACCTTGTCGCGGCCGGGCGCGCGGCGCTGCTTCCGCAGGATGATCTTGTTCTCGCTTCAGTGCTGAAATCGCCTTTGATCGGCCTTGATGACGATGACCTTCTGGCAATTGCGCCAAAGCGAAGCGGCAGCCTCATCGACGCGCTCAGAGGCGCGCCTGCGGCGCATCATGCGCAAGCGCTGGATAAGGTGAATCTTTGGCGGACGCGCGCAGCGCAAAGCCCTTTTGAATTTTATTCGAGCTTGCTCAACGAGGACGGGGGACGCCGGGCGATGGCGGCCCGCCTGGGTCCCGAGGCGACTGATGCGATCGACGAGTTCTTGCGGCTCGCCTTGGCGCATGAGGCGGAGGCTGCGCCTTCGCTGGCGGGGTTCCTCGCCGAATTTGAGGCGATGGAGCGATCGATCAAGCGCGATATGGAAAGCGGCGTCGAGGTCGTGCGCGTCATGACGGTTCATGCGGCCAAAGGGCTTGAAGCGAAGATCGTGTTTCTGCCGGACACCTGCGGCGCGCCCTCGCCGCGTCATGATCCGAATATTTTCGCCCTCAACGCGGGATCGTCGGGCGCCGTGGCGATCGCCTGGTCGCCGCGCAAGGCTGCCGATTGTCCCGCGATCACGGAGGCGCGGGATGCTGCGCGCGAGGCCAGCCTAGATGAATACAGACGTCTTCTCTATGTCGCTTTGACGCGAGCCGAGGAGCGGCTTTATATCGCGGGCTTTCATGGGGTCAACGCGCCCGATGAGAATTGCTGGGCCGCGATGATTCAGGCGACGCTCGCAAGCGACAGGGCCGCCGTCGCCGCGCCGGCGTTTTGGAGCCCGGACGAAAGCGTGCTTCGCCTGATTTCGGCGGGGGAGGACGCCGTAAGTCCCGCCGCGCCGTCGCCGGAGCCGGCGGCGCCTGTTGCGGAGAAAGGGCCGGACTGGCTTTGGCGCCGCGTTGATCCTGAGAGCGAGCCAGCGCCGCCGGTGAGGCCATCCAGCGCGCTCGCGGCCGCCGATCAATGGGGCGACGCATCGCTGATGCCGGCGCGGCGCGAGGCCCTGCGCATCGGTGAATTGACCCATGTGCTGTTGCAATATTTGCCGGATGTTGCGCCAGACCGTCGGCGTGAGGCAGCTCACGCGTTTCTTCAAGCGAGAGCCAATGACCTTGACGAGAAGCTTCGAAGCGGGCTCATCGCGGCGGCGCTTGGCGTCATCGAGGCCCCCGAGCTTGGGTCGCTGTTTGGGCCGGGCTCAAAAGCCGAGGTCGCGGTCGCTGGCGCAGCATTGTTGCCGCGCGGCGGCTCGGTCGACGTCCTGGGCCGGATCGATCGGATCGGCGAAACGGCGGACGAAATCCTCATTGCGGACTATAAGACCGGCGCGCCCTGCGCCTTGGCTGACATTCCGGCGCGCTATATCGCGCAAATGGCTCTCTATCGCGCCGTTCTGGCTCCGCTCTGGCCGGAAAAGCGCCTGCGCCTAATGTTGATTTGGACCGCCAAGCCTCTGGTTGTCGATCTCGACGACGCCAGCCTTGACGCGGCGCTCGCCTCGATCCCCGCGCAGAGGCGTCTTGACGCAAGCGGCGCACCTTCTTACGTTCCTGGGTGAAGCGCGGCGGGTATTTTCCCGCGTCAAATTGCGAGAAATGTTCATGTCCACTGTCAAGGTCACAGATGCGAACTTCAAATCGGATGTCGTCGGCGCCGGTGGACCGGTAGTAGTCGATTTCTGGGCCGAATGGTGTGGGCCATGTAAGATGATTGGTCCGGCCCTGGAGGAGATCGCCGCAGAATTGCAGGGCAAAGTCACGATCGCCAAGCTGAATGTCGATGAAAATCCTGGCGTTGCGGGAACCTATGGCATTCGCAGCATTCCGACCTTGATGCTATTCAAGGATGGTAAGATGACCTCGACCAAAGTCGGAGCGGCTCCCAAGGGCGAGCTGAAGAAGTGGATTTCCGAAGCCATTTGACGGTTCCGCGCCAGCGCCGTTCTAATGAAAGGACCTCGCAAGAGGTCCTTTTTGCTTGGGACAAAGCATGATCCCGGAAAATTGTAGAGTTTTCCGATAAGATCATGCGCTTAAACAACAAGCGCGATCGAAAGCAGCCGAGGCGATCGCGCTCCATGGTGGGGTGCATGCGTAACTACGCGGTGAAGGAGCTGTTCCTCACCCTGCAGGGGGAGGGCGCCCAGGCGGGACGCGCCGCCGTGTTCTGCCGCTTTGCTGGTTGCAACCTGTGGTCGGGCCGGGAAAAGGACCGCTCCGAGGCGAACTGTCGCTTCTGCGATACGGATTTCGTCGGGACCGACGGGGATGGCGGCGGCTCTTTTGCGGGGGCCGATGCGCTCGCGGCGGCGATCGAGGCGGAGTGGCGGGGTGGTGAGGCCGATCGCTTCGTGGTCTTCACTGGCGGCGAACCCTTGCTGCAACTCGACGATGCATTGATTGAGGCCGTACACGCACGGGGTTTCGAAATTGCGGTCGAGACAAATGGAACGCTTGCGCCGCCAGACGGCGTCGATTGGCTATGCGTCAGCCCCAAGGCCGGCGCGCCGTTTGTCGCAACGCGAGGCTCCGAACTGAAGCTGGTTTTTCCGCAGCAGGATCTGTGGCCGGATTCTCTCGGCGCCCTGGATTTCGCGCATTTCTGGCTGCAACCCATGGATGGCGCCGATCGCGCCGCGAATACGGCCGCGGCGGTCGCCTATTGTCTCGAGCATCCGCACTGGCGGCTGAGCGTGCAGACCCATAAGCTGATTGGAATTCCATGAAAATCACGCAGGCCTTCCGGTTTGAGGCGGCGCACCGGTTGCCGAATGTCGGCGAAAAGCACCGCTGCCACAGGCTGCACGGCCATTCCTATCGGGTCGAACTGAGGCTTGAGGGAGCTGTTGACGCTTCAAGTGGATTCGTCGTCGATTTCTTCGAGATCGAAAGCGTTTTTGGACCTTTGCTGGCCCGGCTCGACCATCATTACCTCAATGAGATTGAGGGGCTCGAGAATCCGACGGCGGAGCATATAGCGATCTGGATTTATGACCGAACGAAGGCGGCGCTTCCTCAACTCGTCAGCGTCACTGTTTTCGAGACGCCGGATTGTTGGGCTGAATACGATGGCGAGTGAGCTCCGGGAAGTGAGCTACGCGAAGCCTATTCCGGCGGCGTTCCGTTGAGCGCCAATGCTTCTCCGGCGAGATAAAGGCTGCCTGCGATGAGGATGCGTGGCGGCATCCGCCAATCCCGCGCGGACAGGAAACGCAGCGCCGCTTCCATATTTTCGCAGGCCGCGGCTCGGATTCCGACTTCGTTAGCGGCTGCGGCGACATCCCGCGCCGGCCTGCCATAATGTTCGGCTTCGACCGGGATGGCGAGAACCTCTTGAGCAAGACCCTTGAAGGCGCGCAAAAATGCGCCGGTATCCTTGGTCGTGAGCGTGCCGCAAATAATGACCAGCGGCCGTTCGGTCTTGTCTTCAAAATCGGCCATAGCCTCCGCGAGGACGCGCCCGCCGTCTTCATTATGGCCGCCGTCGAGCCAAATCTCTGCGCCGGGCGGAGCCAGCTCGGAGACATGCCCCTTGACGAGATTTTGCAAACGGGCCGGCCATTCGACCTGCGTCATGCCGCGCTCGAAGGCGCTCGGGTCAAGATCAGGTTCGATCCAGCGCAGGGCGGCGATGGCCGTCGCCGCATTTTGGAGCTGGTGGCGGCCGAGCAAGCGCGGCAACGGCAGATCCAGAAGTCCGCGCTCGTCCTCGAAAATATAGCGTCCATGTTCTTCTCGGGCGGAGAAATTCCGCTCGGCGTCGATCAGGGGGGCCCCGGCGCGCGCCGCCTCTCGCCGCAATACGGCGAGAGCAACGTCGCTCTGAGCGCTTAGGATCGCGGGAGCGCCAGGTTTGAAAATTCCGGCCTTCTCGAACGCGATCTTCTCGATCGTGTTCCCGAGAAATTCGGGATGATCGATCGAGATCGACGTCACCACCGTGGCCTTGGGCCCCTTAATGACGTTGGTCGCGTCGCCCCTGCCGCCAAGGCCAACTTCCAGAAGCAGATAATCAGCGGGGTTTTCGCTGAAGACTTTGAAAGCCGCAGCGGTGGTGAATTCGAAGAACGTAATTGGCGCGCCGGCGTTGATTTTCTCGCACTGGCTCAGCGCCTCAAAAAGCGCCGCATCGGAGATGAGTTGGCCGCCGCCTTTGGCCGCAAGCCGGATGCGTTCGTGAAAGCGCACCAGATGCGGCGATGTATAGACGTGAACGCGCTTCCCCGCAGCCTCGAGGATCGCGCGCATGAAGGCGATGGTCGAGCCTTTGCCATTGGTGCCGGCGACATGAATGATCGGCGGCAATTTCGTCTCGGGCGATCCCAATGCCGCGAGCAGCTGCTCGATCCGCTCCAACGTCAGTTCGATATCTTTGCGGTGCAGAAGGAAGAGCCGCGCGAGCAGCGCATCGAGAGAGGTCATGATAATCTTGTTCCTGCTGGCGTCAGGCGGCGTTTCGCTCGACGCGCGGCGTCTTGGTCAGAAGCGCGCAAACACGGGCGAGCGTCGCGCGCATGTCTTGGCGGTGGACGACCATGTCGATCATTCCATGCGCTTGGAGATATTCGGCGCGCTGGAATCCTTCCGGCAGGCGCTCGCGAATGGTCTGCTCGATTACTCTTGCGCCTGCAAAGCCGATGACCGCGCCAGGCTCGGCGATGTGAATGTCGCCAAGCATGGCGTAAGAGGCGGTTACGCCGCCGGTCGTCGGGTTGGTCAAAACGACGATATAGGGCAGTCCAGCCTTGCGCAGACGCTGCACGGCGATGGTCGTGCGCGGCATCTGCATCAAGGAGAAAATACCTTCCTGCATGCGGGCGCCGCCCGAGGCGGTGAAAATGATGAAGGGGGTGCGGCGCTCGACGGCGGTCAGCATTCCGGTGACGATCGCCTCGCCCGCCGCCAGGCCGAGCGAACCGCCCAGAAAATCAAAGTCCTGCACGGCGACGACGACCTCCATGCCTTCCAACCGGCCGGAGGCGAGCTTGACCGCATCCTGCGCCTCAGTTTTAAGGCGGTATTCCTTGAGCCGGTCGGTGTAGCGCTTGACGTCGCGGAACTTCAGCGGATCGAGCGGCGCTTCCGGCGTCGCAAGCTCATCAAAGATCCCGCCGTCGAAGAGATTGTTGAGGCGCGCCTTGGGAGCGAGGCGCATGTGATAGCCAGAGCCCGGCACGACGAAGAGATTTGCTTCGAGGTCGGTGTGAAACACCAGTTCGCCGCTTTCGGGGCATTTGACCCAGAGATTTTCGGGCGTCTCGCGGCGTAGAAAGGATCTGACCTTGGGCGGGACGACATTCGCGATCCAGTTCATTGAAGATCCTGATTGGGCGGCAGAGTTTGGCCGGTCTTGCAGCGGCAATCGCTGCGCCAAATAACGAGCCTTGCGGCGACGGGCTCTTTAGCCGTGAAAAATTAAAACATCCAGTGATGTTGGCGCATAATGGGGATCCAAAGCAAGCGCGCCAAGGGCGCGACACGGCCTAGTTTCGTTCCGCACGCAAAAACAGCCAACGGCAGACCGCGTCAAGTTAAATCGCCAATGTAGCGTATCTCTTTGTTCTCACGCAGGATCGCGTCCAAAAAGTCGCAGCTTTCCGAGGCGCGCTACCCGGTTGCAAGAGCCGCCCGCCGGATGCCCTCTGCGATGTCGGCGACGAGTTTCGTCACAGCCTCGACGCTTTTTCCGGTGGCCTTGCCGTTGGCGTCGAGCGATCCGCGGACCGCCTCGACGATCGCCGAGCCGACAACCACGCCGTCGGCATGGGCCGCGATCGCTTCGGCTGTCGCCGCATTTTTGACGCCGAAGCCGACCGCGATTGGCAAGCTTGTATGATGCTTGATGCGCTCGACCGCGATCGCCGTCTTGGAATAATCCGGCGTCGCCGCCCCAGTCGTGCCGGTGATCGACACGTAATAGACGAACCCCGAGGTGTTGGCGAGCACCGCCGGCAGCCGCGCCGCGTCCGTGGTTGGGGTCGCAAGGCGGATGAAATTCAGCCCCGCGGCGAGCGCCGGCAGGCAAAGCTCGGCGTCCTCCTCGGGCGGAAGGTCGACCACGATGAGGCCGTCGACGCCGGCCCGCTTCGCGTCCTCGAGAAAAACATCGACGCCGTGGATATAGATTGGGTTGTAATAGCCCATCAGGACGATCGGCGTCGTCTTATCGCTTTGGCGGAAATCCGCGACCAGCGCCAGAGTTTTGACGAGGGTCGTTCCGGCCGCCAGCGCCCGCAATCCCGCCGCCTGTATCGCCGGTCCATCGGCCATCGGATCGGTGAACGGCATGCCGACCTCGATCACGTCGGCGCCCGCCTCGGGCAGCGCCTTGAGAATTTTGAGGCTCGTCGCAAGGTCCGGGTCGCCAGCCATCACGAAAGTCACAAGCGCGGCGCGGTCCGCCTCGGCCAGCTCGGCAAAACGGCGATCGATACGTGTTGGGGAAGACTGGGACATCGGGCTTTTCGGGCGCCTCCTAAGGGGAAGAGGAAGCCTTTAACACGGAGGGCGCTGAGGCGAAAGCGCCGCCGCGGCGGGATTTCGCGTCCGCTAAATCCCTCCAGCTACGCCAACGATTAGAGTTAGCACATTGGCTCGCTGGAGGGGCTTGGGCCGGGTTAGCGCCGCCCCGCATTATGCATTTTCGCCGCTGATCGAGACGCCGGGTAGGGACCATTGGGCCGGCGCTCAATCAGAGCTTTTCAAGCGAAAGGGTTATCTGCCCGCGAGCCGACGGCCTTTATCTTTCGATGAAGCCCCAGAAACCTCATCGAGAATGCGGAGGATCTCGGACCGCGTGTCGATGCTGCCGAACTCTTTGGCCATCTCGGTCGCGCGCGAACGATAATTCGGCTTGTCCAAGACATCCCGGACCGCCGCGCGCAGCGCCTCCGGCGTCGGCTCATTGGTCGCAAGATTAATGCCGACCCCCGACCACGCGACGCGGGCGTTCACGTCGGCTTTGTCTTCAGTCAGCCCCGCCGTGACAAGGGGAATTCCGAAGCTCAGCGCCTGATTGACGCTGCCATAGCCGCCATTGGTGACGAATGCGTCGACCTTCGCGAGCGCCCATTCGAACGGCAGATAACTAGCCAGCCGCGCGTTGGCAGGAATTGGGCCTGGTATGGCGTCGACGGGGCGGCCGCCCGCGGTGACGACGACAAGCACATCAGGCTCATTGGCGAGCGCCGCAAGCGCCGGGGCGACCAGCAAGCCAAAATCGTGATTTGCCACCGTTCCTTGAGTAACCAGCACGACTTTGCGCGAACCATCCAACTCGCTCGCCCATGACGGAACCGGAGCCTGATTTGGAACGATGGGGAGAGCGCCGATGAAATTGACTGAGGGTGGGATGGCGCGGGGAAATTCGAAGCTTGGAACCGTCAACTGCATGTAGGCGTCCGCAAGTTCTACGACGGAATCAAAGAGGTTTGTCGACAACGGCCCAACGCCGCGTTCCTGCAAGATTTGATTCAGGCGAAGCGCCAAGGGTTGATTGACTGCTATATCGTGTTCTCGAGCGATGGCCGCATATTCCTCGAGCTGCCCCTTGGTGGTCGCGGGGGGCAGGCCAGCGAAATGCGGCGCTCCGTCTTCGCGGCGCCAGTGCAGAAACGATGTGCCGCAAAGAACAATGGGCGGACGTTTCGAGCGCGGCCCGAGCAGCATCGGCAGAACGCCGAAGATCATATCATCGCCTATAATCACGTCGGCAGGGAAATTCCGAAGGACCTGCTGCAAGCCTTCGTGCTGCGCAGGGAGGGTCTCGACGAACACGCCCTCAATGGCTGCACGCAACCATTCTGATCCCGGAGGTATAGTCTTCAGCGCCGGAACTACCGAAAGGATGTCTCGCAGATCGATGTCGGCGCCCGCTGGAAGCGACCAAAATGCAGCGCCTGTAGCTTCGATGCGATCGCGCAGGACGGAGCCTGATAGATAGGCGACCTCGTGACCTTCGGCCATCAAGATGCGGCTAATCGCAAGCAGCGGATTGAGGTGGCCCGTCGCGGGCGTTGAGGCGAAGAGAATTTTCATGCGGTCTTATCACTCCGATTGTTGAGAAAAGCGCTGCGATGGTTATGACCGCACGCTTGTGACAAAACCGTTGCAGCGCGTAGCAAACGCGTTACGGATGTCGCGTTAGACGCGAGATTCGTCGCTATGCGCCGCACATCGGAATATCGGGCGATTTCGCGGCGGCCGGTGCTTTGGCGATCAATTGGCCGATCGCCTGCTTCATCGATAGGCGGGGCTCTAGTCAGTTATGCGTCCTTGACTAACGCGGCCATAGCGCATCGCGCTTTATGTTAGGCCCGAAACTCCAATAATATGAGTCGTGTAATATAATCGGCGAGACGACCGATTAGAGGTCGGGTTAGCGCCGGGGTAATTTTTCGATTTCGACGACGCGGAGGCACTTCGGCGGACATGGCGACAGACGAAATTCTTTGCATCTGCAGCAATCTGCGGGGATTGCAATGCGCTACAAATGTTAGATTTCGAGGGTCAGTCAGCACGGGCGGTATAGCCCTTAAACCCGTCCAGCCAGCGAACTCTAAACACTATTGGTGCGGGAGGGGCTTGGGGCCGGATTAGCGCCCAGACCCTTCCTTCTCGAAGGCCTCTAGGACGAAAGTTTCAGGAGAAGCGCGGCAATTGTGCTAACTTTCGCTGAGTTATTCGGAGGGGGATATCATGACCGACACGTCTGCTGTTCATATCGGCGTAAATTCGGCCGAGGAGGTAGCATTCAAGTTGCTGCACTGTGTCGCTGTAGCTGAGGGTAAGTCGTTCACCCGCTCCCCGACCGCGAAGTCAAACGTCGATCGCAAATGGATCCTCGACACCTATGCGGAGTGCCTATCGACCGTTCTCGCACCACATCATCGGTAATGGAAAATATGCGTCAGCGCGGCTCCGGGAGCAGCGATAGCTCCTTTCGGACCAGGTTATCGTCGCCGGCAGCCGTTGGGGGTGCAGGCCTAGCCCGTCGCTGGCGTCCGCCTCCGAGGTCGGACTCCTCGGCCCATATGATCGCGAACGCCAAATGGCAGCAGTGCTCCCAAGTTTTCTTCGCCTTCGCCTCGGCTCTGGCTTGCTTGTACAGCCTGCGAAGCTCGGCGGCTGGAAGGCCCCAGCCATCGTGGCTCGTTACGAAGAGATCGAGCTCGCCCTCGTAAAGGCGCTCCGCCAGGCTCTCGATCTTGGCGATTTCTATCGGTCTCGATTCGATAAGCATCTGAGAAACCTTTGGAGTTGGGGCGGCCCGCGAGCGCTCGCTCTAAAGGGTAATCACAGGCAGAGCCGGGAGTTCCTCGATATTTGCGGAAGGCCAAATCCGGAGCCCGTTTCCGACTCGACAAGCCTCTATCCGTTGTAGAACAAATAGGAAACAAAAGAGAGGGGACTGTTACCGCACAGAGGGCGTTGGAGTCGAGAGGCAGCAAGGAGCCGGAGAGCTTCGCTGGCGGCGGCGAGCTATGGACCGCAAGGAAAAAGCGATGGCACATAAAATTACGGTCTACCGAGTAAAGCTCTAGGCCGTTGTGACGAATTCGGCGTTTGGGGGATTCTCGCGAGGATCTTTCCATGATTCAAGGCTGATTTTTGGAGATCAGCCTTGATGATTCGGGATGTCGATGCGCTGCGAGACGATCAATGGGAGCGGCTTTGTGATCTTGTGCCAGGCGGAAGAGCCGGCCAGCGCGGGCCGCGCTGCGACAATCGACGCTTCGTCGACGCGCTGTTATGGATGGCCCGCTCGGGCGGCCGCTGGCGCGATCTGCCCGAACGCTTCGGCGACCATCAGGCGGTGAAACGCCGCTACTATCGCTGGATCGAGCGCGGCGCCTTGGACGGATTTCTTGAGGCATTCACCGCCGAGGCCGATCTCGAATGGCTGATGATCGACTCAACAATCGTGCGCGCCCATCAGCACGCGGCCGGCGCAAGGATCGCCAAAGGGGGGCGGATGCCCAAGGCCTGGGCCGCTCTCGCGGTGGTTTGAGCACCAAAATCCACGCCGCGACAGACGCACTCGGCAACCCCGTTCGGCTCCTTCTCGGACCTGGGCAGCGCAACGACATCACAAAAGCGCACGCCCTGATCGAAGGCTTTGCGGCCGATGCGATCATCGCCGATAAAGGTTATGACGCCAATCACTTGCGCAAGGCTGTTCTTATGCGTGAGGCTGAGCCGGTGATCCCATCAAAATCCAATCGCCGCGCGCCGCTCCCCTACGACAAGGCGCTCTACAAGGAGCGCAATCTCGTCGAGCGTTTCTTCAATAAACTGAAGCAGTTCCGGCGCGTCGCAACCCGATACGACAAGCTCCTCGCAAACTACCGAGGCTTCGTATTGCTCGCCGCTATTGCTATCATGCTCAGGTAATTCGTCACTACTGCCTACAACGGAATGACCGACGAAACGACAATGTCGCGCCGCATGGCTACTGCAAAAGGCGCTAAGATGATGGGCGGCGCAGTCGTTGAGGATACGGCGGCCGAGATCGACGCATCCCTGCTCGAGCCCGGAGCGGAATGGACCGCGCCTGGTTTCAGTCCCGAGACTGATGCGGCGGAGTAGGCGAATCGCAGCAGGCGGCTCCCCGGCCATGCCGACGCCTATCGCGTCTTAATGGTGATCCATGCTCTGGCCGATGGCCTGACCGGCATTCCTGACTATTTCCATTTGCCGGGCGCTGGCGCTACCGACGGCGAGCGGCAAGTTGCCCGGAAGGCGGCGCGGGAAAGGGACGAGATTCCGTTGGGGAAGTTATGAAAGGGGCACAACCGACGATCCCATATTCAAACTCCCCACTCGGTTCTAGCGCCTGGAACAGTTTTCAACATTCACGTCAGAGTTTTTACAGCGATATAGAGCTTTTTCAGGTGTTCGTCGGACATGTCGATAATGGGCTCATACATAAAAGAGTTCAGATGAATATTTTCCGGTGTCATGATGGCTACTCGATCTAGGGTCTGGATAGAGCTATGCTCGGTCGGAAACCCTTTCTTAAATTTTCCTATCAAAGCCTGAGTTTGATCTTTGGTGATACCGGCAATGAAATTCTGATCAGCAATCTTACCTATGATAAATCTCTCAGCCTCAAGGCGAATAGCAATCGCCAGAACTATTTTATTTTCGAAATTCAAACCTGCGGCTACTGTCAAGCAAGCGTCAGCTTCCTGTGTAATAAGATCGCTGACTAGCATCGCGGCGTTGGGTGAGGCACCCGTCTTTTTACATAAAGCGGTGTAGACTGCGTCTAAATTACCCCTGTCTTTGATAATCGCATCTTTTTCCTTTTCAATTATAGCTTCTAGCTCTTTCTGGTCATTGACCTCCACAGCGACGCCCAAACCCTTTAGATTGACGGTATGCTTTGCATTAAAAAATCCGTTAGCAGCAAGCACTTTTGGCCAGCGTTGAAATAATCAAACGTCCCCTTCTTAAAACAGGTTGAATCCTCAAGTAGCTTATTGTATCTCCTAATATATCCATCAATTGCAATCTTCAAATCTTTTGTTTCTAACGCTTTTAATACTTTGTCATTGAAAATTTTGTCGTATTGTACATCTGAAAATAGGACCTCGTTCTGTTCGCGAAGCTCTTTGTCGATACGATTAAGGGCCGTCTCGATATCATCCCCGCTCGTAAACGTGTTTGAAATCTCTCCTTCAAAATTCTGCTTCGATCCTGCCCGCTCGCGAATCGCCTTTAGAAGCTTGGCCTTCGCTTCTTCGATGGCGACAAATAGCTTCGAATATTCTTCTCTCAGTTCAGCATTGACGAGGAGAGTGGAGGTTTTCTCTGTAGGTCCGAATTGGTCATCGTACTGCACCACCACGAAGATACGCTCACCTTCAATCTCTGCCCCCCGTTTCATCGGTAATTTTTCTACTGGTCTTTCGCGCGATGACAATTCGATCGACGGACTTCCTTTTGGCAGCAGCATCCTGGAAGGTCGCGGCCAAAGAAGACTTCATGACCCCGTTAGGGGCGTAAATCGCGTACGCGCTCATCGCCGAGAAATCGAATTCCCTTTCGAGCTTCTTGATTCCATAGCAATTTTGAAGATCGACGTTGACCCGATCCATGACGTACCCCCCGCTGTCGGCCAACGGTCGTTGCGGCCGATAACGGGGAGCATATCTTCGGTGCAATCTTGCGCCAAGCACGCGGATCTTTCCGAGTGGTCATTGCGCACTGTCCGAAGTCGTTAGAACAGTCAGAAATCGCCCATCGAGATCACGTTTAGGTACGTCATCGATATTTGCCTTGCAGTCTTCGGGCCGTTTGAAGTATCCGGGATTCACGATGTGTTCTCGTTTGGGTGGCTAATAGGTGGCGTTACGACGGCGGATAAACTCCAGCACAGCCCTCCGAGCCCAATAATTGCGCGAGCTGATCTTTATCGGCCGGGGGAACCCGACGCGCGGATCGGCAAGCCACCGCGAGACCGTCATGTGCGAAATGCCACCAAACATCGCGCGCAATTGCGCCGACGAAATATAGACATCATCAGGTGCATTTTGCGCTTGGGCTGTAAGTTGTGATTCCATTTAAAACAACTCAACTGTTTAGTAACGAGATATAACGTGTTATATCATTTATAACCGAATTTATAGACGAACAAAAATTGTTTTAAACGTACTCATATCTATGATAATGAAAAAGTCAGCCATTGAAATTGTATAAAAATAACTTTACGACGTAAAAAAATAGGTTTAAAGGTCGTTTTATCGCTAAATATATGTATATATGAGGTATACCCATGCGACCGAAATTACCTGTCGACAAAAAACGGAAACAAATTCCCGTAATGCTGTCGCCACAACAGATCGCCGCAGCGGGAGCATTGGCGCAACTACGATAAATCTCGATTTCAGCCGTCGTGCGGCAAGCTTTCGTCGAACACTGTGTTTTGCATGAAGACTTAATAAAGCGCGCGGCCGAGCAAACTGCGGCTTAACAATATAAAAAAGCCCACGACGCTGGTAACGCCGTGGGCAGAGATTTGCATGGTCTAAGAGTAAGGGAATTACTATTCAAACATTGGAAAGGGCATTACAATGTCTGACGTTGGCAACTATACTGGCTGGACGAATATAAGTAAAAGAAAATCGAAATTAACAGCGGAACAGCGGGAATTCAAGGATTTTCGCAATACGGTGGCTTTAATGCTTCGAAAATGCGTCCGTGATCAGAACAGGATCTGCGGACCCTTTCCTTCTAAATTTGGACAGCGGGTTTTCTGATAGCTATGCAGGACGGTCGCGAAGCCAGCATTACGCTCCTCCCGCGCGTCGAAGACGCGTGCAAGCACGAACTTCGACGGGATCTGGTCACACAGTGCGATACCCCGTTTTGTCGGATCGGCCTCGGCGCGCGGACGATCGCGGATGTCGGGCGCTTTCTTCGCTGGCTCGACGTTTTCGAACTGCCTTCGGAACGAGCGCAACGGGCTTTGGCGCGGCCGCAGAACCGGCGCGACTTTCGGCGCGATCCCCTCGGCTTCTGTTTAGCTGGGAGGGAGCTATGACCTCCACAAGGACTATTTCGGAAGGGGACGATGTCGAACGGCTCGCAGCCCTTTTTGCCGGATACAGCGGAGCGCATGGCACGCATGGCGAACCGGTCGCCCGCGATACAGACGGCAAAATGGAAATAAAAGGGACGGCGAAAACGCTTAAGCAGCCGGTAACGCTGGAGCTATGGCGACAACACGTCAACGGATCGAGGCCCCTTGGCATTGGTCCAATCGACAAAAATAACGAATGTCGCTGGGGTTCGATCGACTACGACAAATATGACGATGATCTCATCGCGATAATAGCTAGAGCTATCGAGCTTGAGCTTCCCGTGGTCCCATGTCGATCGAAGTCGGGTGGGCTGCACTTATTCGTGTTCTTATCGGAACCAGTCCCGGCGCGCGATGTCCAGATAGCTTTGTACGCCATGGCCGCGAAACTCGGTCTCAGCGGCAGCGAGATCTTTCCGAAGCAAACCCAACTTCTGATCGAGCGTGGTGATCTACCGTCCTGGATGATCATGCCTTACTTCGGTTCGACCTATAACCGAAAGCTACAAGAACAGGTTGGATTGACCGGGCAAGGCGACGCTCTGACCATGGAGCAGTTTATTCGGCTTGCGGAACAGGCGCGGATATCGCCCGACGAATTGGCCAATTATCGCACCGAGCGTTCGTCGATGCCACAAGGGCGTGCTAACGGATCAAAGCAGCCCGCGTCCTCTGGCAACTTTTCCGATGGTCCTCCGTGCCTTCAAAATTTGACTGCGAATGGGGCGAGGGTTGGCAGCGGCGGCAATAACATGCTGACGCAAATGGCCGTTTACTACAAAAAGGTATTTCCTAACGATTGGAAAAATAAACTCGAAGAAGCCAATCGGCTATTTTGTGATCCGCCACGGTCGTCGTCCGAAATATCCGACATGATAAAACAATATGAAAAAAAGCCTTACGAGTATAAGTGCGGCACGGAGCCCATGTACTCGCATTGCAATTCCAGGGTCTGCCGGAACAGGCCGTTTGGTGTAGGAGACGGTGGTGGTGAACGCCCGACAATTACCGGTTTGGCCGTTCTGTTGACGGAACCGAGGATCTGGTTTGCCGAGGTCAATGATGTCCGCCTAGAGTTAAGTACCGCTCAACTAATTAAGTTTGACCTCTTCCGGCTAGCCTGCGCGGAAAAAATCCACCGCTCCTTTGCCCCAATGAAGGCTGACTCCTGGTCGAAGATTGTCGATGAGGCGATGCAAAACGCTGTGGAAATTGAACCACAAGAAGATGCTCGCCCGGGCGCAGTATTCTTTGAAATGCTCGAACAGTTCCTAGGGCCCAGACCCATAAAATGGTTGGCGTGACAGGCGGATTGTGATTCACAGCTTCCGAAAGGAAGCGACTATGAATCGGGATCAATTCTGGCTGACGGACGCGCAGTTCGCGAAGATCGCGCCGCATCTTCCCACGGACACGCGCGGCAAGGCGGGCGTCGATGATCGCCGGGTGGTCAGCGGGATCATTCATGTGCTGAAATCTGGCGGACGCTGGATTGACGCGCCGCTGGAGTACGGGCCAAAGAAGACTCTCTACAATCGCTACGTTCGCTGGGCTGCTAAGGGCGTTTGGATCGATCTGTTCCACGCGCTTGCGCAAGCAGGCGGGCCGCCGGCGCAGGTCCTCATCGACTCCTCGGCGGTCAAGGCGCATCGCTCGGCCAGTGGCGGCAAAGGGGGGAGAAGAATCAGGCCATCGGCCGTTCGCGCGGCGGGCGCACAACCAAAATCCACGCATTGACCGATGCGGACTGCCGCCCGCTGTCTTTCATGCTCACCGGCGGCCAAATCGCCGTTCGCGCGGCGGGCGCGGAGCTTATCGCGCGACTTCCTCCTTGCGAAATCCTCCATGGCGACAAGGGCTACGACGCAAATGCGATCCGTCGGCAGGTCGAGGAGCGCGGAGCTATGCCGAATATCCCGCCCAAGGCCAATCGCAGGTGGAAGAACTGCTTCTCGCCCTTCCTCTATCGAAACCGCAACGCCATCGAACGCATGTTCTGCCGCCTGAAAGACTTCAGGCGCGTGGCTACCCGCTACGATCGAAACGCCATAAACTTCCTCGCGACAGTCTGCATCGCCGCTACCGTCAGCTACTGGTTGTGAGTCTGGACCCTAAGAGTCGACCAACGATAGTGAGACCCATTCCGGCCGACGCGCCGTGGCTCGCATAGGTGTGGCGCAGATCATGGATACGAAGCCCTTCGAGGTTAGCGGCCCGGATGATGAGCGCCCATGGTCGCTTTAAGTCACTGCGCGGCCTTTTCGGGTTTTCTCCCGCGATGACATATGAACAGCCTTCGATACGAGGCATGCTGGCCAAAACTTCGAGAGCAGGCGCGGCAAGCACCACAGTCTTCGCGCCGGTCTTGGAATCCGCAAGATGTAAGAGCCCGCGCTCCAGGTCAACATGTCGCCATTGAAGGTTCAGAATTTCACCCAAGCGGCAGCCGGTAAGGATCAAAAGCCGGATAGCGGCAGATGCATGCGGACCCACCACCGTCCGGCGGTCTTCCTCTTTCTTCGGCAGATGTTTTGCACCGGACTGGTTCTGATCCGTGTTCCATGGAATCCCTGTGGTTTCCGCCTCTCGGATCGCGGTGCCCAATCGCTGAAGCTCTTCCGTATTAAGAAAGCGCGCGCCTTGCTGATCCGCATATTTCGCGACGCCATGGGTCGGATTATCGGTGCGCATTCCGACGCGGATGGCATAACTGAAGATACCACCAAGCAAGCGCACGGTGCGGGTCGCCGTGCCCTTGCCGCCCGTCACAATGGCTCGTCCGTGCTTTTTTGTTTTCACGTCCGCTGCCGTCCTGCCATCGGCGACGTCGCGTAGGAATCGCTCGACATCCATGCGGCACACATCCCGGACAAGCTTCTTTCCAAGCAATGGTTTGATATGCCGTTCTATTCGGCCGCGATCCGTGGCGAGCGTCGAGGCTTTTTTGGGACTTCCGCGCTTGCCGATCACGTTTCCCTTCTCAGCTTCCGCGAGGTAAATGCTGCACAATTCGTCGATGGTCTTGGCAACCTTGGTCTCAACCTTCCGCGCCGCAGGGTCTTCGCCGGAATGCACCCGAGCAAGAATGTCCTTCGCCAAATCGCGCGCTTGCTCCGCTGTCAGTGCGCCAAATCTGCCAAGCGTCACTCGCCGCTTCCCAACGCTTCGTCCGCCAGCACCCGGCCGATATTCGACTATCCAAGTCATCACGCCAGACGGCATCACCTTCAAACCGAAGCCTTTAGCGTCTGTATCAAAATAGAAGACGCGTTTAGACTCAGGCTTGATACTATCGATGGCGCGTTTCGTCAGCTTGATAGTTGGCATGTCTAAGTCGCTCCAATCCGGTTGGATAGCCACCAGACAGCCACGGTATAGACATTAGCGGGAATTTCAAGCCACCAGGAGAAATCGAAATTAATTAAAAAACAATGACTTATGAATGACAAGGAATATGTGGACATCAGCATACACGCCGGACCCGCGCCCTCCGAAGGCAGAGGCCAGGGGTTCGAATCCCTTCGGGTGCGCCACTTGCGTACAAAACTGCAAACATTTCCGTTCTCAATCTGTTTGCCTGCGATGGCGGCTTGGAGAATATCCCTGCTGCGGCTGATCCGTACGGCGTGGTCATCGACATCGACGGCGTCGATAATCGAACGGACATAGCCCCTGCGGGCGCCGGCATCGCCGCTGTCGAGCTTCTCGTTCATCAGACGCGAGAATGCGTCGATCTTTCGAGCATCAATGGTGGCTGTGGTACCGCATTGGGCGCGGGCACGGTCGAGTGCCGCCTTGGCACGTTCCCGCTGGGCCTTCAGGGCAGCTGTCCGTTGCCGCAGGATGGTGGAAGCGCTCGCACGGCCTAACCCACGCACGATCAATCCGCTGAGGCAGGCGATCAGTAGTCAACAGCAAAGCTTTCGTCTATGGTGCCGCACTTCTTCTAACCGCCCGACTCTCCGTGACCCCCGCCGCCCGTCTCCAAGCCACTCTCGATCTAATGCACGAGGTCGATAGCGTCGCGCGTCCCGCCGATGCTGTCGTGTCGGCGTATTTTCGGGCCCGGCGCTATATCAGCGACAATGATCGTGGCCATATTTTTGATTTGCTCTATGCGCTGCTGCGACATCACGCGCGGTTGGGTTGGTGGCTGACGAGGCACGGACGCCAGGGCGTGCCTCGCAACCGGTTATTGGCCTGGCTCGCGCTCGATGGGGGCAGAACGCCGGATCAGGTCGATAACCTGTTCAACGGCGGGGAATCTGCGCCTGCTGTCTTGACGGATCAGGAGCGCACGCTGCTGGTGAAATTGCAGGGCTGCCCAATCGACCATCCAGCCATGCCGGACGAGGTCCGCGGTGAATGTCCGTCCTGGGCGGTTGACTCTTTGCGTCGCCGTTTCGGCGACTCTTTCTCGCGCGAGATGGCTGCGCTTCTGACAGCAGCCCCGCTCGATCTGCGCGTCAATTCGCTCAAAGCCACGCGCGAGGTTGTGCTGCGTGCCCTGCGGGCTCTTGGCCTGCAGGCCGAGGCGTCCCGCATGGCTCCTTACGGCATTCGCGTGAACCAGCGTCCCTCACTAGCCAGCCTGCCGATGCTGAGAAACGGCGAGGTCGAGATTCAGGATGAGGGTTCGCAGCTTGTCGCCATGCTGGTTGACGCGCGGCCGGGCGAGCGCGTGGTCGACTTCTGCGCCGGAGCTGGCGGCAAGACGCTGGCAATTGCCGCACAGATGGCGAACAAGGGCCACGTCATGGCGTGCGACGTCCTGGCCAGCCGGCTGAAGCGCAGCACCGAGCGCTTCCGGCGCGCAGGGCTGCACAACATCGAGACCAAACCCTTGGCCAGCGAGAAGGATCGTTGGGTGAAGCGCCATAAGGGCACTTTCGATCGCGTGCTGGTCGATGCACCTTGCAGTGGCACCGGCACCTGGAGGCGGAATCCGGATGCACGCTGGCGCGCGCTGGGACCCGGGCTTGATAACCTGCTGCCGCTGCAGGCTGGTATTCTTGCGAGCGCCGCGCGGCTTGTGAAGCCCGGTGGACGGCTCGTGTACGCCACCTGTTCCATGCTACCCCAGGAGAACGACGAGCAGGTCGCAGCCTTCCTTGCCGCGCATCCCGCCTTTCATGTCGTGCCGCTGCGCGAGGCCGCACCACAGCTGACGGATTCGGCTCATCCGGACTACTTGTCGCTGACGCCCGCGCGCCACGATACCGATGGCTTTTTTGCTGCTGTCATGCAGTGCGACGCCACGCCGTCGTCCGAGTGATTGTTGGCACAGCCAACTTGAGACGCAGCACACCTCAAAGACGCCAGATCGACACTCGCCCGCGACCAGCAACACTTATGAAACGCTTATAAAAAAGCGCAGTACTTGTATTGTTTGCGCTCAAGTTGTATCGACCGCTACGCGATGAAGTCATCGCCAGCGCGCTCCATTCTCCGCGAATGGCTGATGGTTTGGCGACTTCAGCGTTCCGGTCAGGGCCGAATGGACAACCTCCTGAAAGCTCACATCGAGCCTCTTGATCGATGGGGAAGGGCACTGAGACCCCGGCGCTTATCGCCGTTCGGGCCTCATGCCGAAACGAAACACAATCGCGGATGAGCCTGGAATCGCGTCCATCCACGCGCCGATTCATTTGTTCACGGGCAGACCCTTCGTGGTGAAGCGCTGCGTCCCGCCGGCGCGGCGCACGGGTTGCTGCGCGCCGGCGGCCTTGCCGGCGCCGGGCGGCTGGTGGGCCGGCACGAGCTGATCGGGGCGCGAGCCGATCAGATCGGCCCGGCCCATCTGTTTCAGCGCCTCGCGCAGCATCGGCCAGTTGTCGGGGTCGTGATAGCGCAGGAACGCCTTGTGCAACCGGCGCTGCCGAAGCCCCTTGATCACCTCGACCTTGTCGCTTGCCCCGTGCCGTACGCCGCGCAGCGGATTGACGCCGGTATGGTACATGGCCGTGGCGGTAGCCATCGGAGACGGCAGGAAACTCTGCACCTGGTCGGCGCGGTAGCGATTCTTCTTGAGCCAGAGTGCGAGGTTCATCATGTCCTCGTCGGTCGTACCCGGATGCGCCGCGATGAAATACGGAATCAGGTAATATTTCTTTCCAGCCTGCTTCGCAGCAGCATCGAACATCTGCTTGAAGCGGTCGTAGGCGCCGATCCCCGGCTTCATCATCTTGTCGAGCGGGCCGCGCTCCGTGTGCTCGGGCGCGATCTTCAGATACCCGCCGACGTGGTGAGTGACGAGCTCCTTGACGTATTCGGGGCTCTCCACCGCGAGATCGTAGCGCACACCGGAAGAGACCATCACCTTCTTCACGCCCTCCACCTCGCGTACCTTGCGATAGAGTCGGATCAGATCGTCGTGCGAGGTGTTCAGGTTCGGGCAGATCCCGGGGAACACGCAGGACGGTAGCCGGCACGCCGCTTCGATCTTCGGATCCTTGCACGCCATCCGGTACATGTTGGCGGTTGGGCCGCCAATGTCGGAGATCACGCCGGTGAAACCCGGCGTCCTGTCGCGAATCCGCTCGATCTCGCGCAGGATCGAGCCCTCTGAGCGGTTTTGGATGATGCGGCCCTCGTGCTCGGTGATCGAGCAGAACGTGCAGCCGCCGAAGCAGCCACGCATGATGGTCACCGAGAACCTGATCATCTCCCAGGCGGGGATCTTGGCATCGCCGCAGGACGGATGCGGCGCGCGCGCGTAGGGCAGATCGTAGACGGAGTCCATCTCAGCTGACGTCAGCGGGATCGGCGGCGGGTTCAGCCATAGGTCGCGGTCGCCGTGGCGCTGGACGAGCGGCCGCGCATTGCCGGGATTGCTCTCCCGGTGCAGCACGCGCGAGGCGCGGGCATAGGCCTCGCGGTCCTGTTCGACCTGCTCGCACGCCGGCAGCCGAATCACAATGTCACCGGGGTGGCGGGCTGCGCCCTCATCGGCGGAGTCGAGATCGTCGGCGTGCAGCTCCTTGTAATGGTCAGGCACGCGGCGGAACAGTGCGACGCCCCGGATGGAGTCGAGATCACCCGGCGCCTCACCGGCGGCGAGCCGGTGCGCCACCTCGACGACGGCGCGCTCGGCGTTGCCGTAGAGCAGCAGATCCGCCTTGGCGTCGGCCAGCATCGAGCGGCGCACCTTCTCGGACCAGTAGTCGAAATGCGCGATGCGGCGCAACGACGCCTCGATGCCGCCGAGCACGATCGGCACATCCTTGAACGCCTCGCGGCAGCGTTGGGCGTAGACGATAGTACAGCGGTCAGGCCGCCGGCCGCCTTCCCCGCCGGGGGTATAGGCGTCGTCGTGGCGCAGCCGGCGGTCCGCCGTGTAGCGGTTGACCATCGAGTCCATGTTGCCGCCGGTGACGCCGAAGAACATGGTCGGCTTGCCCAGCGCCTTGAATGGCTCGGCCGATTGCCAGTCGGGCTGCGCGATGATGCCGACCCTGAAGCCTTGGGCTTCGAGCAGCCTGCCGATGATCGCCATGCCGAAGCTCGGATGATCGACATAGGCATCGCCTGTCACCAGCACGATGTCGCAGGCATCCCAGCCGAGCGCCGTCATTTCGGCGCGGCTCACCGGCAGGAACGGCGCCGCCTTGGCGGAATGTGCCCGGTGGTGGGACCAGGAAATCAAAGGCTTTTCGGCGTATGCTTTGGTGTCCATGACGCCCACGCATACGACTTCGGCGCCGCGAATTCAATCGGCCGCATCGAGCGTTGGCTGAGGTAGAAGTTGATGACGGGCAATCTAGCGGCGGCCGACGTGCGCAGATCGTGTTCCTAGCCTGGATGAGTGGGTGCTCCCAGACGTTGTCAACGCAGCGGTCTCGGCTTGCGCAAAGAGGTAGAGATCGCGGCCACGAAATTATAACGATATTTCAACGACATAAATGTTCGCAGTTTTATTCTGAATGGCGGGCCAATTTAACTCATTGAAAAACATAACATAATTGATTTATGTCCGTAACCTTAGTTTTCATTCATTTCGCCGGGTAGCCACCCGACAGCCACCGCGTTGAATTTGGGGGTTTGCTGATAAATACCAACTTGCCCTCCGCTGCTGCCGTTCAAGAATGTACACGGCCGACAAATGGCGCGACGCAGTTGTGCGTTGGCCACACCGGGAGATCGGCGACGCAAGCATTCCAGGCGCGGATGATTTTTCGCTGGACCTGAGGCGAGATACCTTCGGCGCAAACGAACGTAGTTCTCGATCGTCGGACTGCCTGTTTGATCCCAGGCTTTGATGGTGCATTGTTATCGAAGGCATCAAGGGATGCGCTATGGGACAAGTTCTGCACGGCAGCGCCACAACGACGGAGGCGGTCCGTCGAGCGATACAGCATAGTCAAGAGAGTCTGAGAGCGCTTGCCCGGCGCTACGGGACCAATCAAAGACCGTCGCCAAATGGAAGAAGCGCGAGACGGTCGCCGATCGTCCGACTGGTCCGAAAGAGCCAAAGTCCACAGTGCTTGCAATCGAGGACGAGGCGATCATCGTCGCCTTCCGGCGGCATGCGCTGCCGCCGCTCGACGATTGCCTCTACGCTCTGCAGCCAACACTCCCGCATCTGACGCTGTCGTCTCTACGCCGCCGCCTGCAGCGTCATGGCGTCAGCCGATTGCCCGATGTCGAAGGCGATAAGCCCGCGAAGAAGAAGTTCAAGACCTATCCGATCGGCTTTTTCCATATCGACATCGCTGAAGTACGGACAGAACAAGGCAAGCTCCATCTCTTCGTCGCCATCGACCACACGTCGAAATTCGCCTTCGTCGAGCTGTATGAGAAAGCAACCTCTAAGGTTGCCGCCGACTTCCTCCGCCATCTCATCGCGGCGGCGCCCTATAAGAGCCATACGGTTCTCACCGACAACGGCATCCATTTCACCGTACCGGGCGGCGGCGGCTTGACTGTCGCTGAGATCAAGGAGGCCTTCACAAGAGGAGAGCTTCCGCGCCCATGCCTTCGAACTCGCCTGTGCAAGGAACGATATCGACCATCGGCTGACCAAACCGAAGCACCCCTGGACGAACGGCGGAGCTGGCTTGAGGCTCCGGCGAGCGAGGCTCGTTGGAGAAGCCAGCGGAGGTCAGGTCGAGAGAATGAACCGGACCATCAAGGAAGCGACCGGCCAGCGCTTCTATTACGAGAGCCATCAACAGTTCCGTCAACACCTTGAAGATTTCGTCAAAGCTTATAATTTTGCCCGAAGGCTGGAGACCCTCAAAGGCCTCAGGCCTTACGAATACATCTGCAAAATCTGGACATCCGAACCACAACGATTCACACTCAATCCACTCCATCAATCCACGGGAAACAGCTAGCGTCATTGCGGCGAACATCCCCGCTATCGCCGGACGCGGTGCGGCCACGGCGGCCTCGGCTTTCTCAACCCTCTGCTCCCTACGAATGCTCCACGCGCAATACGTCACATGACGTATGTAGAAGCTTGACAGTACCCATATGTTGATGATGCTTCGGACATGTTCCAGAGGGTGAGATGACAGATTATGAACTCTTCGAGCTTGGCGATATTGTCCTGCAATGCAAGAAGACGCTTCGCAGTGCCAAGCTTGCCTATAAGACATATGGCGCGCTGAACGCCAAGAAAGACAACGCCATCGTCTACCCGACTTGGTATTCGGGTCAGCATTACGAGAACGAATGGCTGATCGGTGAAGGGATGGCTCTCGATCCCCGTAAATATTTCATCATCGTCCCCAATATGCTGGGCAACGGCCTATCTACTTCGGCTAGCAATACCCCGCCGCCCTACAATCAGGCTCGCTTTCCCGATGTCACCGCCTACGACAACGTCCGGCAGCAATATCGCCTCGTGACCGAAAAATTCGGCATAGAAAGCCTGGAACTGGTGACCGGTTGGTCGATGGGCGCTTTGCAGACCTATCATTGGGGCGCGATGTATCCCGATATGGTGAAGCGCATCCTTCCCTTCCAAGGATCGGCCAAATGCTCGCGTCACAACTTCGTCTTTCTCGAGGGGGTCAAGGCGGCTTTGACGGCGGATGCCGCATTTAAGGACGGCTGGTACTCCTCGCCGCCCACCAAGGGCTTGCGCGCGATGGCGCGCGTCTATGCCGGCTGGGGGTTCTCACAGGCCTTCTATCGCGAGAAACTCGACCTCAAAGCGATAGGCTATGCCTCTTTGGAGGATTTCCTAGTCGGATTCTGGGAAGGAATTTTCCTGCCTCGCGACGCCAATAATCTACTCACCATGCTATGGACCTGGCAGAACGGCGACATCAGCAACAATGAGATCTTCAACGGCGATTTCCCTAAAGCCCTCGCGGCCATCAAGGCGAAGGCGATCGTGATGCCAGCGAAGACCGACCTCTATTTCCCGCCCGAGGACAACGCCTTCGAAGTGGCGCACATGCCGAACGCCGAACTCCGCATCGTCGATTCGATTTGGGGACATTTTGCCGGCGGCCCAGGGACGAGCCCAGCCGATATAAAGACGCTGGATTCCGCTTTGCGCGAATTGCTGGCGGCCTAGAGCGTTAGTCGAACTGGATGAAATCGCGGGGGATTCCCAAATCGGGCTTGAGGTGATTCAAACTGTCTGCCGGAATTGGAGGCCGGCAGGCATATCGAAGTCCCTTTTTTTTGATCTCGGATCCGGCGAGCGATCCGGGGTCGGCACTTCGAGCGTCAGCCGCTCGCGAAGACTCCCGCGGGAGCAAGGCGACGCGCGTCCAAAGGCGCTTGGTGGAGATCGGCGATCTGGCCGAACGACGCCGGATATCACGATTGAGGAGTTGCGCTAGACGCTGACGGACAAGGAACTCGCCGTCGGCTACGTAACGATCCGTTGCTTTTTCGCTCGTCAATGCGATCAAAAGAAGACCGCGCACGCCAGCGAGGAGAATCGCCCGACGTTCTAAAGCGTAAGCAGGCCTAGTTCGACGGCCAGCTCGATCTCGACCCGGAACGCCTTGTCTTCATCGATGAGACCTGGGCGTCAACCGACATGGCGCGCCGATACGGCCGCTGCCGACGTGGCGAACGCGCGCGTCGGCGTATCCCAGGGAATTTGGAAACCACCACCTTCGTCGCTGGCCTCACCACCGGCGGGAGTGATCGCGGCGTGAGTGCTTGACGGGCGATCAACCGCGACGCTCTGGAGACCTACGTCGAGAAGGTTCTGGCTCTCGAACTTAAACCCAGCGCCATCGTCATCATGGATAATCTGTCGAGCCATAAGGGGGATCACTGGCGCCCGAGATGATCAAGGCGGTCGGCGCCAGCCTTCTTTAATTGTCACTCTGTAGCCCGGACTTCAACCCGATCGAGAACGCCGTCTCGAAGCTGAAGGCTCATCTGCGCAAGTCCGCCGGGCGAACTGTCGATCGTGTCTGGGCCGCCATCGGCCGCATCGTCGATCTCTTCGCCCCACCGGATGCAGAACTACCGCCGGATACAACGCAACATGATCGGCTGTGGCTCTGGTGCTCGCTCAATCAGGCGGCCGCGAACGCGCGCCGCATGCTGGTCGAGCACACTCAACCCAAGTCCGTTAAAGCCTATAACCCGGTCTCATGCGCGCTGCGCCGCGGACCACATTCTCAACGAAGGCCGACCCCCGCATAGAAATCTATGATCAACTAGGCCGCGCGCGGCCCAAAACGAGCGTGCAAGAATTGGCTGATGACACGCAGGGCCGGCGTTTCGCCAAATATAGATTGCATGCACGTCCAACGCGGGCCGGACGTGCATGCAGGGGATCGAATTCTATACCGACGCATCGAAGGCGGGCCGCGCCACCTGACCCATCCCAAGCGCCGCATAGGCGGCGGCGCCCACGATCAGACCGACCAGCGCCTCGCCATATTGTGGCGCCCATATATGGACCACGATAGCGACGATCGAGCCCAGCGCCCACGCGACAAAAGCCTTGGGATGGAAATTCGCCGACGCCCGCGCCCGCGCCGCATTCCCGAGCACCAATTGATCCATGATGACTACGGCGCCGATCGGCGGCACGAAAATGCCCAGAAGGCTGAGCCAGTAGGGGAAGAGACTCCATATGCCTGCTACGGCGGCGAGGCCGCCCAACAAACCCAAGACGAGCGTAAGAAGCCGCATCTTGCTGCCAAGCAAATGGCTGTAGCCAACCGCCCCATTATAAAGGCAGTGGGCGCAGACCGAGCCCAGATTGACGAAGACAAAGAGCAGCGCGAGCGCTGAGAGCAGCGGTCCATGCCCGGTTAGAAGAGGCATGAAGTCGCCGCCGTTCTCCGCGGGGTTGATAGCGCCTCCCGCTGCGACGATCACGCCGCCGAAAATAAATGCGATCGAATTGGCGACTGGAAAAGCGGAAAAAGACGCCCAAACCGCCTCGCGCCCATTACGCGACCATCGGGTGAAATCCGCCGTCATTGTGCCCGCATCTACAAAGCCCGCGATGACCAAGCTGACGGCCCCGCCGAATGTCATTGCATGCGCGCCGCCGGCGTAGGCCCAGATGCTATCAAGCCCCTGCTTCTCAGCAGCGAAGCCCAGCGCGATCAAACCCATAATGACGAAAAGCGGCGCCGCAATCATGCCAACGATCGACAAAGCCCGAATGCCGAGAAAGGTTGTCGCCGTATAGAGGATCGTCGCTAACACAATTACCCCAGCTGCATTCCAGCCAAAAGCGGTGTGTATCGTCGCGCCAGTCAATCCAGTCTGGAACGCATACCAACCGACAACAACCGTAGACAGAAGGCCACATGCGACGACATATCCTTTATCGCCGAACGTCTTCTTTCCTTGCATAGCGAAGTTGAGGCCGGTCGTTCCAGCGATATAGCTCAACCCGCCGACATAGAGACAGAGGACGAGATTGCCAACGAGGATTGCAATCGAGCCTTGTACGAACCCGAGGTTGAACGTAATGATTCCGCCGAAGACGGCCTGCGTCAGGACCATTGGAAATCCGAACCAGACAGCCGCAACGGATTTTAGAGAGTGCCGGCGCGATAGCGGGACCGGCTCATGCTCAAATTCTTCTGCGAGAGCGCCTTCATGCATTGATTCTCCCGGCGCGGTAGATGTGCTCATGCGGCCTCCATTGGTCTGATAGGATCGCAAGAGGTTAAGTGCAGAGGAATCCGCAAGCAAGCGGTTGCTTCTAAGCCTGAATAGTTTGGCCAAAACAATACGGTGACTTAGATGATGGCGCCGATATCGCCGATCCGCTCATAAAATAGACTTCGGCATGCAGCTTCTGCTGCTACTGTCGCCAAATGCACAATGACTATGCTTTCACGGTGGGTCTGTCTTCATAGGCGAACCCTGTCCAGAGCTGGTGATTCAGATTGATGCGACAACGTGTAGCGGCTTGGCGTGACGCGCTGCGTGGTGTCCAAGGGCGGCTTCGTTGGCATGTCGCAATCGGCGCCGCCGGTCCCTGCGATCGAGCTTTCTCTTTCGGAGATCCTGATGGCGGCTCTTTCCGAGGGCGGAAGGATGGCGTCATCCCGCTAAAATGTGTCTCATGGGCGCTGACGCCAGACAGTGTTAAGCGTCCCGGCGCCAACCGACTTTAACTACGTCGCATATCGACGTTGAGGCGTCAGACTTGGGGGCTCATCCACAAGACGAGGCCTGTCGGAATAACGAGGGAAATCGAACAACGATGAGTGACTATCAGATTTTCGAGGCAAGCAATTTCGCGCTTCAGGCGGGCGGCCAGTTGCCTGTCGCGCGCCTAGCATATTCAACGCTTGGCGCGCTCTCGCCCAAGGGGGACAACGTCGTGCTGATTCCATCCTGGTATGCGGGTACGCATAGCGAGTCAGCTTTGTGTCTCGTCGGCGAGGGCCGAGCGATTGATCCCAACCGGCACTTCATCGTCTTAACTAACCTTCTGAGCAATGGCTTGTCTTCCTCGCCCAGCAATACGCCTGCGCCGTTTGAGGCGACACGTTTCCCGCGCATCACATTGCATGACAATGTCCGGCTCCAACACATGCTGCTGACCGAGGCGCTCGGCGTCGAACGTCTGAAGCTGGTTGCTGGCTGGTCCATGGGCGGCTGCCAAGCTTATCAGTGGGGTTCACAATATCCTGACATGATGGAGGCTATCGCGCCGCTCTGCTGTTCCGCGCGCACCGGCAATTACAATAAGGTTTTCTTGATCGCTTTGCGGCGCGCTATGGAACTCGACCCCGCCTTTGATGATGGCTTCTACCGTCGCCCTCCGCTTCGCGGATTGAAGGCCTTTGCGGCGATCTACGCTGGATGGGGCTTTTCGGAACCATTCTTTCGCACAGAGGCTTTCCGGCAATTTGGCGCCGACAGCAGCGAAAGCTTCGTGGAGCGCTTTTGGGAGCCCGCCTTCCAGCATCAGGACGCCAATGATCTGCTGGCCTTGCTGCGGACGTGGTTTGAAGGCGACATCAGCCAAGTCGCCGAGTACGGCGGCAATCTGGAAAGGGCGCTCGGGGCAATCAAGGCGCGCGCCATCGTCATGCCGGGGGAGCATGATCGCTATTTTCCGCCCGTCGACAATTTTAACGAAGTGAGCCACATGCCGAACGCCATTTGCCGTCCGATCCCGTCCATCTGGGGGCACATGACAGTCTGGAATGATGACGATAGGCTCTTCATTGACGCCGCGTTGCGTGAGTTGCTGGGAAGCGCCAAATCCTAACCTCTAGCCTCTCGAACGCGCTCAACAGTCACACCAATGCCGATCGCTCGGATATGCGGCCAGACAATCCGGCGCACCTGAACAGTGGGAAACCGCGGTCGCCCTATGGTCCTTCCGGGACGCGGCGGCGGTTCGCGGCGATCTCCCAAGGGAGTCGGCCAAATATTGGAGCTGCGGAATGTCGAGGCTAGATGACAAATCTGAGCCGGCGCGATTTTGAAAGGTAAGGCGCGCGTGGAGATGTGGAGGACACGCGACAGACTTGAAATTTCGGGCCCACTCCGCCTTTTCTGATTGTGGAAGATGCACCCCCGAGGACCTATTCATTCAGTCACGCGGCGGACCGGATGAAGGACGACGCGACTGAGATGGAGCGGTCATAAGCACGCGGATTGTTGGCGCCGGCGCCCAGCGAGAGCGATCGTTCCGATGCGCCTTTACCGCGCGGTAGTCAGGTGGCAGCCCCGGATTTATCGAGCTTTGGCGCGACCGCTTAAGCCATTGAAAATTATTGGCTGGGTGGCTTGGATTCGAACCAAGATTGACGGAGTCAGAGCCGCCTTGAATGCTGATTTCATTGTCTATTTTAGGCAACTAGCTCAATACCTCGCACGCATTGGGCCGCTCGAGCGACGATCCTAACCCCGGCACGACCCAGCGCAGCGCTTTTACATTATTGTCATGCTTACGGCTATGTTATATAGTTTCATTTCTAACCAGACACCACAAAGTTATGCGCTGCCGAGAATCCAGGCGGGTGACCTGGCGAACGGCATGGCCTCTGGGGGGAACCAAGTCCGCAAGTCGGTCAGCGAGGGCTTTCCAAGGAAGAGACATAAACGCCCAAAGCGGCCAGCCGGGCCGGATCCTCGTCGTCGACGATGACAGTGCGATGCGGCACATGGTCATCACCTATCTGGAAATGAACGGCATGCGTGCTGTTTGGGCGGCAGGTCGACGAGACATGAATCGTCACTTCGCGGGAGACGAGCCCAGTCTAGTGATCCTCGATCTGCGGCTCGACCAAGAAGATGGGCTCGATCTGCTGTCTGAGATCCGATCGCACTCGGATGTCCCCGTGATCATCGTCACCGGCTATCGATCCGATGAAGTTGACCGGGTGGTCGGATTGGAGCTTGGCGCTGATGACTATCTCACCAAGCCTTTCGGCCTTCGAGAATTGTTGGCGAGGATCCGGGCCGTCTTGCGGCGACGGGAAGGGGGGCACGCCACATCTCAGCGGGCCGAGGAGCGGGGCTGCTGCCAGTTCTGCGGCTGGCAACTTGATCGGCAGGAGCGTCGACTGACCGACCCGGACGGAGACCCAGTGGCGCTGACAAAGGTCGAGTATGCCTTGCTGACGGCGTTCCTCGAAACGCCCCAACAACCGCTCTCCCGCGATTACCTTATTCAGGCAACCCGCGTGCATGAGGATCTCTTCGATCGTAGTATCGATGTCCAGGTGCGTCGGCTGCGGCGCAAGCTTGAGATCGATCCCCGCGCCCCTCAGGTTATCCGGACCGAGCGCGGGATTGGCTACATGTTTACTCCGGCGGTCGAGCGCTGCGACCCGATAGCGAGGCTGATGAGCTTTTGACGCCTCCCGATAACTATGTCCGCGCGACTCGTCGCGCCAGCGGGAAGCCTCATCGCTTTTGGGAGATTTCGCGGTCTCTCCGTTGCCCCGGAGTCCGCGTTCGCGGGCGCGCCAATGTCCGTGAGCCCGCCGTAGCGGCCCAACACCTTTTTTGATCCTCGGTTGGGCTGTGTTACGTTTGCGATCAATGAGCCGCCCTGCCCCCGTGGCCGCTAACTTGTTTTCGTAGAGTTGAAGGACGAAATCGGAGCGCCGGAAGTCAACCAAAGGGGCGATCCAAGAATGGATTTTCCAACCACCCTTGTCGATCTCGCTGGAGCTATAGCGCTGCTGCTTTGGGGCGCGCATATGGTGCAAACCGGCATCCAGCGGGCGTTCGGTTCTAGGCTGCGCGCGATCCTTGGCAACGCCCTGAAGAATCGTTTGCGGGCATTCTTTGCGGGAATGGGCGTCACTGCGGTAATTCAGAGCAGCACCGCTACAGGCATCATGGTCGCGAGCTTCGTTGCCGGCGGCTTTTTCGATCTTATTCCCGCTCTGGCGGTGATGCTCGGCGCGAATGTGGGCACGACGGTCGTTGTTCAGCTCCTATCGTTCAACGTCTCGATGTTTTCCCCGGCGCTTATCCTCGTTGGCGTTCTGATGTTTCGCCGCGACGCCGGTCCAACGACGCATGATTTAAGTCGGGTCTTCATCGGTTTCGGGCTTATGCTCCTGGCGCTGCATCAATTGCTCGAACTCGTGACGCCTTATGAAGATGCGCCGAGTTTGCGGCTTCTGCTCGGCTCCGTCTCGACATCTCCCTTGCTCGCCGTCGTGCTCGCCGCGGGCGTCACCTTCGCGGCGCACTCGAGCGTTGCGGTGGTTCTTCTGATAATGTCATTTGCGAGCAAAGGCGTTGTGCCTCCTGAGGCGGCATTCGCGCTCGTCCTTGGCGCCAACCTTGGCAGCGCCATTAATCCGATGCTCGAAGGTCCATCTGGAAACGATCCGGCAGGGCGACGATTACCGCTCGGTAATTTCCTCAACCGAACGGTCGGCGTCATTCTGGCGCTAGCCTTCCTCTCGCCGATCGGACGCTTCCTGGTGACGATCGAACCAGATAACGCCCGCGCCGTCGCGGATTTTCATACGCTCTTCAATCTCGTTTTGGCGGCGGCGTTCTTTCCGTTTCTTAAGCCTTACGCCGCGCTCCTTCGCAAAATCCTGCCCCCGCGCATCAGTCCGGCCGACCCCTCGCGGCCGCTTTATCTTGATCCATCAGCGCGGGAGACGCCTATCGTGGCGCTCGGGTCCGCCGCGCGCGAGGCCCTACGCCTCGTCGACGCGTTGGAAACGATGCTGCTCGGCGCACTCGACGCGCTGGTGCAGGGCGACCGCAAGCAGATCGCCGACATGAAACGTCTCGACGACGTGCTCGACAACCTCAACACGGCGATAAAAGCTTATCTGACATCCCTCGATCCGGACGAGCTCGGAGAAACGGACCACCGCCGCCTCAGAGAGATTTTGACCTTCTGCACGAACATGGAGCATGCAGGGGACGTGGTCGACAAAAGCCTGCTGCCGCATGCGTCAAAAAGATTGAAACGAGGTCTCACCTTTTCGAACGACAGCCGAGAACGGTTGCGGACCCTCATGGACCGGCTGATTTCGAATTTGCGTGCGGCCGCCGCTTTGCTGCTGACTGAAGACCCCCGCGCCGCTCGCCTTCTCGCAGAGGAAAAGGCGACGTTCCGCGATGCTGAGGCGGCTGCGACGGATTTCCATTTCCGGCAAATGCGCGACGGACGCGTCGAAGCCGTCGAGACGAGCGCCCTCTATCTCGACCTTTTGCGCGATATGAAGCTCATCAACAGCCATATTGTGGCCGCGGCCGCTTATCCCGTTCTCGAGCGGAACGGCAATTTGTTGTCCAGTCGAATCGCGTAGAGTGAAGGTCAGGCAGCATGGCCAAAACGCTCTGCTCAACCGCTCCATTCGCTCCTATTTGGGCCGGTGGCGTCAAGGCTGGAGCAGACTTGTTCCTCTTCGAGGGTAGGATTAAATCGAGGCGCCCCGCTTGAGGAAAGTTCAACTCAAAGGACCGAAGAGCACGCAAAAACAGGCTTCTGTGCACCTTTCCCCGCAAGCGCTTCAATATGGCGTTTTGCCTTACAGGGTTACTTCGACTGGCGGCATCGAAATTCTCCTTATCACGACTCGGCAGAGTCAGCGCTGGATCATTCCAAAGGGTCGCCCAATTAAAGGCCTCGGACCAGCGGAGTCGGCTGCGCGGGAGGCGATGGAAGAGGCTGGCGTGCGTGGCGTGGTACGGGAAAAACCCATCGGCTCCTTTCGCTTTCAGAAAACCCTTGAGAGCGAGCCAGATATCCTGTGTGAGGTCGAGGTCTATGCCTTGAACGTCAAGCGACAAATGAAGTGCTGGCCAGAGAGCCAGCAGCGGACGCTGCGCTGGTTCCAGCCCTCAGAGGCCGAAGCCGCTGTCAAGGACGTCGGGCTGCGATCGCTGATCAGCCTCTTCGTTGAACGGGCGTCGGCGAAGGCGCGATAAAATAATCTGCCTTACTTACCGCTGTCATGCGGATCTGAAGTCTGGCGTGACAAATAAGTTACATAATTTCGAATTCGCTTTCTTTGCAGCTCTGTTAAATGCCGCGCCGAAGCTCAAATCGGCGAAAGTTTAGTATGTTCAATTGCTTATATATCTTTATAGACTAAGTAGACAATTGGCGCGTTAGACGCATTATTGGGCAGGGCCAATCGACATCTTCTGAACGAGCGCAAAGTCGCGTTTGGGACTTTCGGCGGCTGGAGGGCAAATTATGAAACGACGAGACCGCAATCGGGCCGTGGCGGCCTTGACCTTGGGTGCGCTTGTGGCCTTCCAGGGCGCTGCGCGCGCAGATGACGCCGCCGAAGAAATTCGCTTGATCAAGGCTCAGCTGAAGAAGCTTGAAGAGAAGGTCAACGACCAGGCTCGCAAGCAGAAGGAAACCCAGGTTCAGATCCACAATGTAGCGGTGCGGCCGCAAGGATTTCCGGCGGAGCAAGCATCGATACAAGGGCGTCCGACGCCGGGCTCTCCATACGGGGGTCTCCAGGGAGTGGGAATTGCCCCGCTCGGCGGAACTCCGCTGCCGCCCGGCGGCTATTCGGCGGAGGAGGCGTCAATCCAAGGCCGCCCGGTGCCGGGCGCCCCGAGCATCTACATCAATGGCGTCACCATTACGCCCGGCGGCTTCCTCGCAGCGGAAAGCGTTTTCCGCAGCCGCAACATTGGCGCGGACATCACGACGCCGTTCGCAAACATTCCTTACAACAATGTGCGCACCGGCAACGCCAATGAGTACCGCATGAGCGCGCGCGCGAGCCGCGTCTCGCTTCTCGTGCAGGGCGATGTCAATCCGACGACGCATCTCTCCGGCTGGATGGATCTTGATTTCCTCGGAGCGGCGCAAACCGCCAATAGCAACGAGAGCAATTCATTTACGCCGCGCATTCGCAACATCTATTTGACGATGGATCAGGATGATTTCGGCTTTCACGTCCTCGCCGGTCAGAACTGGTCGTTGCTGACGGCGAATACGAGAGGCATCATGCCGCGCACGGAGAACACGCCTCTGACGATCGACACGCAGTTCGTGCCTGGCTTCAATTGGGCGCGTCAGCCGCAGATCCGCGTCGTCAAGGACTTCGACAAAACCTTGTGGTTCGCTGTGTCGGCGGAAAACCCGCAAACAAACACCTTCGTCGGACCCGGCGCGCAAGCCGGCCCATTTGTCGGCGGCGTGCCGACGGTCGGATCGACAGCCGCTCTCCCCGGCACCCTCGTCAACACCTTCGTGCCCCCCGGCTCGTCCTTGTTCAATTCGGGAAATTCGATATCGCTCAATCATATGCCGGATATCATCGGCAAGGTCGCCTGGGATCCGACTTTCGGCGATCGTCACATCCATGTGGAGGCCTACGGCCTGTTCCGCGATTTTTATAACCAGGTCAACGGCAGCAATCAGGATGTCGCGGCCGGCAGCTACGGCGGCACCATACTTGTGCCCATCATTCCGCAAAACCTCGAGTTCCAATTCACCGGCATGAACGGGCGCGGCATCGGCCGCTACGCCACCGGATCGCTTCCCGACGTCAGCGTCAATGCGAACGGCTCGCTTTCGCCTATTCAGGAAACGACCTTGCTCGCCGGGTTGATCTGGCGTCCTCAGCCCGGTTTGGACATTTATACCTACGCGGGCGAAGAAATTCAGCAGGCGAGCTTCTCCAACAGCATCAGCGCGTCCGGCGCCGTCAGCGCTTTCGGCGATGGCAATCCTCTGTACACCAACGCGGGATGCTCGAATGTGCTCAGCACCGCTTGCGTCGGCAACACCCATCTGATTCGGAGCATCACAGCCGGTTTCTGGGACACCATCTATTCAGGTCCCTTTGGTCAATTCCGGGCCGGTCTGCAATATGCCTATGTCCAGAAATTTTCCTTCCAGGGCTTCGGCGGCGGAGCCAAGGCCGAGGAAAATTCAGTTTTCACCAGCCTTCGCTATTATCCGTTCCAATCAAATTGAGCTATGAGCGCTCGCTAGCAGGGCCAACTAACGGAACGGCCTCGATCGAAAGCGGCGCGAACGATATGCTCGTCGTCGGAGCGATCGAGCTTTTGCAGAAAGGCCCGGCCGAGCCGCCTGGGGGAGCCTTGGGCATCGATGCAGAACACCGGAACCTCGTGGGCAGTCATTATGGCGATGGACAGGATCGCGTTCATGTGAATGGCGATCACGTCGCCGAATTGCGATCATGCTAGGGGTTGTTATCCGGATGCAATTTGAGGATGTCGTTCATGGTCGCCATTCATCGCCGGGCATTTGTAGCCGCCTCCGCCGCGGCGCTCACAGCGCCTGATCTTGCGCAGGCTCAGGCGCAGGCCGAAGATAAGTTAGGCTGGGGATCGATGTCGCGCGCCGCGCGCGACGACGCTTACAATAATGGCGCGGCGGTCAGCGACAGTACGCAGATCGTCGATCGTTGGATCGCGGATTCGGCAGCCTTTCGCGCCAAGCATCCGGGGCATCTCGATTTGGCCTTTGGGCCCGGCGATCGTACCAAATGGGACCTGTTTCCGAGCGACAATCCCAAAGCGCCGGTTCTGGTGTTCATTCATGGCGGCTATTGGCAAGCGCGCAATCGGGAACATTTTTCCTGCTTCGCGGAAGGCTTAATGGCACATGGTTGGTCGGTCGCCATGCCGGGCTATACATTGGCGCCGGCTGCGACCCTGACGCAAATCGTCGCTGAGATCCGCAGTGCGCTCGATTGGCTTGGCGCGCATGGCAGCGAGCATGGTCTCGCGGGGCCAATCATTCTCTCGGGCTGGTCAGCTGGCGGCCAGCTCGCCGCGCTTGCCTTGGATCATCCCATCGTCAGGGGAGGCTATGCCGTGTCGGGGATTTACGAGCTCGGTCCGATCCGCGACACCTATCTCAACGAAAAACTCAAATTGACGGATGGGGAAATCGCCACTCTGTCTCCGCTGCGTCTGCCGAGCGTCAACAAGCGGCTGGCCATAGCCTATGGGACGGCGGAATTGCCCGCGCTCGTGCACAACAGCCGCGCCTTTCATGCCTATCGGGCGGGGTCGCATCACGCTGGCGCCTTATTCCCGATACCCCATGCGAACCACTATACGGGCATAGGGCAGCTGCGGTTGCCCGACAGCATTCCGACGCTCACCGCGCTTCGCATGATGGAAGACGTATAATCGGCGCTGGAATGCATGAGTAGTTGATCTGTATTCGTTCTCGCCGTTGCTCCTTCGGCCCTTCAGCATCCTTTGCTCGCGAACGATCAGGACATCATCTTCCGTATGCCAGCGGGTCATAATCGAACGTGTGGTTCAGCTCCAAATTGGGGCTAAATCTGAGCTGTGGCTGTTAAGTCACAGATGCTTGTATGAAGGGCGAGCAACGGAATGCTATTCTTTGGCGCAATCACCTCCGCCGGGAATAATTTCAAACCTTCAAGAGTCTCCTTCGCAGCGAGGGCATGACGCCGCGGCTCATGTTACCGGCGACATCGATCGCTGCGTCGATCTAAGGAGATTACCCTATGAAAATACTCATCATCGCCCTCATTGGCGTCGGCCTTCTCTCGTCGGGGTCGGCCTTCGCCGACCACCGCTCTGAAAAGAACGTCAGAAACAAGCCCGAAGGTTACGGTCACGTCGATTGCTCGGCGGCCAACAAGGTCAATGACCAGCAGCAGGACTGGATGACCGACCTTGTTCAAGAGAATGAGGGCACCCCAAACCCTGGTGGGACCAGCCGGTTGCGACCATCTGGTAAGCGTTGTTAAGCCGCCCGATCACCGATGCAAGGTTTTCGCCGGCGCGCTTCGTCAGCGAGATGAAATACCGCATATCGAAATGCTTTTGGACGAGACTGTTTGCCCGGAGGTAGTTGGCTAGGATCTTCATGCGGCGGATGTTCATTTGGGTTGGTCATCTGGTGTGTAGGTAGAAGCGGCCGGCATGTCGACGCCCTCGGACAAATTCACCATCGTCATAGCTCAGGGCCGTTCTGGATGACACGATTGGAGCAACGGTAATTCCGCTTGGCGGCCAACATCCTCGATTGGCTCGAGCCAATGTTTCAATCCCTCCCTAGAGCCCATCGTCGCCACCGTCAGTAACCACCGCAACGCTTCAACGAAAGTTGAACTCGGTCTACCGCCGCTCCGCGCTTGCGTTGAGCTATCGTACACGCCGCATGGAGCTGAATGGGACGACATTGTCCCGCACCCCATCGTGCCTGTGCGTTCCGCAGTCCCCCCAACCTTTTTTTGAAGAGTATTTTAGATGACGACCGCTGAATCGGTAACGCCCCCGCGCGCCAGCCCTCCAATGTATTTTCCCAATGGCTTTTCGCGCGACGACGCGCTCGCCTGCGCCACGTTGGTCGATGTCGATGCTTTTCTGGCTTTCCGCGGCACGACGAGCGCGTGGGACGGATATATGAATTCACGGTTCTATCAGACCGATTACGCCTTCGCGCCTGACCACGGTCGCGTCCATGACGGCTTCGCGAACATTTATACCCTCCTGCGGCAGCAGGTGCTCGATGCGGTGAAGGCCCTACGGAGTGTTAGCCGCCTCGTCTTCACCGGCCACAGCCTGGGCTGCGCGCTGTCCAGCCTGGCCATCCCCGACGTGCTGAGGAACTCCCCGCCGCTACTGCCCAAGCTGCATTACAATTTCGCGAGTCCCCGTGTCGGCGATCCGCAATTTGCCTTCAAGATGAATACAAGCGGCGTGCCGACGTTCCGCGTGGTGAACACGGAGGATATCGTGCCGGCAACCCCGCTGCCGGTGTCCGTGTGGCCGTCCGACTTGAGCACTTATCTTTACAAGCATATCGGCACGCCGATTGATTTTACCGCACAATACGACACTATTTACAATAATCATTCGCTGAATATCGCCTACCAATACGCGCTGACAAATCCGAATAATCCTGAAGGTCCGTTGCCGCGTCTTCTGCGGCGCGCGTCGCCCGTGGACGCTGGCGCCCTGCTGCCGCTGCAAGCCATTCGTGTTGGACAGTCTGCTTAGCCAATAAATGAAAGAGGCGCCCCGAAGAGCGCCTCTCCTTTGTCCGCGATACGCTTGCGATCAGGCGACTCGCAATGCGGGAGGAAGCTTCTGCGCTAATCTCGTCAGGCCTATTGGCGTGATCCGAACTTGGAGACGCAGTTGGCGACACCGTCGCTGGCTTTTGAAAAGGAACCCGCGCTTGCTTCGGGCAGATAGCAGCGCAGTTTACCCTGCCGGATCTCGATCGTTGAGCCTGCACCGAACGGCCGCTCGGCGGCCGAGGCGTCACTTGGTCGATCCGCTCGTCGGACCTGCGGCTGATCCGGCTTTCATCATAGTGGGGAATAGCGCCGAACCTAAGACGGATGGAAGGCCTCTTCACACTGGGCCTGCTACAGCCGTAGCCTTTCTGAAATCGGCCGACAATCTGATTCGTCCATCCTTTCACCGAAAGGACATTGGCGCGCGGGCGGAATCCGCGGAGATCAACCCGTCCCTAGCTTGGAATTTCAGGGAATCCATATGGTGAAGGCTAAATTTATAATCGCTTTGGCGATCTTAACGATGTTCGGCGGCCGTGCTCCCGTCATGGCGGACGACGCCGACCTCTCGACGCAGATCGTGGACGCCATGAACAAAACATGGGGCGTCCACCCCGGATTTCGCGCGAATCACGCCAAAGGCGTTGTGCTCGAAGGAAGCTTCACGGCTTCGCCCGCAGCGGCGGCATTGAGCAAGGCGGTCATCTTCAATGGCGCTAAGATTCCTGTGACGGTACGATTCTCTGGCGATACAGGCATTCCGACCCTTCCTGATGGAGAGCCGCAGGCGCACGGATTATCGATCAAATATCATCTGCCGGATGGCGGTGAGAGCGATATGGTGACCAACGCATTCAGATTCTTTCCGGTCGCAAACGGAGCGGATTTTCGCGACATGCTGACGGCGATATACGAAAGCCCAGACGGCTCGCCGGAGCCAACGAAGCTCGAACAGTTTAGAGCTACTCATCCCAGAATGTCAGCGGCGATGGCGACGTTGGGGCGCCCCGATAGCTTTGCCGACGAACAATATAACGGCATCAACGCTTTCGTTTTCGTCAACAAGGCGGGCGAGAAGCAGGCGGTGCGCTACCGGATCACGCCGGAAAAAGTTGTGCATCTCGACGCCGCCGACGCGGCCAAGAAGTCACCCGATTTCCTGTTCGAAGAATTGCCCGCCCGTCTCTCGAAAGGTCCCATAACCTTCCACGTTAGAGCTCTGTTGGCGCAGCCCGGAGATCAAACAAAAGACCCGACGTTGCCCTGGCCAGATGACCGTAAAGTCGTGGATCTCGGAGTTCTGAGCATCGACAAGATCGTCCCAGACAGCTTGGCGGCGCAAAAGCGGCTCCTGTTCCTGCCTGGTTCACTCCTCGACGGAATCGAACAGTCAGACGATCCAAACATCGAGGTGCGCGACGGCGCCTACGCGGTGTCCTTCTCGCGCCGCAACCCGTAAAGATAGGGTGACGGCCGACGTCTTGGTCTCCGTATTTCGCACTCCGTCGAAGAAACTCTCGAAAAAGCTGCGGCTGCCGATCGTCTTTCGGTGACTTCTCTCGTCGAAAAAACCTGATCGAATGTTTGCGCGCCAACGGATATCTGAAATAACCAACGAGCCTAATCTCGTTTTAGAGCGTTTACGCCACATGCTATACTTAGGCCGCAATTCTGTCGCGAGCGTCCGCGACAATCTCGAAAGGACGTCGTCGGGCATCCTGCTCATAAATGAGCGTCAAAAAGATCAGCTCATCGGCTGCTGTCTCCGCTATCAACGCCTCTATTCGACGGAGCGAGCACCGGCCCAATAAATAGAGGGGCCGCCGCTCCGATTAGCGTAGTAGGGACGGCCGAGGATGAACGCGGGCCGCCTTGCGCTCAAAGGATGCCGCTGATCGTCACACGCGGGTAGAGATCGGCGGTCGCGACGCCTATGCGGGCCGTGGCTGCCGCAAGGCGGCGCTCAGCCTCATGGATGTCAGGACGCCGACGCAAGAGGAGAGGGACAAAGGCGAAAACAGATATTTCGCCGTGCCCTGGAGCAAAAACACCGGCACGAACACAATGCATATGGATATCGTTGAAAGCGTCGTCGCAATTGCAACTTCGCCGCAGCCGGTGACGATCGCCTGCATTAGCGGATCGCCTTCCTTCACGAGACGCTCGATGTTCTCGATGACGACGACGCCGTTGTCGACCAGGATGCCGATGGCGAGCGCAAAGCCGCCGAGGGTCATGGCGTTCAATGTCTCGCCGCCGAGATACAACACTAAACCAGCAGTGATGATCGCGAGAGGGATCGTCGCGAGAATGATAAGAGTCAGACGCCAATTGCCCAAAAACAGCAGGATCATCAGCGCCGTCAAATCTGCAGCGCGGCGGCGCACACTCCAGCTCATGTTAGTATTGTAACACATTTGCGCGTAACGGAAATTGCGCTGCAACAAGACGCTGGCATCGTTTCCTCGTCGAAGAGAGGACGGTTCAAAGCGAACCGATCCATGACATTGACCAAACAGCTCGACCCAAAAACGAGGAAGAATATGAATTCGAAAATTCAGCTCCTGCCTTATTGCTGACTGGCGCTGCGCTTGCGCAGACTGCCAGCAGCGCGCCACCGCTCCTGTACAAGAAGACGAACCTTGTCTCGGACACCAAGGGCAGCGGCATCACCCTCGATCCTACCCTGGTAGACCCCTGGGGCATGGCCTTCCAGCCGGACGGCGCGTTCTGGATCAACGATAGCGGTTCTGGCGTCGCCACCCTTTATGACGGCAATGGGACCAAGGTGCAAAAAACCTTCACCATCCCCAATCCCATCACCCCCAGCGCGAAGTCGCAACCTTCTGGCTTGCTCTGGAATCCGACCCCCGACTTCTTGGTCCCCGGCACGCAGCTGACCTCGCTCTTCATGTTCGCGACCCGGCAGGGCTCCATCGCGGCCTGGGCTCCGAATCTGCCGGTCAATCCAACCGTCGCCGTCACCGCCGTCGACAACTCGAAGACAGGCGCTGTCTATACTTCTCTCGCGCTTGGCGAGACCACGAAGGGCGCCTTCATCTACGCCGCAAACGTCCACACCGGCAAGATCGATGTATTCAATTCAACCTTTCAGCCGGCCAACGCCGAGCTGACGGGCACTTTCTCCGATCCGCAGATCCCCGCTGGCTTCACGCCTTTCGGCATGCACACGATCGAGGGCAATCTCTTCGTAACCTACGCCAAGCAGAATGCCACGAAAACCTTCATCACTGCAGAAGGGCTTCGTCGACGTTTTCGACACCAACGGAAACCTCTTGCAGCGCTTCGCCGCCGGCAAGCCGCTTAACGCTCCGTGGGGCGTCGTTCTCGCCCCGACCACCGGCTTCGGCGGCGCCAGCGGCGACATCATCGTTGGCAATTTCGGCGACGGCGGAATCAATGCGTTCAATGCGGAAGGCGCCTTCCAGCCGCTGCTCAACCAAGGTGGCCAACCAATCGGCGCTCCCGGCCTTTGGGAGCTGAGGTTCGGCGGCGGGGCCGTCTCGGATCCGCGCACCTTGTTCATCACAATGGGCATCGACGCTGGCACGCACGGCCAGTTCGCGACGCTCACCCCGGCCAATTAATCGAGAAACGGCCAGGGTAGGGACCCTGGCCATCATTTGACGGATACGGATAAGCCAGGCCGCGCAAGGCCTGGCGATGTCGCTATGCGGCCTTCTCGACGAGATCCTTCAACGCCATCTCGAGTTCGACCTTGCCCTTAACCGGGACTCCATTGAATTCGATCCAGCCTTCATTGAATCCATCCAGCATCTGCATTCGCGGCGTCGGGTTCTTCATGCCTTGGGACGTAAAGAGAGCCGCCCAACTGTCGCGCGGAACGGCTTCCGTACGAACCGGGCGCCCAAAAAGCAGTGAGAAAGCTGCGGCGATCTCGTTTGGGCTTACCCGCCGCGGCCCTTCGAGCTCGACGATCCGCCGGCCGCTCCACGTCTCTTGAAGCATCTCAGCCGCTACGCGGCCAACGTCCGCCGTGGCCACCATCGGGACCAGTCTGTCGAGCGGTTGCAGGAAACTTTGGAGGACCCCCGCGTCGCGCGCGGGCGCGACGTCCCAACTTGAGTTCTCCATGAACCACGCGGGGCGCAAGAAGGCGACCGGCATCGGCAGCGCGCCCAGCGCCTCCTCCAGGATGCCGAGTTGGTTGAGAAGGTTTGGCCGGTTTGTGCGCGCCCCGATCGTAGATAGACAAACGATCTTGGATGGACGCGCGGCCTCGAGCGCCGAGCGAACCGCGGCGCTCACCGCGCGCGCCTCGGGAAAGCCGGGCTCCGGATCGAAAATTGGCGGCAAGAGGACAAACACGCCCTCCGCGTCTTTGAATGCGTCCGTCAGCGCCGCCTCATCGGCGGCGTCAGCGATTGCGACTTCGCAGCCGCGTTCCGCCCATTCAATCCCTTTTTTGGCGTCGCGCACTACGGCGCGGACAGGCAGTTTGGCGGCCAGCAGCGTTCGCGCGACGATTCCCCCGACCTTCCCGGAAATTCCTGTGATGGCGAACATATCGCTTCTCCCTGATTTACGATCGCGGATTTACGATCGCGCTTGAATGGAGGCTCGGTTATCGCACCGGCGTGGCTTTGACTTAAGCGCGTTTCTGTCACATCTTTCCTGACTAAAAATCAGGAGCGCATATGTCGTTCGACGGCCGGTTGCTAGGCAGTAGTGACGAATTACCTGAGCATGATAGCAATAGCGGCGAGCAATACGAAGCCTCGGTAGTTTGCGAGGAGCTTGTCGTATCGGGTTGCGACGCGCCGGAACTGCTTCAGTTTATTGAAGAAACGCTCGACGAGATTGCGCTCCTTGTAGAGCGCCTTGTCGTAGGGGAGCGGCGCGCGGCGATTGGATTTTGATGGGATCACCGGCTCAGCCTCACGCATAAGAACAGCCTTGCGCAAGTGATTGGCGTCATAACCTTTATCGGCGATGATCGCATCGGCCGCAAAGCCTTCGATCAGGGCGTGCGCTTTTGTGATGTCGTTGCGCTGCCCAGGTCCGAGAAGGAGCCGAACGGGGTTGCCGAGTGCGTCTGTCGCGGCGTGGATTTTGGTGCTCAAACCACCGCGAGAGCGGCCCAGGCCTTGGGCATCCGCCCCCCTTTGGCGATCCTTGCGCCGGCCGCGTGCTGATGGGCGCGCACGATTGTTGAGTCGATCATCAGCCATTCGAGATCGGCCTCGGCGGTGAATGCCTCAAGAAATCCGTCCAAGGCGCCGCGCTCGATCCAGCGATAGTAGCGGCGTTTCACCGCCTGATGGTCGCCGAAGCGTTCGGGCAGATCGCGCCAGCGGCCGCCCGAGCGGGCCATCCATAACAGCGCGTCGACGAAGCGTCGATTGTCGCAGCGCGGCCCGCGCTGGCCGGCTCTTCCGCCTGGCACAAGATCACAAAGCCGCTCCCATTGATCGTCTCGCAGCGCATCGACATCCCGAATCATCAAGGCTGATCTCCAAAAATCAGCCTTGAATCATGGAAAGATCCTCGCGAGAATCCCTCAAACGCCGAATTCGTCACCACGGCCTAGCTGGCGTCACCGTTTTGGCCGCTGTCGTCGAAGGCGGCAGCTTCGTCCGCGGGGCCGAGACGCTCGGGATTTCCGCGTCCGGCGTTAGCCGCGCGGTTGCGCGCCTCGAAGCGCGCGTCGGCGTGCGGCTGCTTGACAGAACGACGAGATCGGTGACGTTGACTGACGAGGGGCGCCGGTTCTACGAACAGGTGGGGCCCCTTCTGACAGGCATCGAGGAGGCGGCGACGGCTGCGTCAGGGTCCTCGAGCATTGTGCGAGGCCGTCTGCGCGTAGACGTTGACTCCTTCTTTTCCCGGCTCGTTCTCGCTGGTCATCTCGGGAAGTTTATCGGCCGCTATCCGGAACTCACGCTCGAACTCATCACTCGCGACCATGTCGGCGATCTGGTGGCCGACGGCATCGACCTCGCCATGCGCTTCGGCGAACCGAAGGCGTCGTCCCTTCTTGCACGGAAGTTGATCGACGCCCGAGTCCTGACCCTTGCGGCGCCCTCCTACCTCGAACGACATGGCCGACCGAAGCACCCGACGGACCTCGCCGGCCACGCCTGCATCCAGTTCCGCGACTCCCAAACCGGACAGCCCTTCGAGTGGGAGTTCCACCAAGGCCGCAAGGTGCTGAAGATAAAGATCGCGGGCCAACTGACCCTGAGCGACGTAGACACCATGATCGGCGAATGCGTCGCGGGCGCAGGCATCGCTCAGATTCTAACGCTCGGCATGGAGGATTTGCTCGACCAAGGTCGCGTGGTCGAGCTGTTTCCGGACTGGCCCGGCGAAACATTCCCGCTCTATGCATTGCATCCTTCGCGGCATCATCCGCCAGCGAAGGTGCGAGCCTTTATCGATTTCGCGTTACAACTGGTTCGCAAGGCCGCGTGAGGCTTTGAATGAGTCTGAGAGTGCGGGCATTCGTCCCTTGTGCGGTCGTCCTCGTTCCAACGATGGGCCCGGGCGCGGGTTTGCGGGCGTCGCATTTACCGGCAATGAGACAAGCCGGATAAAATCAAGGCCGGCGGAAATCCTCGAATGATGCCGCCCGGATCGCCGCACCAGCGCCGAGGCAGGTTTCCGTCGGTCCTCGCATCGTAGTCATAGATCGAACAGTCGAGATTCGTATCGCCGGTCGCGATGCGAAAGCGGTCTTTGTCGAAGTCCGAGCCGTCCCATTGAGCGATATAAGTTTCGTCCGCGCAGCTGACGCGAAACTGATATGTTTTCGCATTGGCCGCCGAGGCCGTAAAAATCGCAATGCCAACTCCAACGATGAAGCCTGTCCCAAAGCGAAACATAATTATCTCCAGCGCGAACCAATGCCTTAAAGGGCGGCGCCAAAGCGATGACGGTCCAACAGCGTCATCCCTCAGGCCAAAACATCCCTGACAGGTGGAATGTCCTTTTCCGCCGCCGATGGCAAGGCCAGGCGCGGGCAATTCAAATTGAAGCGATCACGGGCGCAACCCGACGCAGCGTGGCCCATTTGTCCGTATTGGGGTGGCTCAGGCGCCTCCGCTTTATTCGCCAGCGAGGAATTTCTCGTCCACCGGGACATTATAGCCGATCGCCAAACGATTGGTGTCGTTGGCCAGCCCGACGACGGCGAGCAGTTCGGCCAATTGTTCGTCGCTCATGCCCTTGGCGCGAGCCGCCGCCGTATGAGACGCAATGCAATAATTGCAATTATTGGTGACGCTGACCGCGACATAGATCAATTCCTTAGTCAGCGGGTCCAAGGCTCCAGGGGCCATGACCTGCTTGATGTTCTCCCACATGCGCTTCAAAGTTGAAGGATGACGCGCCAGCGCCTTCCAGAAATTATTGATCCAGTCGGTCTGGCGGGTAGCCTTGATATCCGCGTAGACGCAGAGAACTTCCACGGAAGCCTGATTTTCCTCGATCAATCGAGCCAATTGCATCTCCATTTTTAAGCGTGGACTTGGCCTTAGTTCTCCGAGCTTGGCCGTTAATATCGAGTTAACCACAAACCTCTATTCCCAACAGACATCTCTCCTATTGCCGCCGCAAAGTTGCGGGAGCATAAGCTCTCGTCAAGCTTCAGCCCCGAGAGGCGGAATGGATTTCTGGTTACGAGGCGCATTTTTTCGCGCGGCGGCCGCACTGGTCGTCTTGCTTATTGCGCAGAGCCCGGTCGCAGCAGCGACCAAGGGAGAGCTGCCCATTCCAGCGGCGACGCTCGCTTTGATGGCCGCGCGGGACACCTCGCCATCAGCGCCGGTTCTGATTCGATCCTATAAAAAGGAATCGGAAATCGAAGTGTGGAAACAGGCCAAAAGCGGGCGCTTTGTCCTTCTGAAAACCTTTCCCATTTGCCGCTGGTCTGGGGCGCTCGGGCCAAAAACAAAGCAGGGCGATCGCCAGACCCCGGAGGGATTCTATTCGGTCGGCCCGAAACAGATGAACCCCTACTCCCATTATTATCTGTCCTTCGACACCGGATATCCAAACGCCTACGACAGAGCGCATGGCTACACCGGCTCCGACGTGATGGTGCATGGGATTTGCTCATCGGCGGGATGTTTCGCCATGACCGACAAGGGCATTGGCGAGATTTTCGCCATCGCGCGCGAGGCCTTGAAGGGCGGGCAGCCAGCGTTCCAGTTTCAGGCTTTTCCCTTTCGGATGACGGCGCAAAACATGGCGAAATACCGCTCCGATCCGAATATCGAGTTCTGGCGGCAGTTGAAGGAAGGCTCTGATCGCTTCGAGGCCACCGGCGAAGAGCTTGTCGTGAACGTTACCGCCGGCCGCTATGCGTTCGCGCCGTCCCAAGATCCCTCCAACGAAGCGTTGGCGAGCGCGCATCGCCTGCAAGAAAAGGCGCGCATTGCGGCGCTCATCGCCGAGGGAAGCGCCGCCGTGCGGACCGTTTATGCGGACGGCGGCCAGAATGCGATCTTCGCGGCTCTCTTGAGCAAGGGAGCCCATCTCGGCGAGGTCAGCCGTCCGGAAGCGCTGGCTTTCGCAGGCGTCGAGGAGGTCATCACCCCGGCTCGCGGGCGCTGCGCCCGGCCTGGCGGGTGTCCTTCCCTAATCGCAAAGGCGGCTGTGCCGACGCAAGCAAAGCCTGCGGAAGACAAGCCGCCGCAAATCATTCTTGCGGCGGCTCATGTGAGTGAAATTCCAGAGACCGACCCCGCCGCACTCGCGCCGACGCCCTTCTGTTACAAACTCGGGCGCCCGGCCCCGGTCCAGTCGGTCATCGCAGGCGCCATGCCTATGCTGCCCGCCATTCTCAACGATTGACGTGAGCCGCGTTGCCGCGCCCGCAGGGAGCGGCGCGGTTCGGGGAGTAGACTAGCCATGTTTTAGGTATCCAACCCAAACATCGGCTGTTATCCCAATAGGACGCGGAAATCGGGTTGCAAATTTCCTTTGGATTTCAAAAATGAATGCTGTTCAGCTGAAAATGGCTTTGGTCGCGCTTGGGATTACGGTTCCCCAGGCCGCTGAAATGTCAGGCGTCTCACAGGAAACAATCAGCCAGATTGAGGCGGGTCGGCGGGCGCCGGATCAGGCCTCCGTCGATAGATTGCGCCGCACCCTCGAAGCCGCTGGGATCGAGTTCTTCAACGAAAAGGGCCGCGTTGGCGTCATTTGCAGAGGCGGACCCGTGGGCGAGGGCGGCGCGGCGATCGCCGTGGAGGATCTGACCAGCGAGAACGACGAATAGCCCTGGCGTCAACGCAACCTATCCGTGCGATTCCAACATCAGCAACCATAAGGCGAGAATGACATTCTTGCCTGCCCTCGTTGCGGGAATGATTGTCGCGATGATGACGAACCGGAGAGGCTCCCCGCATAGCCATCGCCCTCGTCAGGGGCTATGGTCCCTCCGAAGAAGCTAGAATCAATCGCCGAGCCGGATCGAGCCTAATAATCCATGTCCGAAGAGAGCCATTTCGGTTTTTCCCGCGTGCCGTTGAAAGACAAGCAGGCGCGGGTCGACGCCGTTTTCCATAAGGTGGCTTCGCGCTACGATCTGATGAACGATTTGATGTCGGTTGGCCTTCACCGGGTCTGGAAAGACATTTTCGTCAGCAAGGTCAAGCCCTCGCGAAACGCTCGATTCCGCCACCTCGATGTGGCCGGAGGCACGGGCGACGTCGCGTTTCGCGTCGCCAAGGCGGGCTCGCGCCAAACCGAAATCGCAGTGCTCGACATCAATGGCGATATGCTGGACGTTGGGCGCGAGCGCGCCGCCAAACGCAACTTCGAAGCCAAACTCGAATTCATCCAGGCGAATGCGGAGGATCTGCCCTTCGCGGATAATACATTTGACGCCTATACGATCGCTTTCGGCATTCGCAACGTTCCGCGGATCGACAAGGCGCTGTCCGAAGCGTGGCGCGTACTGAAACGGGGCGGCCAATTTCTCTGCCTCGAATTCTCCAATGTCGACGTGCCCCTGCTCGATCGGGCGTATGAGGCCTATTCGTTTCACGCCATTCCGCGCCTCGGCCAGTGGGTGACCGGCGAGGGCGACTCCTACCGCTACCTCGTCGAATCGATCGCGCGGTTCCCCGACGCCGACAGCTTCCGTGCGAGAATCGCCGCGGCGGGGTTCGATCGCGCCGCCTTTACGCGACTCTCCGGCGGCATTGTCGCCATTCATTCAGGCTGGAAGCTCTAAGCATGACCCCAAAAAGGCGGCGACTTTTTGGATCATGCTCTAGAGGGGCGCGTTCGTGCTTTTTTCTCTAGGTTCTCTCCCACGCCTTGCGCGCGCTGGCTTCGTGCTGGCGCGCGCCGGCGTTCTCAGCGACGTCGATCCGGCTATCCTGCCGCCCGCCGCGCGCTTGCCGCTGGCTTTGGCGAAGCTGCTTGCGCGGCGAACCGTGCGCCCAGGTCTCGCCAATCTTCCAGCGGCGATCAGCGCGCTTGGTCCATCCTATGTGAAGCTCGGCCAATTCCTCGCGACGCGGCCCGATGTCGTCGGCGCCGAAGTCGTGCGACATCTCGAGTTCTTGCAGGACCGGATGGCGCCATTTTCGCGCGACGTGGCGGTCGCGTCCGTCGAGGCGGCATTCGGCCAGCCGCTCGACGCCATCTTCGTCAGCTTCAGCGAGCCGGTGGCCGCCGCCTCGATCGCGCAGGTGCATAAGGCGCGGGTGAAGGACGCGGAGGGCGAACGCGACGTCGCCGTCAAAGTGTTGCGTCCCGGCGTCGAGCGGCGATTCCGACGCGACCTCGGCGACATGTATTTCGCGGCGCGACTGGCGGAGCGCTGGATCGACGACGTGCGGCGCCTGAGGCCCGTTGAAGTCATCGACACCATGGCCCGCATGGTCAAAATGGAGATGGATTTTCGACTGGAGGCCGCAGCGGCGTCGGAATTCGCGGAAAATGTCGCGAAGGATAAAGACTTCCGGGTGCCAAAAATCGATTGGGACCGCACCGAGAAAGAAGTTCTCACCCTCGAATGGGTTGACGGCATCGCCCTATCGGACATTCCGGCGCTGACGGCCAAGGGTTACGACCTGCCTGATCTTGGCCGCTCCGTCATCCAATCGTTTCTGCGCCATGCGATGCGCGACGGGTTCTTCCATGCCGACATGCATCAAGGGAATCTGTTCATCGACCCCGAGGGACGCCTGACCGCGGTCGATTTCGGCATTATGGGCCGTCTTGGCTTCAACGAGCGGCGCTTTTTGGCGGAAATTCTTTACGGTTTCATCAAGCGCGATTACCGCCGCGTGGCTGAGGTGCATTTTGAGGCCGGCTACGTGCCGCGCATCCATAAGGTCGAGGATTTTGCGCAGGCCATCCGCGCCATCGGCGAACCGATCCACGCGCGCACCGCCGACCAGATCTCGATGGCGAAACTCCTGACCCTTTTGTTTGAGATCACGGGTCTGTTCGACATGAAGACGCGGACCGAACTCGTGCTTTTGCAAAAGACAATGGTCGTCGTCGAGGGCGTCGGGCGCACCCTCGACCCCAAGCTGAACATGTGGTCGACGTCCGAGCCTGTGGTGCGGGCCTGGATCGAGGAAAACCTTGGACCAGTCGGCAAATTGCAGGACGCCGGCCGCGCCGCCGCAACGCTCGGGCGTTTCGCCGCCAATCTGCCGTTGGCGCTCGTGCGCGCGGAAAATATCGTCAACCAGATCGAAAACATGGCGGAGGACGGCATCGAATTATCCGAAGGCGCGATCGGCAGAATGGGCGAGGCCGCCGCGCGAGGCGCGCGATTGGGGCACATCGCGCTGTGGATCATCGCGGGAGCCTGCTTGTTGCTGCTCCTTCGTTAGTTCAGCGGATTCATTAGCCGTTCGAGCATCTTTGAAATAAAAAGTTTCGATCATAATTTGGCCGCCGCGCGAATTTCTGTTGCCCACGCAGCCGTGGGCAGGAGGCTTTAGCTGCTCCGCCCGAGAACTCAGGCAGCGGGCGGCTTCACGCGATTGCGAGTTGCGCGGCGACTCGAATTCATGCGGATGCTGCGCGATATCCAATACCGAACAAGGAGCCAGTTTTGACACGCACCAACGCCCTCGTGGTGGGATCCACCGGGATTTCCGGCAGCAATCTAGCCGATCTGCTCCTCGAAAAGGGCTGGACTGTTCACGGTCTCGCCCGCACTCCGTCCTCGAGCGGCGGCGTCAAGCCAGTGGCGGCGGATCTGCTCGACATTGCATCCGTTCGCCGCGGCGTCGCCGGGCTCGACATCTCTCACGTTTTTTTCTGCACATGGTCCCGCCAGGCTAATGAAGTCGAAAACTGCCGCGTGAACGGGCTGATGCTGCGCAACTTGCTCGACGGCGTCGGAGCATCGTCCAAGCCCGACCACGTCGCTCTGGTGACCGGGCTGAAGCACTACCTCGGGCCGTTTGAATCCTATGGTCAGGTCAAACCCGACACACCGTTCAGCGAGGATCAGGCGCGGCTGCCGTTCCAGAATTTCTACTATGAGCAAGAAGACATTTTGTTCGAAACAGCGGCTCGGGACGGCTTCAAATGGTCAGTGCACCGACCTCATACGCTGATCGGCTGGGCGCTCGGCAACGCCATGAATATGGGCGTCACCCTGGCGGTCTACGCCGCCATCTGCAAGGAAACCGGACGTCCCTTCGTTTTCCCCGGCTCGCCCGAGCAATATGAGGCCGTGACCGACGTGACCGACGCCCGCATTCTGGCGCGGCAGGTCCTTTGGGCTTCGACGACGCCGGCGGCGTTCAATCAGGCGCTGAACATCGTCAACGGCGACGTTTTTCGCTGGCGGCGGCTATGGGGCAAGATCGCCGAAAACCTCGGCGTCGAGGCGGCTCCCTATCCAGGACGCCCAACCCCGTTGGCCGATCAGATGGCTGGCGCCGCCGACGTGTGGGCGAAGATCGTCGCCAAACATGGGCTGAAGCCTTATGCGCTGGAGACGCTGGCGTCCTGGTGGCACACCGACGCCGACCTCGGCCGCGCTCTCGAGACTTTTACGGACATGACCAAGAGCCGCCGCCTCGGCTTCATGGACCTTCAGGTCACCGAGGCTTCGTTCACGGACCTGTTCGACAGATTGCGCCGCGAAAAAATCATTCCAGCGGCTTGAGCGTTCGCGCATCGCGGCGCGGCTCGTCCTACACCGAGTCGCGCCGCGCGCACGCGTAACGCTTAATCAGGGCTGCCTCTGGCGAAGCGTGAAAACATCCGCCAGTTTGGCGGCGCCGTCCTCCCTCGCGATCTGGAACCAATGTGAAAGCAAATCCTCGTCGCATCGCTGCCCGAGGAGCTTTACAACGACGCGATCGCCCGGTTCGATATTGCCGTGATAGATGACATGCCGCGCGGCTGTCGTGAGGTGGGCGAGCGCCGGCATCGCTAGCAACTCCCATTCGGCGCGATCGACAAAGCTCTGGAAGGCCGCAAAATAGAGAAATCCGGCCCCGTTGAAGTCCTGCGACGGGCACGGTCTTATCGTCAGTTGCGCATCTTCGCGGGCTCCGGCTCTCAAAAATCCGAAATGCTCGGTCCAGCGATCAGCTCTGATCATCGCAGCGATCCCCGCCGCATGGCCGAACTCCAAGCGCCTCTCAACGGCCGGAAACCCGGTGAGCGCGATGCGCGTAATAGAGCGGTTTTTGCCCTTCTCCCGCCGCTTCACGAAGACGGAAACGAGTTCGACTTCGCCAACCTCGCGACCAAAGCATGTCAGCTTATGAATGCTGACGAACTGAGTGCGCGAGATGCGCGCAAGGCTTGAGGAGAAAGAAAGTTCATCATGCTCGGAGAGCGCGCCGAACTTGGCGTTGCGGATCGTCGCCGCGCAAAAAGCGGCGTAGACAGGCTCGCCATCGGCGTCCCGGAAATCCGGCGCCGGCAGACCGGCAGCCGCCGCGATCATAAACCAGTGGCGATGGCCGCATTCCTTGAGAAGCCAGTTTTCCGACACTCCCCTTAGGCTGAGATGGGGCATCCCAAGCAGCACCGTCGGCCCGAGAGCGGCGGCCGACGGCGTTTCGATCAGGGACTCGCGTTGAGGGATCGCGCTCAGTCTGACAGACTGCTGTTGCGCTCGCGAGGCGGGAGGGGCGAAATTCACGCGGATTCTCTCGTTAAACCGCCGCCGCTTGGAGCTGCATTGGTTGGTTCACCTTGCCAAGACGCGTCTTGATCTCGTTCACCAAAAATTCGGCGTCGCGACCAATGCCGACAAAGCGGCCCGACCCCCAAGTGTACTGCCACGGCAAGCCGAGAACGTAAACGCCATCGACCGTTGTGACGCCGCGCCGATGCGCCGGATATCCCGACGCGTCGAGGATCGGCAAATCGATCCACGACCAGTCGGAGCGGAACCCTGTCGCCCAAACGATGCTGGCGACGCCGGCAGATGCTGCGTCAAGTTCGCGGGCGACATCGGATGGCCGCCAGACCGGCTTGTAATGAACGCCCGCCTCCGCGACGATGCCGCTTTCGGCTATGTGCTTGTCGATAAGACCGCAAATGCCATTGTAGACCGCATCGGCGCCATCAAGATTTTTGGCGAGGTCATCCTCAAATTGCAGCCGGCCGCCCTCGATGTTTTTCAATCGCCCGTAGAGCGCCATGCCTTCCGTCGCAAAACGCCGGAGGTCGATATCGCGCCCGCCATCGCGGCCGGTGAGATAGTGGTTCGCCTTTTTGCGCACGCCTTCCTTGAGCGGATGATCGTCGACGGGGAGGTCATATTGACCGAGATCCGCCAGCCAGTCGACGGCGTCGCGGCCGCGATAGACGCGCGGGCAGCGCGGCGCGCTCCCGACCACGAGATGAACTTTCCGCCCGGCAAGATGAAGGTCTTCGGCAATCTGGCAACCGGACTGCCCGGAACCCACGACGAGAACCTCGCCTTCCGGCAATTGGCCAGGGTTTTTATAGGCCGAGGAATGGATCTGAACGAGGCTCCCCGGCAAACTTTCGGAGATGCGCGGAATGTTCGGGGTGTGGTAGCCGCTGACCGCGAGGACGATTGAATCGGCGGAGATGACTCTTTCGCTGGTCTCAACGATAAATCCGTCCGCTCCATCGCTGGCGACGCAAGTAACGGCGACGCCTTCACGAATTGGAGCCTCGATCTTTTTCGCATAGGCCTCGATATAGGAGACGATTTCATCGCGCGGCATGAATCCGTTGGGATCATTGCCGGGATAAGAGAAGCCGGGGAGCTGACACTGCCAGTTCGGCGTCACCAGGCAAAACGCGTCCCAGCGTTGAGTGCGCCAGGAGTGCGCAATGCGGTTTTTCTCAAGAATGATATGATCGACGCCATGCTGTTTCAAAAAATAACTGGCTGAAAGACCGGCTTGGCCGCCGCCAATGACGACGACGGAGCGATGGGAAGGTAGGCGTGAGCTCATCGGAACAACTCCTCCTGTAAGCGTTAATTCTCGAAGACTTCGACGCTGACGCGAGCGTTTGGCGTCGTGGCGAACCTTGCTCCGGCCGCTTCAATGCGAGCGAGTTGACCGAGGGCAAGCGAACATGGGGCGCCGTATTTCGCCTTCACGCGATCGCTGGCGATGTTGAGGGCGGCGCGGCTTTTCTCAATGAAATCAGCAAGCGGATAGCTCGCTCCGGCTTCGAAAAAATCCTTGATTACGAGCGAGGGCGAATAGCAGCGTTCCGCTGTGCCGTCGGGCCACCGGATTTTGAAATGCATCTCAGGCATGACGAAGCTCCTTCAGATTTTCATAAGCGGCGAGATGCGCCTTGGCCGTCTTCCGCCAATCATGTTTGCGAGCGACCGCGCCGCCTGCGGCGATCAATCGACTGCGCAATGGTTCAGCAAGCGCGGCGATCATGGCGTTGGCGATCGAGGCCGTACTGAACGGGTCGCACCAGGCAACATCATTGTCGCCGAGATATTCCGTAAAAGGCGCAATTTTGGAGGTCGCTACCGGCGTCCCGCTCGCCATCGCCTCGATCACGACGAGGCCAAAACCCTCTTTCAGCGACGGGAAGGCGAGGACGTCGGCGATGCGGTACAGAGACGGCATATCCGCCTGCGCCAGCGGACCTGTGCGAATGACGGCGCCCGCCGGCAATCCGCTGGCCTCCAGCGCCTCTGAGAACATCTGCTGATAGGCTTCATGATCCAGCAAAGATGCGCCGCCGGCGATGACAAGCTGCGCCAATGGATAGAGGCTATGGACCTGCTGGAAGGCTTCGAGGATGCGGATCGTATTCTTGCGCTCTTCGACGCCGCCGACGGAAAGAAACACGGGGCCGGACGCAAGGCCAAGGCGCTGGCGCAATTCAGCGTCGCGATCGCCGGCCGCGTTGGTGAAACGGCGGGAGTCGACCCCGTTGCCGATGACTGTCGCAGAAACGTCGAAGCGTTCAGCCAACCAATCCCGCCATGTCCGGCTAACGACAAAATGCGCGTCGGCGGCGCCTATCGCGCGCGTCTGCAAAGCCGCTAAATCCGCCGACTTGAAGTTGTCGACATGATGGACGGTGCGAGCCGCGGCGCCAACCAAGCCGCGAGCCTTCAAGGTTGCGAGCGCATTGCCCGATATGCCGTCCTGTGCGTGATAAACGTCGAACCCGCGATTTGCCGGATCTTCGAAATGGCGCACGTATTCGGCGATGCGAATCTTGACCATCTCAGTCACGTCGACGGGCGCCGCCGACGCAGGAACCGACACCGTTCGGCAATTCGTCTGGCGGAAAAAGCCGCTGCCTTTGGGATCTGGCGCGTGCACCGTCGCCTCGTGCCCAAGTCCGACAAGCGCGTCGGCGAGCTCGAGCGCGTGGATGACGCCACCGCGCGGATTGGTCGAATGCGCGAGGATGGCGACGCGCAGGCTCATGCGCACGCCTCATGCCGGGCGCAGCCGATCAAAGGCCGTTCGGAAAAATCCCAAATCACTTGCTTTGAGGCGCCGTCGACAATGGCCAGTTGCTCGCCCATCGTGACGGCTCCAATGTCGGCGGCGGCGATGCCGCGTCGCGTGAAAGCCTCAAGCACCTCAGCGACATCGCGCGGCGCTACCGACAGGAGATAACCAAAGCTCGGGAATGTAGCGAGCCAGCGCGCGAGCGGGACGCCGTCAGGGCGAGGAACCGCCGCGACATTGATCTCGGCGCCGACCCCCGAGCATTCAACGAGCATGGCGGCTGTCCCGATCAAGCCGCCCTGGCTGATATCCTTGGCGGCTTTGGCGAGGCCCGCTTCGGCGATTACCGGAAGGATTTCGAGATCCGCACGAAGCCGAGCAGGCGGCGCGTTCGTCGCTGCTTCCCAATTGGAGAAGCGCTCGCGATAGCGACCGCGCAGATCTATCGCGGCGATAAGGCGATCGCCAGGCAGAGCGTCAAAGCTGGTCAGAAGGCGTTTGGCGCGTCCAAGGATAGCGACCGAGAGCTGCCCGCGATCGGTCCGGATATTGGTGTGGCCGCCGACAATCGGCACGCCGAAAGCATCGGCCGCCGCTCGCAGGCCAGCGAGCACCGAATCAGCCTTGTCCTCGCCATCCGCCCACAGCGCGTCGACGACAGCGATGGGGCGCCCGCCCATGGCGACAACGTCCGAGACATTGACCATGACGCCGCACCATCCGGCGAACCAGGGGTCGCCAGCAACAAATTCATTCATGAAGCCTTCGATCGCCAACAGCAAAAAGCCGTCGCCATCGGGAATCGCGGCACAGTCATCTCCGACAGCGACTGTGGACGCGCCATTGAGGCCGAGCCTTGCCGCAACCGCGCCAATGTCCCGCTTCGCCGCGAGCCCGCTGCTGGCGCGCAACGCATCGGCGAGAGCTGCGAGGTCGAGCGATCTGGCCATCATGCAGCCTTTCGCGACAATGAATGAAAGCCGACTTCGGAATTGACGAAAGGCGGATAGAAGGCGAGATCAGCCTCCATCCTATGATGCGGCTTTCCGTGCAAAACGACTTCTTCGATGGTGCGCCATTGCATGCGCCGGAACAAAAGGACGTTTTGGCTCTGGACGTCGGCGAAGAAACGCTTGCATCCCCGCGCATGCGCCGAAGACACCGCCAGTCTGATCAGCGAGCTGCCGAGCATTCCGACGCGGCGATAATCGGCGGCGACGGCAAGACGCGAGCCAAGCCAGACGCCTCGCTCCCGCTCGTGAATTCGCACGGTTCCAACTACCGCGTCGGCCGCCACCCCAAGCAGCGAGACCGCGACGATCGGAATCGCGCAATCATCGATCGCATCTCGGTCATTTCCTCCGAAGAGACCCTGTTCCTGGCAGAAGACAGCGCGGCGAAGCGCATAAGCGCCATTGCGCTCCCAGGGCTGCGTTGCGAACTTCACCTGAAACTCGCTGGCGAGAAAAGGCGCGAAGGGCTCGAAGATCATGCCGAGATCCTCCGCTCATAGGCGGAGAGAGCGGAACAGGCGCCGCATTTTGAGCAGCCCGCCTTGACGTCTTCCGATTTCATGCCGGCCGCGACCAGCATCGCGGCGAGCGGGCGCAGGATCTCATGCATGAAGTCGGGCGAGGGAGCCGGATGGCTTTCGAGCGGAGTTCCGGAGATCGGCGTGAAAGGCGCAACGAATGGATAGACGCCAATGGCGACAAGCTTTTCGCAGATATCAAGGATCGCTTCCTTGCTGTCCCCGAGCCCAGCCAGAATATAGGTCGAAACCTGACCGCGGCCGAACACCGGAACGGCCGCCTCATAAGCCGAAAAATAGCGGCTGAGAGGAACTTGCGCCTTCCCCGGCATGATGCGAGCGCGCACCTCCGGCGTTACGGCCTCAAGATGCATGCCGAGAGCGTCGACGCCCGCCTCCTTCATGCGGCCGAACCACGCATCGTCATCCGGCGGCTCGCACTGCGCCTGAATCGGCAAAGCGACGGCGGCTTTCACGGCGGCGGCGCTTTCCGTCAGGATCGATGCGCCGCGATCGGCGCCGGGCGGCGTGCCAGTCGTCATCACCATATGTTTGACGCCGTCAAGCTCGACGGCCGCCTTGGCGACCTCGGCGAGTTGCGCCGGCGTCTTGCGCTCGATGGTGCGCCCGGCCGCGAGCGATTGGCCGATGGCGCAGAACTGACAGGTTTTCGTCCGGCTCTGATAGCGGATGCAGGTTTGAAGAATGGTCGTCGCCAGCACGTCGCGGCCATGCAGCGCGGCGATTTTGGAGTAAGGAACGCCATCAGCCGTGCGCAGAGCATAAAAGCGCGGCTGCAGCGGGAATGAGGCTTCCGTGATCGGCAGCCCATCGCGGGTGATGCGGCTGTTGCCGAACGCATCCGGCTTCTCGACGAGATAGGGGCTCTCAAACGCCGGCGCGGTATGCACCGGGGCCATCAACGTCATGCCGCCGATCGTCAGAGCCTTGTGGTCCGACGGACCGGCGCCGCCGCGCCGGCTGTCTGCGCCGGACTTCGGATCAACGAGACGCACTCCGTAAGAC